>JANOBV010000393.1:0-29129 GCA_031411835.1 Bacteroidota bacterium | reverse complement strand
ATTCTTTGTCAAACGAAATGTCACTTCAGTAATGATATATTTATTTTTCCCTTCGTGCTTGAAAATACTATCGCGATATCCGAAGTTGCATTGAGTTGCATTGAATTTATGTATACTGCCATCGACTAAACTTACAGCAGTTAAATTGTTAAATGTGTCTTTGATCTCCACTCCATAAGCTCCAATGTTTTGAATTGGGGCAGCGCCAACACAGCCAGGGATAAGCGAGAGATTTTCAATTCCGCCCAAACCTCTTGCCACACAATACATCACAAATGAATGCCAATTGACACCACCACCAGCAGTAACCAAAACGTGATCGTCGTCTTGCGATTCAATACTAATTCCTTCAATGCAATTATGAATTGTTAGTCCATTGAAATTTCCTTTGAATAGCATATTACTGCCACCGCCAAGGATCAATTTGTTTTGATCTTTAGCTTCCGGTCTAGCTATTAAACTTCTTATTTCGTCTAAAGTAGAAACCTTGCAATAGGAATCAGTTTTAACGTCCAATCCAAAGGAATTGAGCTGTTTTAAGGGGTAATTATGCAGAATTTCCATTTCGTAAACGAAAATAGAGGATAATAGTGGGATATTATCAATGGCAACCTGTAGTTTTTCATCTTTTTACTCACACCCTAAAAGTGTTGTTTTACCAAGACTGTAAGAGTCGTTACCGAATTGAATTGAATTCGCTTTATGACCAATGTATATTGTACCCATCTCATGGTTAGTTTTTGGTTAAACAACATGGAGGTGTTTATTCGAGTTGAACAGCGGCAGGGAGAGCCGCTGTTTCTTTTTCCGGTCGTCTGGCTCCGATACTGGTACTGACCCTCATTATTCCCTCCACACACACCACACTCAAACTCACACTACAATTAAAAAAGTTTGAGTTTGAGTTTGTAGTGTGGAGTGTGCCCGGCAACTGCACACTCTAAACTCCAAACTCAAAGAATCGCAGAAAACCGAGTGTTGCCTTAAGAAAAAAATTGCATGATTTTCTCATCTCTTTCATACCTTCGCGACTGAAATTAAATATCTATGAACAACCTGGATCAGATCAAAGCAAATTTTACAGAAGCAGAAAATATTCTTGAAGAATTTATAGGCAATGAGAAAAATTTCGAAAGCATTTTAGCAGCTGCTGATTTGATTGCAGGTTCTATTAAGTCCGGCGGAAAAATTATTAGCTGTGGAAATGGCGGAAGTATGTGCGACGCCATGCATTTTGCAGAAGAATTAAGTGGTCGTTTTAGGGAAAATAGAAAAGCTTTGCCGGCTTTAAGTATTTCAGATCCTTCTCATCTTTCATGCGTAGCAAATGACTATGGATATGATTTTGTGTTTTCAAGATATGTAGAAGCTTTAGGAAAAAAAAGTGATGTGCTTCTAGCAATAAGTACAAGCGGTAATTCAAAGAATGTTTTGGAAGCTATACGTGCCGCGAAAGAATGCGGAATGAAAGTAGTTGGACTCACCGGAAAAGGAGGAGGGAAGATGGCAGAGTTGTGCGATGTAGAAATCCGAGCTCCGCATTCAGAGTACGCTGACCGTGCGCAGGAAATACATATCAAAGTTATTCACTCATTGATACATTGCATTGAACTAATAACTAATAGTGAATAACGAAAGGTTGACTTAGAAATGTAATTTCCTACGATAGCCTTTCACTATTCACTATTCACTATTCACTATTCACTATTCACTATTCACTATTCACTATTCACTATCTAAAGGATTATTATTAAAATCAGAATAAGTAAAAGTAGTCCTCCTGAAATAAACAATCCTCCTTGCATCTTTGTTAATTCTTTTTTGATTTGCTTTACTTCTTGTTTAAGCTCTGATTTTTCTGAAGCACTTAGATTTCTTTTTGTCATGCCTTGAATTTCGTGCAATCTTGAAATTAAAAGTGATGCTGCAATTTTTGAATCATTTTTATTTTCATCTAAAGTGGTAGTTGTGACTTCTATGTCTTTGGCATTAATTGCACTAAAAGAAAAGCTGAATATGCATATTAGAATTGCCGGAATTATTTTTTTTGTTTTCATGATCATTTTATTAAATGTTTTATTTTCTTATTTAGTAAGTAGTATTAGATAAAGGTAACTTATATTTTGAAGGTTAGGTAATATAATTATGTAACAATTCAATAAATAGTTGTTGCAAAAAAGAACCGTCATTTGTTGGAATGCTTTTTCGAAATATTCAATCTAATTTTCGCCTTTCATTGCCTTGGATTTATAAAGTCCACAATTATGATCAAATAAGAAAATCAATCATGCTCGTAAAAACATTTGGTAGTGCTGTATTTGGCGTCAGTGCTACAACAATTACAATAGAAGTTAATCTTAGTAGTGGAGTTAATTTTATCCTTGTCGGACTGCCTGACAATGCAGTAAAAGAAAGTCAAAAGCGAATTGTTGCAGCAGTGAAAAATTGCGGTTTCAATTATCCGAAGCAAGAGCTGACAGTAAATATGGCTCCGGCAGATATTCGTAAAGAAGGTTCTGCTTATGATCTAACCATTGCTCTCGGAATCCTTGGGGCATCCGGGCAAGTCGAACAAGCAAATCTTGAGAAGTACATCATCATGGGTGAATTGTCACTCGATGGCGGTTTGCAACCAATAAAAGGAGTTTTGCCAATTGCAATTCAAGCAAAGATAGAAGGCTTCAAAGGATTTATTCTGCCGATTCAAAATGCAAGAGAAGCCGGAATTGTCGAAGGACTCGATGTTTATGGAGTTGAAAATTTGATGGAAGTAGTAAAGTTCTTCAATGGTGAAGGAGAATTGCAAAGAGTAATTGTCAATGCTGAAGAAGAATTCAAAGCCAATCAAGGAAAGTCTGATTTGGATTTTTCTGATGTGCGCGGACAAGAAAATATAAAGCGTGCAATGGAAGTTGCTGCTGCCGGCGGACATAACATCATTCTGATTGGACCGCCCGGTGCAGGGAAAACCATGTTAGCGAAACGACTTCCTACGGTATTGCCGCCGCTTACATTGAGTGAAGCATTGGAGACAACAAAGATCCATTCTGTGGCAGGTAAACTTGGTCGCGAAGCTTCACTGGTATCTGTTCGACCGTTTCGTTCGCCACATCATACAATCTCCGATGTGGCTCTTGTTGGTGGCGGTAGCTTTCCTCAGCCCGGTGAAATTTCTCTTGCACACAATGGTGTATTATTTCTGGATGAGTTGCCGGAATTTAAGCGAACTGTACTTGAAGTGATGCGACAGCCATTGGAAGAAAGAACGGTAACGATATCACGAGCAAAATTCTCTATTGATTATCCGGCGAGTTTTATGTTGGTAGCATCGATGAATCCATGTCCGTGTGGATTTTATAATCACCCCGACAAAGATTGTGTATGCGGTCCCGGCATCGTTCAAAAATATTTGAATAAAGTTTCCGGTCCGTTGTTAGATCGTATTGACATTCATCTAGAAGTTACGCCTGTCCCTTTCAAAGAACTTACCTCGCAAAGAAACGGCGAACGCAGTGAAGTAGTTCGAGAGAGAGTAGTGCG
The DNA here is from genome assembly GCA_031411835.1 of Bacteroidota bacterium. GTDB lineage: Bacteria > Bacteroidota > Bacteroidia > AKYH767-A > 2013-40CM-41-45 > JADKIH01. The sequence goes on along the minus strand of JANOBV010000393.1, from coordinate 25,589 downwards.
CGCAAGAGAAATTCAAGCCATACGATTTTCAGGAATGCATGGCATGTACGCAAATGCACAAATGGGAACTAAATTACTTCACAGTGTTTGCGAATTAACTGAAGACGGAAGAACGCTTTTGAAAACTGCGATGGAACGACTTGGGCTTTCAGCTCGTGCATACGATAGGATCTTGAAAGTATCGCGAACAATTGCGGATCTCGATGGAAGTGAGGATATAAAGACAGAGCATTTGGCAGAGGCGATTCAGTATCGAAGTCTCGATAGGGATGGCTGGGCTGGTTGATTAAACTCCCGTTTTAAATATGTAATGGTGAAAATGTTTAATTGGTTTAAATAGTTTAATGGGCCTAAGCTGGAACACATTCCGAAATCCGAAATCATTCTTCATTCTTCGTTGTTATTTCTTCATTGTTTTCGTTACTTTCGTAGAAATTTAAACGCCTAAAAAAATGGCACTACGACTTGGCGATATAGCTCCCGATTTTTCAGCAGAAACATCACTTGGAAAAGTTAACTTCTACGAATACCTCGGTGACAACTGGGGAATTTTATTTTCTCATCCTGCCGATTTCACTCCTGTTTGTACCACAGAACTTGGAAGCGTTGCAAACTTGAAACCTGAATTCGATAAGCGAAATGTAAAGGTGATTGCAATCAGTGCGGATCCTGTTGAATCGCATCTTCGTTGGATCAACGACATTAATGAAACACAAAATACAACTGTAAATTATCCGATCATCGCTGATCCGGATTTTGCAATTTCAAAATTATTTGATTTTGTTGACCCAAACGCTGCTGATAAATTTACTGTTCGTTCTGTAGTAATTATTGGGCCGGATAAGAAAGTAAAATTGTTGATCACATATCCTGCTTCAACAGGAAGAAACTTCGCTGAAATTATTCGCGTTATCGATTCACTTCAATTGACAGCAAATTATAGCGTGGCAACTCCTGCAAACTGGAAACAAGGTGAAGATGTTGTTGTATTGCCGGCTATCAAAACAGAAGAGATCGCCGATCGTTTTCCAAAAGGTTTCAAAATGGTGAAGCCGTATTTGAGATATACGCCGCAGCCGGATGTGAAGTAATTTCTCATTAAATTAGTTTAAATAAGTCTAAAATTGTTTAATGGGTTTAAATTGTTTAAAGTGTATGAGTCGTTATACATTTTAAACCCCTTAAACCCCTTAAACCCCTTAAACCCCTTAAACCCCTTAGACGCCTTAAACTAATTGCAACTTACCCATTTAAAACAAATAACAATTAACAAAAAAGAATGTCCAAACACTGGCTCAACCAACTCATCCGCTTCTTACTTGAATTAACTGTACTGTTTATCATCGGTTATTGGGGATTCTCACATGGAAGTGATTTCGTGCAATATTTTCTCGCTGTATTTCTTCCTGTAACAATGGCTGTATGTTGGGCTGTGTTTCGTTATCCAAATGATCCGAAAAAAAATCCTGTTATACCGGTAAGTGGAAAAGTTCGACTTGTACTTGAATTCTTCTTCTTCTTCTTCGGCGTAATAGCACTTTACGATCTTGGACATCCAGGAAGAGGAGCCGATTTAGCATTTGCTGTATTAATACACTATGGATTCTCATACGATAGAGTTTTAACCCTCTTTCGCGAACAACCGATTTAGTTCTTCATTCATCATCCCGATAGCTATCGGGATTCATTCTTCATTATTAAAAAATGGATTGGATCATATTGATAATCGCAGGCTTATTCGAAGTTGGATTCACAACGTGTCTTGCAAAAGCAAAAGATACGACAGGTGCAACTTCCATCTATTGGCTGGTTGGGTTTTTCATCTGCCTTTCTCTATCAATGTTGTTGCTTTACAAAGCATCGCAGAGTTTGCCACTCGGAACTGCCTATGCTGTATGGACAGGAATAGGAGCAGTTGGAACAGCAATCATCGGAATCATATTCTTTAAAGAGCCTGCTGAGTTTTTAAGATTGTTTTTTATTGGAACATTGATTGCATCCATCGTTGGATTGAAATTTGTTTCGGCTTGATTCATATTTTAATACATTTATAAAAATATTTTAGCTGAAATTAAATTGGTGAATCTATTAAACCATGGTTAATTGTTTTAATCTAAAAATCCAAACCACACACAAATGAAATTAAAATTCCTACTCGTCATTGTCTTGCTTTTTAATTTGAAGTCTAATGCCCAGAATGAAGGCGATAGCATTTTTAATTCAGATCAGGTACATGAGATTTATATTACTTTCAATCAAGTATCTTATTGGGATTCTCTAACTGCATATTTTTCGACTGACCAATATATGCAAGGTGATTTGACAATGGATGGTAATTTGATCCCTTCAGTTGGGGTGAAGTTCAAAGGGAATTCATCGTATAATAATTCGAGTAGAAAAAAGTCATTCAAGATCGATTTGAATGAATATGTTTCCGGACAAGATATAAATGGTTTGAAGAAATTTAATTTGAATAATGGATTTAAAGACCCTTCATTTTTAAGAGAGAAAATTGCATGCGATTTTTATAATGAGCATGGACTTCATGCGCCAAGGTGCACTTTCGCTAAAGTATATTTGAATGGTGTTTATTGGGGCTTATACAATTTTATAGAGGAAACTGATACTAAACAATTTCTCAACAAGCATTTTAGTTATCACGATGGAAATATGTTCAAAGGAGACCCTTCCGGTGATTTGAGATATATAACCAATCAAGCCTCATCTTATTATTCGAAATATGAATTGCATACTAATGAAACAGTGAATGATTGGTCTGATTTAGTTGAATTAATAACAAAAATAAATAATAGTGGTGCTGCTTTTCACGATTCGCTTGAAACCATTCTGAATACGAGTAATTTCATTGATCAATGGGTTGCTTTGGACATGTTCGTGAATTTGGATTCATATTTAGGGAGTGGTCACAATTATTTTCTTTATCATGATACAAATCTTGATAAATTTGAATGGGTTGCCTGGGATTTGAATGAATCGTTTGGAACTTTTCGGATGAGTTTATCGGTTTCTGCATTGAAAAATCTTAGTTTGTTTTATGTTCCAACACCAACAAATGGTCGACCATTAATTAACAATATGGTTTCAAATTCAAATTACCGTCAACTTTTAATAGACAAAGCATGTGAATGGTTGCAATATGATTTTAGTAATGCAGCTCTTGATGGAAAAATTGATTCATTAGCAAATGTAATTCGTCCATTCGTATATGCCGACACCAATAAATTTTATACGAGCCAGAATTTCGAAACAAATTTGTCAAATGATGTAACTGTTCAAGGTGGTGCAGTAATTTTTGGGCTGAAATCTTTTATTCTTGAAAGGAGAAATTCTTTGATGTCAGAATTAGTATCATATGGATGTTTAGTGAATTCAGTTCAAACTGAAGATTTAAAAAATGTTTTTGAAATTTATCCAAATCCGACTCAGTCTAATTTTACCTTCAAAACATTTCAAACAGGTTCAAATTTTATTTCAATTTATAACTCAATTGGACAAAAAGTTGTTGAACGAAAAACGATTTCAACAAATGAAACAATCGATGTTTCTAATTTGACATCTGGTATTTATTTTGTTGCGCTCAATGATTCTCATTTTATAAAACTTATTGTGAATAAATAGGCGTCCGAAGTATATGGACTTCTGACTAAAAAATCGAGTTTGTTTTGGGTTGAAAACTTGTTTATTTCAATACAAAGGGCTTTTATGGTCAAAAAAAGGGCCTTTTTCTTTTGCTTTTTGGACTTCAATAATGTATCTTTGAAAGTGAGCGTTCTAATTTAGAACCGCATTAAAGCTCCATTTCATTTATTCAACAAACCCTAACAACGTTGAACCAAAACTTACGATGAAAAAAACAATTACTTCACTAGTCAGTTTGTTTTTTATTTTAGTCAATAGTTCGTTTGCTCAAATTGATATTAGCACAGTACGAACACGCGATATTGATCAAATGAAAATTGATGGTAAATTAACAGGCAAAGAACAGTATGTAAATTACCAAGCAAATCCGAGTCCAGTTCGATTAGCGCCAAATAATGCAAACGCTACTGCGACTGCAGGAGGTTGTAATTGTTGGGTCCCTCGTGATGCTACTTGGCAGGTTGGGCAGTTTGATGGGACTGGTGGAAGTGGTGGCCCGGGTTTACCACCTGATTATAGAAATGACGATTGGTCCACAGTACTTTTGGCACTACCTTTTAATTTTTGTTTTTATGGAGCTAACGTAACAGGTGTTTACCTTAACAATAATGGAAGTGTTTCTGTCGGTGCTCCATATTCTACTTTTACTGCCGATTCTTTTCCAAGTCCAAATTATGTAATGATCGCTCCGTTCTGGGGTGATGTCGATACAAGAGGTGCAGGAAGCGGTTTAGTATACTATCAGATCACGAGTTCTCATATGATTGTTCAATGGGAAAATGTTGGCTACTATAATATGTATGATGATAAAATAAATTCATTTCAATTGATTTTAACAAACGGTGCTGATCCATTACTCCCTCCAAATTCAAATGTGTCTTTTTGTTATCAAGATATGCAATGGACAACCGGTGATGCTTCTGGAGGTTCAGGTGGTTTTGGTGGAACACCGGCAACAGTTGGAATTAATCAAGGAAATGGAACAGATTATATTCAATTAGGTCGCTACGATGCTCCGGGAACACAATACGACGGTCCTTATGGCGCTCCTGATGGGGTTGATATGTTGGACAATCAACAATTTATTCTGAATGCTTGTAATAGTGGTTCAAATATTCCACCGATTTTAAATTCCGTTCAGGTATGTGATACAATTACTGTTTGTGAAAATGATACAGTGCTTATTACCGGAACATTTCTTTCACCTGAATTAAGTCAACAAACGAGTGTCAGTGTTCAATCACTAATGACAGGAATATCTGTAATTCAAAATGTTCCCGGAATATCTGTAGATTTCATTGTACAAGTTGTCGGGTTGAGTTCTAATTTAGGTATGAATCGTTTTGACCTTGTAGCTACAGATAATGGAACGCCTGTCCGTTCGGTACGAATCCCTGTAGTTGTCAATGTGATCAATGAACCGGTTGCCAGTTATACTTTCACTCCAACAGGAACGATCAATGTCGGGACAACAGTTACATTTACAAATACATCAACAGATCTTTTACCCGGAGTTATTTATACTTGGGACTTCGGTGATGGTACAGCAACATCATCTTTGCAAGATCCAACACATACATTTAACACAGGTGGTACATTCAATGTAACGCTTACAGTTACTAATCCTGGTGGATGTGCAACTACATACACACAAGTAATAAATGTTTTCACTTGCGCCGTAGCAGCATTAACAGTTGCTGATGCTTGTATCAATTCACCGACAACAGTTACGTTTACAGGGGTGTCAATTTCCACAGCAACCTTCACTTGGAATTTTGCAGGTGCAACGGTGTTGTCAGGAACTGGAATAGGACCATACTCAGTTCAATGGAATACTCCGGGTAATTATCAAGTGGGTGTTTCTGTTGATTTAACAGGTTGTGCTACATCAAGTGCAACCGATAACGTTGATATATTTGATCAACCGGTTGCTTTGTTTTCAAGTACGGCAGCAGTTTGTGCCGGAGCAAATGACCCAATTCAATTTACAGGATATTCACCGGGGGCAACATCAATTACTTGGGATTTCAATGGCGGTACAGGTGGTGGTACTGGTGCAGGTCCATTCAATATTGTATGGAATACACCGGGAAATTATACAGTACAAACATTTGTAAATAATAATGGTTGTGTTGATACTTCAACTACAATTATTTTAGTCAATCCAATACCAACTTCATTATTCACCGCTACACCTTCTGTGTGTGCAGGTGATCCTGTAACAGTGAATTTCACAGGCAGTGCAAGTGGTACAGCTAATTATACATGGGATTTTAATGGAGCAACAGTTTCGTCAGGTTCTGGACAAGGTCCATACAGCATGAATTGGAATACAGCAGGCGCATATCAACTATCGCTTACTGTTTCTGAGAATAGTTGCACTTCAACACAAACATTGCAACCGGTAACAATAAATCCTATTCCAACAGCATCAATCGCTGCAACTCCTACATTATGTGTTGGAGCACAGAATGCAATTTCATTTAATGGTAGCGCAAGTCCTGCTGCTGTATTCAATTGGAATTTTGGAGCGGGCACTGTAATTTCCGGAAGTGGTGCTGGTCCGTACTCTATACAATGGAATGCTGCCGCAACAGATCAAGTTGCATTGACAGTTACAGATTTAGGTTGTTCAAATAATACAACATTTGCTGTCACAATAAATCCAATTCCAAATTCTTTATTCTCTATCACACCGTCAGTTTGTACGGGAGATAATGTAACATTAACTTATACAGGATCTGCATCAGCAAGTGCGACATATACATGGGATTTCAATGGTGGAATTTCAAGTGGTGGAACTCAAGGTCCTTTCAATGTCACTTGGAATACACCGGGAACATATAATGTTTCTTTAGTTGTTGCTGAAAATGGATGTACTTCTATTCAAACATTAAATGCTGTCGTAAATAATCCAATTCCTGATGCGCAAATTTCAGCAACACCGGGACTTTGTATTGGAGAACAAAATACGATCTCTTATTCAGGAACTTCAACCGCCGGCGCAACATATAACTGGACATTTGGAACAGGTACTGTTGTTTCAGGCAGTGGCGCAGGACCATACAATGTACAATGGGCTGCTGCGGGAAGTGAAACTGTGAATGTTACAGTATCTCAAAGTGGTTGTACTGATAATGCATCATACAATGTTATTGTGAATGCTATTCCAACTTCATTGTTTAGTTTGCCACCTTCAATTTGTGAAGGAACTCCGTTCAATGTTAGTTACACCGGTACATCTGGTGTTGGCGCAAACTTCTTGTGGGACTTTGGAACAGCAACTGTTGTTTCAGGAAGTGGAGTGGGTCCTTATTCAATCGTAAGTAATGTAGCCGGAAGTCCTGCAATTTCTCTTCAAGTTAATGAGAACGGTTGTGTATCACCAACAACAGTTCAGAATATTATCATTGCGCCTTATCCTGTTGTAAATGCAGGAACCGATATTGCTGTTTGTTCAGGTACTGTTCTTCCAATTGGCGGACCACCTGAAGCTAATACTGTTTACTCTTGGAATCCAACAACAGGAATTAATAATCCAAGCATAAGCAATCCAAGTATTACAATGGAGAATTTAGGTACAGGAACTATTCAAACAACTTATTCTGTTACAGCTACGAGTGCATATGGATGTGTAAGTCAAGATGCAGTTGTACTTGGTGCGCATGCAATTCCATATGCAAAATTCCCAACTCCTCCTGCGCAATGTTTGGATAGTAATAGATTTAATTTTATTGCATTTGGAAATATTTTCCCTGGAGTAAATTATACGTGGGACTTTAGTTCTGCTTCGGATGTGGGTACAAGCAATCTTCAATATCCACCTGATGTAAGATTTAGTACTATAGGATTTCATCTGATAACATTGAGCACTTCGTATAATGGTTGTCCAGGATTACCTTATTCAGATCAAATAGAAATTCTTGAAATGCCTATAGCTGATTTTAGTCCTGATGTTATTAATGGATGTGCGCCTTTGGTTGTTCCGTTCTCAAATCTTAGTAGTACAAACAGTGCACTCTACCAATGGAGTTTCTCTGATGGTGGCTCAGATACAGCAGCGATACCTACGCACACTTTTGTTGAAGCGGGATTTTACTCAGTAACTTTAATGGCCTCAACTGCTAGAGGATGTTCAGCGACATTGCCGAAAGATAAGATCATTCAAGTTTACCCTGTTCCTGAAGCAGCTTTCTTTGCAGATCCTGATATTGCAACTATATATGAACCGATCATTCACTTTCAAAATACAACGGTGAATGGTGCGTTATATCAATGGATGTTTGGTGACAGTTCAGGTACATCACAAACGAGCCCTTATCATACATACAATAAAGTTGGAGCATATGAGATAATACTAATGACAGAATCAGATTATGGTTGTAAGGACACAACACGTGGAGTAATCAGAATTGAATATGGTTATAGCTTCTTTGTGCCTGATGCTTTCACGCCAAATGGTGATGGTGTAAATGATTACTTCCAAGGCTATGGAACGTTTGTAAAAGATTATGAGTTATTAATTTTTAATCGTTGGGGAAAACAAGTATTCAAATCGAATAATTATGATATTCCATGGGATGGAAAAATTGACAAAGAAGTTCAGAATGACGTTTACGTTTATAAAATTAAAGTAGTAGATTTAAAAAATGAAACTCACTCTTATATTGGTAAAGTGAGTGTTATTCGATAAAAATTTAACTAATATTATTAGGGATTTTCTTTGGAGAAAGTCCCCTTTTTTTTGCTTTGAAAATTATTTTGTCGCGGAATTTTCATTAAATAATTATGTAAATTTCATAGAGAGATTTTTTAATATCTTTGCAAAATGCATAAGTTGTTATTCTTATCAATTCTTCTAGTCTCTAAATTTATAAATGCGCAAGAAATCGATGATAAAAGTTTTAATAAATTTTATCAGGATAATATTTTACAATCGAAAGGAATATTAGTTGTCAATTTTTGGGCAACATGGTGTAAGCCCTGCATTCAAGAGTTGCCTAGTTTTGAAAGAATAAATTCAGAAACAGATCCGGAAATGCTAAATATTTATTTGGTCAATCTTGATTTCAACGGTAAGTTTAGAATATCAGCAACTGAATTTGTAAAGACTAGAAACATAAAGTCACCTGTTGTACATATTAATGACACCGATCCGAATGATTGGATCAACAAAGTTGACAGTGCATGGAGTGGAGCAATACCTGCAACCGCTATATATGTAAATGGAAAAAAGTGTTTCTTCAAAGAAGGGGAAATGACTTATGAAGAATTGAGTAGCGTAATTTCAGGCATAGAAAATAAATAAAATTAATAATTATGAAAATATCAATTAGAAAAATTGCGATGATGCTTTCATTGATGATTGCGTCTCTACAATTATTTGCCCAAGGGTATAAAGTAGGCGACAAGGCCATCGATTTTTCATTAAAGAATGTTGATGGAAAAATGGTGTCGCTAAAAGATTACAATGGTTCAAAAGGATTTATTGTAGTTTTTACTTGTAATCATTGTCCGTTTTCAAAAGCATATGAGTCGAGAATCATGGATTTAGATAAAAAGTATGCAGAATTGGGTTACCCGGTAATTGCAATCAATTCAAACGATGTAACAAAATCTCCGGATGATTCTTATGAACACATGCTCGAATTAGCAAAGGAGAAAAGTTATTCATTCCCTTATCTTTATGATGAATCCCAAGAAATAGCCAAATCCTATGGTGCAACTAGAACTCCACATGTTTATATCCTTAAAAAGGAAGGAAAAGAGTTAGTTGTTAAATATGTCGGAGCAATTGATGACAATGTTGATGAGCCTGAAAATGTGAAATCCAGATATGCTCAATCTGCTTTAGATGCCTTAATTTCCGGAAAAGAAGTAGCTGTTATGGACACCAAAGCGATTGGCTGCACCATTAAATGGAAAGACTAAAATGAATTTGTTTGAATTCCTTTACAATTCGCTGATGATTAAGCTGTAAGGTTTAGCATTTGTCGTTGTTTTTAACGGAATTACTCTTAATTTTGACAAAAATATCTCTAACCAAAATAACATGAAAAAGCAATTACTATTTATTGCCATAATCCTAACGAGCTTGAATACTTTCGCTCAAACAGGAGTATGGTTATCACAAGCTACAGGTTCTACTACAGTTTCGACTGGGATTAGAAATGTATCTGTTGTTGATACCAACATCGTTTGGATCAGCACATACGATGGATCAGGTGGCGCAGCAAATCGTCAAGATTTCTCGATGACTACTAATGGAGGAACGAATTGGACTGCAGGAAATACTCCGGCTCCTGTTTCTTATGATTGGTCAATGATCTATGGTTTAAACTCTACAACTGCATGGGCATGTTTTTATAATGCTGTAGCAGGTGCTGGTGGTGGAATCTGGAGAACGACCGATGGTGGTGCTACTTGGGCACAACAAGGTTTAGGAACTATCTACAATGCTAGTTCATTTCCGGATGTTGTTCATTTCTGGAATGATAGTGTAGGCTTCACGATGGGTGATCCAAATCCTGCAACAAGTTTTGAAATTTACACTACGATTGATAGTGGTAACACTTGGACAAGAACTCCGGCAATGAATATTCCGGCTCCTCTTACCGGTGAATACGGAATTGTAGCTCACTACAATGTTATTGGCGATACAGTTTGGTTTGATACAAACAAAGGTCGTGTTTACAGATCAGTGGACAGAGGTCTAAACTGGACGGTTTCTGCAACAGGTTTAGTTGTGCCGGCTAATGGTGCAATTGATATTTGTTTCACAGATAATTTAAATGGAATTGCTCGTCTATATACTGCAACTACAGGAATCAGCACTAGCTATTCTACAGTTGATGGTGGTGATACTTGGACTTCGTTTACTCCACTTGGAAATTTATTAGGTTCAGATTTGAAGCGTGTACCGGGTGTAGCGGGAATGATGGTAAGCACTGGTGCTGATGCAACAAATGGTTTCACTGGTTCTTCTTATTCAGTTGATGGTGGTGTAAACTGGTTAGATATCGATTTAGGAACTCAGCGTTCTGCATTAGGTATTGCTGATTCATTAACAATGTGGTCAGGTGGTTTCACTTTATCTCCAACAGATGGTGGTATCTACAAATACACAATTATTCCAGCTGTAACTTGTACGGATGGATCAATCAGTCCGGGAACATCAAGTGCAAACAATGCATTTGTTTGTGAAAATGATACAGTTGTTTTAACTTCAACAGGTTTAGTTGCTCCAACAGTGGGTGATTTCGCTGGTGAAGGTTGGGTATTAACTTCTGCAGATATCTCAGGTAGCCCAGATCCTTTATTCGAGCCAAGCTTAATTGCTTATTATACATTCAGTTTCCCTGCACCGTCAGTAAGTAATCGTATCTTCATCAACGATGCTACATTGATCGATGGTTCAGCTTCACTTCCTTATGGAACATACTATTGGACTCCTGTTGTGTTTGGTAATGCAACTGCAGCAACAACACCTCCTGTATTCTTGGGCGATCTTACCTTAGATCCTTCTTGTACTTTCTCAGGTACTTCAGTTCCAGTGATCGTTTATTCACCAACTGATCCTGCATGTTTGATTTCTGTTAATGAAATCACTGCATCTCAAATTGCAATTTTCTCTAACCAGATTAATCAAAGTACATTAGACCTTACATTGAATGCTGTTACTCCAGGTAAAGCGATCGTTACAATGATCGATCTTTCAGGACGTATCATCAGCACTCAAACTGTATATGTTTCTAAAGGTACAAATCATGAAATGTTGAATGTTGCTAATCTTGCATCAGGAACATACATGATCAGAGCTGAATTAAATGGAACGCAAGCACAAACTAAAGTTGTGAAGTTCTAATTAAACTCTAAATAATTAAAATAAAAAATCCCGCCAATCAGCGGGATTTTTTTTGTTTGATATTTTACTATAAATTATCTTCATAGAATGAATATACAATCAGCATACAATAAATGGTCGACTTCATATGATGAAGTTGAAAATCGTACACGTGATCTAGAAGGAATCGCTTTTTGGCAAATTTTATCAAGTAGAACGTTCGAGAATTGTTTGGAAATAGGATGCAGAACCGGAAAAAATACAATCAAGTTAGAAGAGATTGCTAAAAACATCACTTCTGTTGATCTGTCTGAAGAAATGTTGGCAAAGGCAAAATCGAAGATAAAATCAAACAAAGTGAAATTTGTACAAGCCGATATTAACAAGAGTTGGAACTTTACTCAAAATAAATTCGATCTCATTACATTCAGTTTAGTACTTGAACATATTGCTGATCTCGACCACATCTTTTGTGAGGCCTCGAAACTATTAAATAAAAATGGCTTAATTTATGTAGGCGAATTACATCCATTCAAACAACTTTCAGGTAGTAAAGCTAGATTCGAGACTGATTCAGGAGTTCAAATTGTAGATTGTTTCAATCATCATATTTCTGACTTTATCTTTAGTGCAAAAAAATCAGGATTGATACTAGACCAATTAAATGAATATTTTGATGGAGATAACAAAAGTGAAATTCCGCGGATTCTGACTTTAGAATTCAAAAAATAGAACAATCAATTTAATCCTAATTCGATGAAGTATACATTTCTTTTTATACTTTTTTATTTTCTTCAATTTCTAAATTGTAAATCCGAAACTGTTGATCAGAATGTTGTAAAGACTCCATTTGAAAAGTATGCAGACTCAATACTGAAAGATCCAACAAATCGATGGTCGGAATATCCAAAACCACCGGATTTGACTAAAGAAATTTTAATAGGACTGGAAATTGAATTGGAAAAAGACTCGGCAAAATTCTATTTTGAAAAACTTGGTCCTTCTGTATTGACAGAACATCGGGAGTATATGGCATCACTAAATTATTTTGAAAGTCGCAATTTCAAATATTGCATTCTTGCAATGTTAACTCATTGGAATCCGGATGCAAGAACCTATACTGCAATGGCTTTGAATACGAGATTAAAAATAAAAAGAGAGCCTACTAATATTGGTATGATGGAGATGTTTGCTGAGGATAAAGTTTCCTTGAGATTTCTAATTTATTTACTGGAAAGCAATCCGCTATTTATAAGTGGAAGCGAGAATTCAACCATTCATGGAAATTACATTTCAAATATTACATGGAACATTGATCTTCTTACAGGTGAAAATTTCACCAATCAAAAATATCTCAGGGATTGGTATAAGAATGATTTAAATTATAAATCGATTGTATTGAAGTGGAAGGAGCATTTGAAGGATAAATGAAAAAACTCATCTTACTTGGTTCGATGTTATTCTTTTTATTGAATTTGGCCAATGGTCAAGATGAAATGAAATTTTGCAAAGCAATTGCAGAGGGAAAATTTAAAAAGATCGAGCGTATTGTTAAACGAAAAGTAAATGGACTTCCGGAATCGAAAGAATCAAAGGAAGGGGATCCAAGCTACGTTAGAATGGATCAGAATATTAAAAATCTAACGGCTTGGTTTAAGAGTATGCCTTGTGTAGAGGATGCATTTGAAGACAAGTGTCAAAATAAGATTGCAATCTATCCGGGTTGGTCGATCATCGGTGTAAAATTCAAAACAAATTCCGGAATAGTGGAGCAGTGTTTTTCAATTCAAAAAGGAACCACAGGAACAATTAATATTTTCGGATGGCATCCAAAAGTTTCTAGAATGAAAAATAAACTTGTATATAAAAAGATGTATAATTGTCCGGGGTTTATCGAAGAACAAAGGAAGAATTGTATTCAATTAAAATAGTTTGTAATTTTATTAAGTATTCTGCGGTGCTTAGAAAAAGTAGTTCCACTTTTTCGCATTCATTCTAATATCCCGAGCGGGGTCTAATCTTTGTAGCTTATTGAATCGGAATGACCCCGACCCCTCTGGGGCAATGTCATTAAGTTGGTCACAAGAATTCGTAATAAGTAAATGCATTTAGAAGTGACAAGCCCGTTAGGGCTGTACTTTTTGTAACACTAGACAATTATGAGCGCGTCAAGCCCCTTTAGGGGCGCACTCTTTATACCCAATGCATGTGTCCTTTAATTCACCTGTATAAAAGTTCCTGTATACTTTGGTTGCATGCGACTTATTCCCATTTACAATCGTGAAAAAAGCTGTGTGTTTAAAGAGTGCGCCCCTAAAGGGGCTTAGCGCTCTTTGCATATTCCAGGGGTTACCAAGAGGCTGGCCCTAACGGGCCTAATGATTCCATAAATTGACAACGAATACATCATTTGACTGAACTTAATGACATTGCCCCGTAGGGGTTGAATGTGAATTTGAACATGTATTTCATATTTTAATATATGGTTCTGAAAATTATATACGACCCCTCCGGGGTCGGGTGGGATATTTTATTTTTTTTTCTACCAACATTTGACCCCTCTGGGGTCAGGCGGGATATTTTATTTTTTTTCTACCAACATTTGACCCCTTCGGGGTCAGTCGAGATATTTTATTTTTCCACCCGATATTTTTCATTATTAATTATTCATTCAAGCTGATCATTTTCCGAAAAGTGAGACTAATTCTAGGGCTAGTAATTTTTTTAGTTTTTAATATTGAATGCAACCAGTTTTTTTGAGTTTCATCTTTCATGATAAGTAAGCTTCCATGCTCAAGTAGTACAAAGGTTGTTTGTTTTGTTGTCTTGTGTTTAAATGTGAAATTTCTTTCAGCACCCAATGTGAACGAAGCGATGTTTGGTGCATCTCCAAGTGATTTCTCATCATCACTATGCCATGAAACACCTTCGTCGCCGTTGTGATATAAATTCATAAGGCACGAGTTGTACGTAACACCACTTATTTTTTCAATCATCGTTTTCAATTCGATCAACTCATTTGTCCATGGTAAAGCAACCTTTGTAGTTTTGGAATAAGTGTAAGAGAAACCCTCATCTCCATACCATGCTACTTTTCTTTTTGTGATTATTAATTTTCCGAAAATTATTGCTTCATCATTTTTCCATTGAATGGTATTTAGAAAATTTTCGAAATAGCGATCTGCTTCTTCTTTTGATACTATTTTACCATGGTAATTTGCAGTTCCATCATAAGGTAAAATAGTTGTTCCGAATTCAGTATTGAAGAGGTCCATTTTAGTGATTTGTAAGGCAAAAATGCAAATAAAGTAATTGATTTTATAATTGCTCGGCGTAATTCTTCCTTTTTGCTTCAAATTTAACGATTTGCTATTCCTGTCATTTTTCTAGTGCCCTAAATTATTTTATCTTTGAAATAATGAAACTGAAACACATTCTATTCGCCCTGTTATTGCTTCCAATTCTTTCATCTGCACAGAAAGTAGTTTATAACCAAGTCGCAGAAGCAAAATCTAACGGAAAGGTTTTCCGGGAATTGATTCCCTTTAAATTTATTTCATCAGATTTAAGGAAAGAAGAAGTTGACCCTGAAGTATTGAAAGAAGGAATTTTGCTTTTGCCAAATACAAAAGTGCAGAACGATATACTTCAAAGTCAACCGGAATATTTGACTTTAGTAATTCCTGTTTCAGGAACTTCGGAAATAAAAGTTGATCTTTTGAAGAATGACATTTTCGCTTCAGGATTTTTTGTTTCTGAAAGCAAAGAGCCCAATTCGCCTATTAGTTATAAAGAGGGTGTGCACTATAAAGGTATTATTCAAGGACAACCTAATTCAATTGTTGCATTCAGTTTTTTCAAAGAAGAAATAATTGGGATGCTTTCTGATCCTTCCGGTAACAGAGTGATCGGTAAAATCAAAAATGATTTTAGAAATACACATATTTTGTATAATGATTTGAATCTGCTTGTCAGAAATCCATTTGAATGTTCTACGGATGATGATGGCGGGAAATATTTGCCTTCTCAATTAAATCGAAATGGTTCAAATACAACATCTAGTCTGGGCGATTGTATAAATATTTATATTGAAATTGATAATGATGTTGTGACAGATAAAGGCGGTGCTGTTGGTGCTTCTAATTATGTTACCTCACTTTTCAATCAGTCGTTTGTGTTGTATGCGAATGAATCGCTTAGTCTCGCCATTTCGCAGATCATGTGTTGGACCACGACATCGCCTTATGCAACTCTCACAACAACTTCATCATTACTCAATGCATATCAAGCGAACACAGGAACGTTCAATGGTAATTTGTCGCATTTGATAACTTACAAAGGTGGCGGAGGACAAGCTGCAGGATTTTCCGGAATTTGTAATGTTGATCCGGATGAAAGCAAATGTGTAAGTAAGATCTATTCGACGTTTTCAAATGTGCCTACGTATTCATGGCCTGTAAATGTTGTGACACATGAAATGGGACACTTGATTGGTTCTCGTCATACACATGCTTGTGTGTGGAATGGAAACAACACTGCAATTGATGGTTGTTCCGGTGCAACTGAAGGTGGTTGTGCGCTACCGGGAAATCCGTCTGGTGGAGGAACAATTATGAGCTATTGTCACTTGCAATCTGTAGGAATGAACTTCAGTCTTGGATTTGGCCCGCAACCGGGAAATGTAATTCGCAATACAGTTTTGAATGCAACTTGTCTTCATGCATGTGGATATACAAGTTGTTCAGATGGATTTATTAATGGACAAGAAACCGGAATCGATTGCGGTGGACCATCTTGTCCTGTTTGTCCGGGAACGTGTACAACACCTTCCGGCGTAACTGTAAATTTAATTGGTGTCGATAATGCGACCATAAATTGGTCGGCAGTAGTTGGTGCAGTAACTTATACATTGGAATACAAATTGAATTCATCTACAACTTGGATCGTAGCTTCATCAACGATCAGTAATACGACTTCATATTATCTTTCCGGATTAACAAGTGCAAGTTTGTATGACTACAGAATTAAAACAAATTGCAGTGGAGGAAGTAGTTCTTATTTTCAATCGCAATTTACGACTGTCACACCTGCGGCATGTAACAGTAATTACGAACCCAATGAGACACGCGCTACAGCTGCAACAATTCCTTCGAATACAACAATCACTGCTACCATTGGAACTGCAAGCGATTTAGATTATTATAAAATTACAACTTCAGTAACTTCAGACTTCATTGTGAATCTCACAAATCTTGCAGGTGACTATGATCTTGCAATGCAAAACTCGGTAGGGACACAAATAGGATTAAGTGAAAACGGAGGAACTACAAGTGAGAGTATAACATTGACCTCACTTGCAGCCGGCACATATTACTTTTTCGTTTATGGATATGGAGGAGCGAACAGTCCAACCGTTTGTTATAATTTGAATGTAACAGTAAGCGCAACGGCAGGTTGTGGTGCTCCAACAGGATTGGCTTCGAGTGCAATTACGAGTACAGCGGCAACTGTTAGTTGGAGTGGAGTTGCAAGTGCAGTGAATTATAATGTAGAATACAAATTGAATTCGTCAGGTGTATGGATCGTTGCGAGTTCTAGCAATGTACCTACAACTTACAATTTCACGGGACTTACAGCAGGCTTACTTTATGATTATCGCATCCGTTCAAATTGTTCTAGTGGAAATAGTGCTTATACTCAAGCACAATTTACCACTAGTCCGACTTGTATTGGATCAAACGAACCAAATGAATCGCTTGCTGCAGCGATCTTAGTCAGTGTAAATACAACAATTTCAGCCGGAATAAATACCTCTACGGATATTGACTATTATAAAGTTGTAACAACAACAAATTCTAATTTTAGTATTACACTAACCAATTTGCCGGCGGATTATGATTTGTCTATGTATACTTCGACAGGGACGTTATTGGCTTCTAGCGCAAATGGAAGTACACTTAGTGAGACAATCAATATTAATAATCTTGCACCCGGAACTTATGTGTTTAAAGTGTTTGGTTTTAATAGCGTTTTCAATACATCAGTCTGTTATAATTTATTTATTGGAAATACACAGATTTATCCATTGCAGATAACAGCGTTGATCGAAGGATATTATTTAGGAAGTGGAACCATGCGTGCAGTTGCTAATCCTACAAACTCTCCAACTGTATGTGACACCATAGAAGTTCAATTGGCGAATTCAACATCTCCATATGCAATTGCTTATACTTTAAAAGGAACAATTACAACAAGTGGAGTAGGGACATTTTTATTTCCATATTCTGCTGCAGGCGGCACCTATTATATAGTGATCAAGCATAGAAATTCATTACAAGTGTGGAGTGCAACTTCGATTATTTTTTCAGGAACATCAGTATCGTATAATTTTACGACGGCTGCAAACAAAGCTTTCGGCAGTAACCAATATGTTTTTTCTGATGGGAAAGCAGCTCTCTATAGCGGAGATGTTAATCAGGATAATATTATCAATGCCACAGATTACAATACGATAAATTCGAATGTCAATCAGTTTTTAATTGGTTACTTAACATCCGATTTAACAGGTGATCGTTGTGTAGAAGCTTCAGATTACAGTTTGATTGAAAATCATTATGGTGGCATTAGCCTCAGCAAACCCTAACTTTAATTAATAGTGAATAGTGAAGGCTATCGTAGGAAACAGTTTTCCTACGATAGCCTTCACTATTCACTATTCACTATTTAACTTCTTGCATCAATTTTCTCACAATCGGAGAAATCGCAATAAGAACAACTCCCGCAACTGCTGCATAGATCGCTAATTGCTGATAGCCGTCTGTATATGAAATTAGTTTATCAACGAGTGAAGCATACTCTTTCGGACTTGTCATACCTGCACCAAGTAATCCGGCAGCATATTGCCCATAGGCACTTGCGAGAAACCACATTCCCATCATAACTCCTTGTAATTTTATCGGAGCAAGTTTCGTCATGATTGATAATCCAATGGGTGACAAACATAATTCACCGAATGTAATTATGAAATAAGCAAATGTGAATACACCCAAAGATGTAACGCCGTTTTCATCAGCAAAAAAACGTGTGAAGTAGAAAGTATAGAATGCTAATGCTAAGAAGAGAAAACCTAAGCCAAATTTTATTACTGTGTTTGGTTCTTTGTTTCTTTTGCTTAACCAGACCCATAGTAATCCGAGAAGAGGAGCGAAGATGATAACGAATAAAGAGTTGGCTGAATTGTTAACTCCGTTTGGATCAAGTTTTACTCCTGCTATATTATCATGAAGATTATTGGTTGCAAATAAATTCAGTGATCCGCCGCTTTGTTCGAAAAATGCCCAGAAGAAAATTGAGAAGATAATGAACACTAATGCTGCGAGCATTTTCTTTTTTTCGGGACTTGTCAGCTTTGACATCTCATAAAAAATGTATATTAATGTAGCCGGACCAATAGTAAACATAAACCAATCTGTATATTGGGTTTTGGATACCATCGCTGCAATAATCGGAATGATAGCGAGCGAACCAATGTAAACGAGGTAATCATTCAACTTACTATTGCTCTTTCCTAAATTCTTAATTGGTGGTAATCCAATTGGACCAAGGCGGTTTTTAGTGTAAAGAAATGTGATTAGACTTATTGTCATTACAACAGCTGCAAGACCAAAAGCGATATTCCACGAGTACGTTTTTCCTAGGGTAACACAAACATATCCGCCAAGCAATGCTCCTATATTGATACCGGAATAAAAAAGTGAGAACCCTGCATCTCTGCGACTATCGCCTGTTTTATATAGTGCACCTACCATCGTTGAAATATTCGGTTTGAAAAATCCGGTACCAATGATGGTAAAACTTAGTCCAAGGAAGAAGAATTGTTTTGGGTCAGCAGCAAGTATACAACTTCCGGTGATCATTAATAATCCACCCCAGAAAAGAGATTTGCGAAAGCCGAGAATTTTATCTGCGAATAATCCACCGATAAAAGTGAATGCATATACAAATGCCTGAGTCGCTCCATACTGAAGATTCGCCTGGTCTTCTTTCATGAACAATTCGCTTACCATAAATACGGTTAACATACCTCGCATTCCATAGAAACAGAATCGTTCCCACATTTCTGAAAAGAAGAGATACCAAAGTTGTTTAGGATATTTTCCTTCAAACGATTGAATTTGGTCGAGCGTCAGGTCTTTGTTCATAGGTTGGATTTAAATTATCGAATGCAAGATAGTAGAAAAAACAAAAAAAAGTGGGTAGGGTGAAATTTTGGTTGGGAAAGCTTCAGTCATTGAAATGTAAAAAGGATTATGAACTAAAGATGTAGAGAAAAGAAAGAATCTCTAATAGTCACAGATAAATGGTGATTTAGTCTACTTTTACTGTCCAAATTAATTTCGATGAAATCAATGAGAACGATAATTGTTTTGACCTTACTGTCAATAACATTCAATTCAAGTGCACAAAGTGTCAAAATTTTATTCGATGCTTCTAAGGCAGAAAGTGCAGGAAATGCAGATTGGGTAATTGATGCCAACAGTCATAGTCTCGGGTTTTTCAACGGTCCGGCTGTTTTGGGACAAGGCACAGAATCCAATGCTCAACAAATTCCTTCTCCTTCGCAAACTGGAATAACTGCTTCTACTACAGAATCATTTTGGCAAGGCGCACTTTCATATTGGGGAATTGATTGTGTGAAGCAAGGTTATATGGTTGCTTCACTTCCTTATAATGGTCGTATCACTTATGGAGATATGACCAATGCTCAAGATCTAACAAATTATACTGTGTTCATTGTTTGCGAACCTAATATTCAATTTACGTCTAATGAGAAAACGGCAATACTGACGTTCGTTCAAAATGGCGGCGGACTATTTATGATCTCCGATCATGATGTGTCTGATCGAAATGGTGATGGTTGGGATTCGCCGCATATTTGGAATGATCTAATGGATACAAATTCTATTAGTGTAAACCCATTCGGATTTACTTTTAATTATGTTGACATTTCTCAAACTAGTTCGAATATTCCCACGCTCCCCGGAGATTCAATATTACATGGACCATTCGGTAATGTAACTCAAGTGCAATGGAGTAGTGGAACTACTATGACTTTAACTCCGTCTGTTAATCCAAATGTGAAAGGAGTTGTTTATAAAATTGGATCATCTTTTGGCAACAACAATGTGATGTGTGCATATTCTCGATTTGGAACCGGGAAAGTTGCAGTGATTGGTGACAGTTCACCGTGCGATGATGGAAGTGGTGATTTGAATGATCAACTATACGATGGCTACATCAGTGATGCTGCCGGTAATCATCAGAAACTTTTGATGAATATGACAATTTGGTTGGCTGCAAATCCATTAAGTACAGAGGTGGCTGAGCTCAACCAAAATAATTTGAATCTTAATATTTATCCAAATCCGGTGATTGCAACGGAGGTGAATTTAAAGTATTCATTAATTTCAAAAAGTTCGGTTTCGATTCAAGTATTTGATATGTCGGGGAAATTGAAAAAAGAAATTGAAAAGGGCTTTCAAGAAAAAGGAAATCAATTATTAAGCTTTGATGTGAATGATTTGGAGAATGGTTTTTATTTCTGCAGAATTATAAGTGGCAAATCAGCAATGTGTAAATCATTTGTGATTCAGAAGTAGTGCAAATGGCATTATCAACTATCGACTGTATGGGCACCTCAGGCGTAGAATAATATGGGAAAGAATAGAAATAAATATTTACTGCTACTGATTTTCGCATCAATGGCAAGCATATTTTTCCTTGAAGAATTCCGAAACCATAATTTTGAACACAAGATTTATTATATAGGTTTATTTGTGCTAGCTGTATTTTATGTTGTACGTTATTTTATAAAATTAAAGGATTAAAAAAGGGAGACTAAGCTAGTCTCCCTTTTTTATATTCGTTTGTTTATTAATTCTATTACACAGATGTTGCTCCGTGACAGCTTTTGTATTTTTTTCCGCTACCACATGGACAAGGATCATTTCTACCAACTTTTTGTTCAACGCGTACGGGTTGAATTTTAGGAGGTGGAGGCCCGCCTTGAGGCATTGCACCTTGAGGCATTGGATTAGGACGAGAAGCTGTTGAAGTAGTTGTGTCGGCCTTATTAGCACTAATGTTTCTATTGTCCTGCTTAGGAGGAAGTTTGGCTTCACGAACTTGATTCGGATCTTGTTGTGGAATTACACCTTTGAATAAGAAGGCAACGATCTCTTTATTTGTACGATCCATCATTTCCTTAAATAGTTTGAATGATTCAAACTTGTAAATAAGTAGTGGATCTTTTTGTTCGTACACAGCATTCTGAACTGATTGTTTCAAGTCGTCCATTTCACGTAGATGCTCTTTCCATGCATCATCGATCAATGCAGCAATGATCAGTTTTTCAAATGATGCTACGACTTCGCGACCTTGTGATTCAATTGACTTTTTCAAATTTGCAATCACTTGTATGGAACGGATTCCATCACTAAATGGAATTACAATATTCTGAATCGTTGCTCCTTGATTAGTATTTACTTCTGTTATAAAAGGTAAAGTACGTTCGATGAGTACTTGCGATTTGTGTTTGTAGAAACGTTGAGCTTCAGCAAAAGTCTTTTCAATTGTATCATCCGGTTTTTTTGCTGCAAATTCTTCTTTAGTAACCGGAAGTTCGATTGAAAGAATTCTGATCAGATCAAGTTTTAACGAATCGTAATCTTGATCATCATGATATGTGTTCACTAAACTTTCAACAGTATCATAGAGCATGTTATTAATGTCGATGCTCAGACGTTCTCCGAAAATAGCGTGACGACGTTTTGTATAGATCACTTCACGCTGTGAATTCATGACATCATCGTATTCGATCAATCGTTTACGAATACCGAAGTTGTTTTCTTCTACTTTGCGTTGAGCTCTTTCGATAGAAGATGTGATCATACTATGTTGAATCACTTCGCCTTCTTCAATACCCATGCGATCCATCAATTTCATGATTCGCTCTGAGCCAAACATACGCATCAAATCATCTTCCAATGAAACATAAAATTGTGATGATCCCGGATCACCTTGACGACCGGCACGACCTCTTAACTGACGATCGACACGACGTGATTCATGTTTCTCTGTACCAACAATTGCAAGTCCGCCGGCTTCTTTAACACCTTCACCTAATTTGATATCGGTACCACGACCGGCCATGTTAGTGGCAATCGTAACGGTACCGGTTAAACCTGCTTCTTGAATGATCTGCGCTTCACGTTGGTGAAGCTTTGCATTCAGTACGTTGTGTTTGATATTACGAAGTTTCAACATCCGACTTAATAACTCCGATGTTTCAACGCTTGTAGTACCTACTAACACCGGACGACCGGCTTTCACCAATGCTTCGATCTCTTCGATCACAGCATTATATTTTTCACGTTTCGTTTTATAAACTTTGTCTTCGTGATCTTTTCTAACGATAGAACGATTCGTTGGAATTGAAACAACTTCCAATTTGTAGATCGTCCATAACTCTTGTGCTTCTGTTTCTGCCGTACCAGTCATACCGGCCAGCTTGTGATACATACGAAAGTAATTCTGCAATGTGATCGTTGCATACGTTTGAGTAGAGGCTTCGATCTTTACATTTTCTTTCGCTTCAATGGCTTGATGTAATCCGTCTGAATAACGACGACCTTCCATCACACGTCCGGTTTGCTCATCAACGATCTTGATCTTTCCATCAGCGATGATGTACTCAATATCTTTATCGAATAGAGTGTAGGCTTTCAACAACTGATTTACTGTATGAATTCGCTCTGATTTGATTGAGTAATCACGCATCAATTCATCTTTGCGTAACAATCTATCTTCAGGAGATTCAATATTTTTTTCGATCTCAGCCATTAGAGAACCAACGTCAGGCATGACGAAGAAATTTTTGTCTTCACTGGAAGCAGAAATTAGTTCAACACCTTTTTCAGTTAATTCAATGCTGTTATTTTTTTCATCGATAGTAAAGAATAATGGCTCGTCAGCTTTGTGCATTTCTTTTTGCTGATCTTGCAAGTAGAAATTTTCTGTGCTACGCATCATTCCTGTTACGCCTTGCTCACCAAGAATTTTAATTAATGCTTTGTTCTTTGGTAAACCACGATGAGCACGGAAAAGTGCTAGTCCGGCTTCTTTATCTTTTTTCTCGGCAACAAATTTACGTGCATCGGAAATTGCAGAGTTCACGTAATCACGCTGAGCTTTAACAAGCAATTCAACTTTCGGTTTGTAAATATCAAATTCGTGATGATCACCTTTTGGAGTCGGACCGGAAATGATGAGTGGAGTACGAGCATCATCGATCAAAACTGAATCGACCTCATCTACAATTGCGAAATGATGTCCGCGTTGTACCATATCTTCAGCTGCACGCGCCATGTTATCACGCAGGTAATCGAAACCAAATTCATTATTTGTTCCGTAAGTAATATCGGCCATGTAAGCTCGACGACGATCATCAGAATTCGGTTCATGTTTGTCGATACAATCAACTGTAAGTCCTAAAAATTCGAAGATCGGTCCGTTCCATTCAGAGTCACGTTTTGCTAAGTAATCGTTTACGGTTACGACGTGAACACCTTGTCCGGCAAGCGCATTAAGATAAATTGGCAAAGTTGCTACGAGAGTTTTTCCTTCACCGGTTGCCATCTCGGAAATCTTACCTGAGTGAAGTACACTACCACCGATCAGCTGTACATCGTAGTGGATCATGTTCCATGTAACGGTTGTTCCTGCGGCAGTCCATGAATTTCTATAGATTGCTTTATCACCTTCAATTTTTACAAAGTCTCTTTTAGTTGCAAGGTCTCTATCGTGTTGAAAAGCTGTAACGGAAATTGTTTCATTATTTGTAAAACGGCGTGCTGTTTCTTTCATCACAGCAAAAGCTTGTGGTAAAAGTTCTAACAGAATTTCTTCGGTTAATTTTTTACCGTCTTTTTTTAGTTGGTCGATCTCGCGATAGATTTCTTCTTTTCTGGAAAGTTCGAGATCAGGATTTCCTTCTGCTTCTTTTTCAAGTTGAGAAATTTCGTTCCGATTTTCTTCTAAACGATCGTTGATCAATTTGCGGAAGACATTCGATTTATCACGTAAGTCGTCAGTTGAAAGATTTTCGAGTAATGCGTATTCAGCTAAAATTTTTGAGATAAGGGGAGTTATTTCTTTCAGATCCCGGTCACTTTTTTTACCGAAGATGCTGGTAATCGCCTTATTGAGAATTCCAATCATATTTTTTGAGATAATGAGCCGTAAAAGTAAGCTAAATTTAAGAGATTATGAACTTGTTTTAATGTGCTGTGAGTTAGTCTATTATAATAGGGAAAGTACTGTTATTTAATTGTTCAAAGTTCAAGGTTTCGAATCATTTTGTTAAAACAATTTTACCTGATTTAATTCCATCAACTTTGAAGTAATAAATTCCGGGAGAATAATCCGACAAATCGAGGTTAACAAAGTCCTCTCCAAAGTTGGTTTGCATGACTTTTTGTCCGATTGAGTTATAAATGTCGATCAAATGTTCGCCATAATTTCCGATTTCTATTCTGAATTTTCCTGTGCTTGGATTTGGAAAGACAATCGGTGAGTCATTTGATGAAATTTGTTTAACTGAATTATTAAAACAATAAAGCGAAAACTGATTAGAGAACGAAACCCAATTTGGACTCAACATAAAATCGGTCAAGAAAATGGATTGTGAATCTGCTCCTGAACTATCAGTAAAAATGTTTGTATTCGTTTGCAGTATTAATGGTTGTTGGTAACAGCCACTAGAACCGGTTGCGTCTGTTTTGACAAAATGCATTTCACCATTGATGTCACTCACACTTGAAATATATCCAATTGAAATTAAAGTATTGCTCAATCCATTAATTATTGAAGCACCTTCGCTACTTCCTGAAGGGTCACCATAGTTATTGGACCAAAGTACGTCTCCATTTGAATTCAGTCTTGCAATTGAAGTTTGATAAATTGGAGTAGTGTTGTTTAAAATGTTTGTCGAGCCGGTAATCACTAAATCGCCGTTGCTGCAGACTGC
>JANOBV010000392.1:0-29910 GCA_031411835.1 Bacteroidota bacterium | reverse complement strand
TTTTGCAAGAGAATCAGAACCATCTTCAAGTATTTTGAAAGTACTTGCAGTATCATCTGTTCCGTGCTCATTCGCAGCATGCATTTGTGCTTGCAACAAAGAAAGTTCTTTGCGAGCTTCTTCTAATTTCTTATTGATGATGGCGCGGAATTCGTCAAGTTCAGTATCTGCATAACGAGTTTTGCCTGATTCCTCTTGTCGAGGTTTTGGCATATTCAACGCAGGTTCAGGGCGACGATTAAAAGGCGCAGGACGTCCAATTACCGGTCTCTCTTTTGGAGGCGCTGGAATTTCATTGCGTGGTGGCAACTGTGGTTTCTCAACTTTGTTTTTTGCCGACTCTCTCTTTGCAGGTTTTGCAACAGGAGCAGCTTTAACAACTTCAGGTTTTGCAGCTGTCGGTTTTGCAACCGCACTTTTTGCAGAAACAACCGGAGTTTTCGCAACAGCTTTCGGAGCAGCTTTTACAACAGCAACTTTCGCAGGTGTTTTAACAGCAACTTTTTTCGCAGGAACTTTCTTCGCAGGAGTTTTAGCAACTACTTTTTTCACAGGAGCTTTTGCTTTCGCAACCACTTTTTTAGCTGGAGCTTTTTTCGCAGGAGCAGCTTTTGCCTTCTTAGCAGGAGCTGACTTCGCTTTTTTCGCAGGAGCAGCCTTCGCTTTTGGCTTAGACGCTACTTTCGATTTTGATTTAATATTAGTCTTCTTACTCATATGAAAACGTATTGTAAATTGTTGTTTTGATGGCTAAAATCCGCCTTAATTAAGTCCGGATGTGTGTTTTTTAAGGATAATCCGCGTTTGTATTTCATCATCTACCTCCAGAGTGACCGCATCTTCGCCATCTAGACGGTCAACCAGATCCATTTTAGCTGCTAAAATTTCGGCGCAAATATAATCTTTATTATTTATCAGCGAATTTCTAATTCCTGCATTCTCTAGTACTTTCAAGTCGATCCGGTCAGTCACTTCAAAACCACGTTCTTTGCGAAGATTCTGGATTCTATTGATGAATTCGCGAGCAATTCCCTCCTCTTTCAACTCCGGAGTCAGAGTAATATCGAGGGCTACAGTCAGTTTTCCCTCATTAGTAACCTGCCAGCCGGGAATATCTTCCGAGCTGATCTCTACATCTTCATCGGTAATGATTATCGTCTGATCAAGTACTTCAAATTCAAATTTCTTCTCTGCCTCCAATTCTTGGATCTGCTCTTGTGTCATTGAAACGATACAAGCGGCAACATCCTTCATCAGTCCGCCGACTTTTTTTCCGAGGACTTTGAAATTTGCTTTTATCTTTTTTACCAGAACACCTTTTGTATCATGAATGTATTCGATCTCTTTTACATTTACTTCAGCGAGAATTAAATCTTTCACCGCTTCAACTTTTGTTTTGAATGATTCATCTAAAACAGGAAGAAGAATTTTATTCAGCGGCTGACGAACACGAATATTTACTTTTTTGCGTAACGACAATACCATTGACGAAATTTGCTGAGCAAGTTCCATTCTTTCTTCAAGAGCTTTATCGATGATTACAATATTCAATTCAGGAAAATCTGCAAGATGCACAGATGTTGCTTTACGACGATTACTCACATTGTTCAAATCACGGAACAAACGATCGCTGAAGAATGGTGCAATTGGCGACATCAATATTGAAACTGTTTCAAGACAAGTATACAATGTTTGATACGCAGCAATTTTATCAGATGTATATTCACCTTTCCAAAAACGGCGACGACTTAAACGAACGTACCAGTTACTCAAATGTTCCGTCACGAAATCAGAGATCGCTCTTGCTGCACGTGTCGGTTCGTAATCTTCAAAACTCTCGTCTGCAATTTTTACAAGCGAATTTAATTCAGATAAAATCCATCTGTCTAATTCCGTTCTATCAGAAATAGGAATTTCATTTTCAGAAAAAGTAAAGCCATCGATGTTAGAATACAGAGCGAAGAATGAATAAGTATTGTATAACGTTCCGAAAAATTTCCGTTGTACTTCAGAAATTCCTTCGAGATTGAATTTAAGATTGTCCCACGGTTGTGCATTGCTGATCATATACCAGCGTGTTGCATCGGCACCATATTTTTTAAGCGTCTCGAATGGATCAACAGCATTTCCCAAACGCTTCGACATTTTATTCCCATTCTTATCGAGAACCAATCCGTTACTCACAACATTTTTGTAAGCGACAGAATCAAAAAGCATAACAGCAATTGCATGCAGTGTAAAGAACCAACCACGTGTTTGATCAACACCTTCTGCGATAAAATCTGCCGGGAATGCTTTTTCAAATTCATCAGCATTCTCGAATGGAAAATGCCATTGAGCGTATGGCATTGCACCTGAATCAAACCAAACATCAATGAGGTCCAATTCGCGTTGCATTTTTTTACCGGATGGAGAAACTAGAATTATTTCATCAACATAAGGGCGATGCAATTCGAATTGTCCTCCACTTTCACGAGCTGTTTTAACAGGATTCGTTTTCATGAAACCTGCAGCAACAGATTTTTCTACTTCTTCTTCTAGCTGAGCGACAGAGCCAATACAGATCTGTTCGCTGTAATCATCATTCGCCCACATAGGAAGAGGGATTCCCCAAAAACGTGATCGAGAAAGATTCCAATCAACTAAGTTTTCCAACCAATTTCCAAAACGTCCTGTTCCTGTAGATTCAGGTTTCCAGTTGATCGTTTTATTTAACTCAACCATTCTTTCTTTCACAGCAGTTGTGCGAATGAACCATGAGTCGAGTGGATAGTAAAGAATCGGTTTATCGGTTCTCCAGCAATGCGGATAAGTATGTTCATAGCGTTCAGACTTAAATGCTTTACCTTCTTTTTTTAATTTGATAACGAGACGTTCATCGACAGAAAGATATTTTTCGCCACCTTGTTTTTTTATTTCGATTGCTTTTTCTTCGTCGTTCAAATAAGCTTCCTTCACAAATTCTCCTGCGTAGTCAGTAACTTCAGAAGTAAATCTTCCTTGCTTATCAACAAGAGTCAGTGAACCAATTCCATTTTGTTTAGCAATACGAAAATCGTCTGCACCAAAACTTGGAGCGATGTGAACGATTCCTGTTCCATCTTCAGTCGTAACGAAGTCGCCAACTAGAACACGGAATGCATCGCCATCAGTTGGTTGAGCATATGGAAGTAATTGTTGGTAAGTAGAACCTTCTAGTTCTTTCCCTGAAATTTCTCCAAGCACTTCAAACGGAATTGCTTTATCGCCTGGTTTATAATCTTCAAATAATAGTTCTGAATTTTTTTCCGGAAAATATTTGTGCAATAAATCTTTCGCCAAAATTACAATCACACTATGATCAGTATTTGGAGTAAATGTTTTTACAGCAACATATTTTATTTTCGCACCAACAGCAAGCGCAGTATTCGAAGGTAATGTCCAAGGCGTTGTCGTCCACGCTAAGAAGTAAACATTCGAAGCACCTAACATTTCATTCAGAACCTTGAACTTTGAACTTTGAACTTTGAACATCGCTGTAGCCGAAGTATCCTTCACCATCTTATAAGTTCCCGGTTGATTCAACTCATGCGAAGAAAGTCCCGTGCCTGCGGCAGGCGAATATGGTTGAATCGTAAATCCTTTATACAAAAGTCCTTTGTCATAAAATTTTTGCAAAAGATTCCAGCACGTTTCTATGTAATCATTTTCGAAAGTCACATATGGATTATCAAGATCGACCCAATAACCCATTTTACGAGTAAGGTCATCCCAGATATCTTTGTACTTCATTACTTCCTTGCGGCAAGCTTTATTGTAGTCTTCGATAGAGATCGTTTTACCGATATCATCTTTACGAATGCCTAGTGTTTTCTCCACAGAAAGTTCGATTGGAAGTCCGTGCGTATCCCAACCACCTTTGCGTTTTACTTGGAAACCTTTAAGAGTTTTATAGCGACAAAAAATATCTTTAATCGAACGCGCCATGACATGATGAATTCCCGGCAATCCGTTAGCGGAAGGCGGGCCTTCATAGAAATTGAAGGCCGGTTTTCCTTCACGGGAAGAAACGCTAGCTTCAAAAGTCTTCTCCTTTTCCCACGTTTTCAGGACATCTTTGCCCAGTTCGCTGAGATTGAGTTGGTTGTATTCGGGGTATTTAGACATAATATGAATTCAAAAGGTCGGCAAAAGTACTAAAAATTGACCATAAAACAGACATTTTTGGATGTAATAATGACTGATTTTCAAGGAAATGGCTCCAATTGCTATTAGTCAAAAACAAAAAAGCCATCCGCCGAGGCGGATGGCTATATTAGTGTGTATTTTAGGAATTACAGTTTAGTATATGTTTGTGTAAAAACATAAGTAACTCCTCCTGAAATCAGAGTTGTATTTAAACTTAGAGTGGTTTCATTGAGTGTAGCAATTGAATATTCTTTAGCGGCGCCCCCTGAAGGTGTCCTTGTTATAGTTGTTTCACCGCTGTTGAATGCCCATGATCCAGATTCTTTGGTTTGAGGATTACCTGCTGAGCATTTCGTAGCGCCTTCATCAATTGTATAGGTATTTGAAGTTGTGTAAACTGTGATATCATTCAACTCACAAGGAGCAATGTATCCTATAAGATTTGTTACAGCACCAGTTCCTGCATAGTTATAAGCGGGATTAACTGTCCATGCAGTCTGCTTCCAGTTTTTGTCGATCAATAATGACTTCTTTGTAGAAGTAGTAGGCGTCGATGTTGTGTCTTCGTCTTTTTTACAACTGTTGAATAATGTTGTCGCTAAAAGGCAAACTAATAGAATTTTAATTTTCATGATAAGAGGCGGGTTAGTTTTAAGATTTAAGAGTGGCAAAGGTAGGGTAATATCCTTACTCATTCAAATAAAAATAGTCCCCTTTTCATAGGGCAAAAACATCGTTTTTTATTCTATTTTTGCACTATAAATATAAAATCATGTCAGACCAGATCAATTCTTCAAAAGCTCCTGAACCGGTAGGTTTGTATCCGCATGCTCGTCGTGTCGGAAATTTACTTTTTTTATCGGGAGTGGGTCCTCGTGAGCGTGGGACAAAAAAAATTCCGGGAGTTGAATTGGATGCGAATAATAATATTGTGAGTTATGATATCGCAGCACAATGTCATTCTGTTTTCAAGAATGTAAAACTCATATTGGAAGATGCAGGAAGTTCATGGGAAGAAATTATCGATGTTACAGTTTACCTGACAAACATGAAAGATGATTTTCCGATCTACAATAAAATCTGGGCTGACTATTTCAGTACCAATCCGCCGTGCAGAACTACGCTTGAGATAAACTGTTTGCCGACACCAATTGGAATTGAACTCAAGGTAATTGCTGAAGTCAAATAAGAACGAATAGTGAATAACGAATAGTGAATAGTGAATAACGAAGGGCTATCATAGGAAAACAATCACCTACGATAGCCCTTCGTTATTCACTATTCGTTAAAAACAAGTTTTCCTGTGAATTCTTGTGTTCCATTTGCGCGCAACGAATAAAAATAAACGCCGCTTTCGACAGCAATAGAAAAATCGTTGTCAGTTGAAGAAACTTTTCTGGAGACAATTTCTTTTCCTGTAACATTATAAAGTATAAATTGATATTCAGCAATCAGGTTCGAGATCTTGATATTTTCTTTATTCAGAAAAACAATTGGTCTTGCTTTTGTGATTTGATTGATTCCTGTCCCTAGGGAAACCGTAAAATTATAATTGGCTACATCTATTTGAGTGTATTGAGAACAATTTCCTAAGCTGTCATAGGTGCCTTGAAAAAGGTTTGCTGTAACACTATATGAACCAGCCGGCAAGACTCCAATAGGCAAAATATCAGTTCCGGGACACATTACAGTCAACATTCCCGGACAATGAAAATGAAATGTAGAAATATTATTTCCTGTTATAGTGAAATTTTGATTCACAAGATCACAAGGGCCACTGTTAAAAACATAACTGGCGACAACAGAAACAGTGTCAGCATCAGTAGGAATTGTTGGATTGACACCAACATATTGAAAACCTTGTCCAAACGATTGGAGATTTAAAAACAAAATTGCTGTGAAGAGAATTAGTTTTTTCATGACATTTTAGAGTTAGTGAAACGAAGTTAAAAAAATGATTGATATTTAAAAACGATATTAACCTTTTATTGAATTCATCTATGAAAAACACGAAAATTTGATTTGATCAAACTACTAATTCATTGAAGAGCCTTTGAAGAGTCGCATCTAAATCATTAGAAAATCCCGGATGTGGTCGTGATGTTTGCAAAACCGAACTACGAACAGCAGTCAGCCATCTGAATCTTGAAGGCACATCCATTTTTGCAATTGGTCCACCGGTTTCATCACCGTTATTTATTTTTTCGAAAGCATGCAAGTAACTTTCGATCTGCTCAATGTCTAATTCATTTGCGAAGCATTGCAGTTTTGAAACATCAAGTTTACAAACACACTTTAAGTAATTCGACTTTTTAGAAAAAAGTACGATGCCAACATTGATGAATTCTTCTCGTTCTACTTTAGGAACAATTCGAATTACAGCATATTCATATAAGTATCGTTCTTGCATCTTGCGCTTCTTTTATGAATATATCTGAATTGTCTTTTCTGATCAACAGAAATTTTAAATAGGTTGCTTTGATTTGTTCCGGCGTTTCATCGGTATCTTTCCATTGTAGCCATTCGTTAGGAATAAGGTTCACAATATTAGTAAGAACTTCTTCCGTCAATATTTTTTTGAATTCCGCATCGACTGAATTCAATTCTGTTGCTTGTGATAAAAGCACATGATCTTTTATCAATGCAAAAGGACTTCTTGCATGGTTCTCCCAATTGGTCCAAGTGTGATGAAAATAAAATGCAGCACCGTGATCTATAAGCCAAAGATCTTTATGCCACATGAGCATATTTGTATTTCTGAAAGTACGATCAACGTTAGTAATGAATGCATCGAGCCATACAATTTGTGAAGCGAGTTTTGAATCGATTGAGCAAACAACAGGATCATAAGTCAACGCACCGGAAAGAAAATGCAAAGCCAGATTCAAACCTTTACTCGCTTTTAGCAAGTCTTGAATTTCTTCATCGCCTTCTGTTTGTCCGAATGCTTCATCGATAGTTGCAAAAACTAACTCCGGCACACGCAACTTGAGTACACGTGCAATTTCTCCTCCAAGCAATTCAGCAATCAATGCTTTTACACCATGACCGGCGCCTTTGAATTTCAGAACATATTTGAAATCGTCGTTGGCCTCCGCAAGTGCAGGTAATGATCCGCCTTCACGAAGAGGCATCATGTAGCGAGTGACGGCGACGGTGCGGAGATCGATTGGGGGATTCATGGTGCAATATTATCATTTTTCTGCTAACCGGTAGGTCGCCCCTAACGGGGCTTTCGACTTTGTGGACTTTTTCCGGCTTACCGATATGACGTCCCTGACGGGACTTGCTACTTACAAAATGTTGGGGGAAACAGAGTTGGGCTTACGCCCAAAAAAAAATTGTTAACTATAACTCAATCGATAATTGCAGTTGCCCATAAAAACTAAGCTCAACAATTTTTTAAAGTAGTGCAAATTGTTTCAGTGTGATTTTTGAGATTGCATTTTCAATTGAAGCATCTTCGAAATTATATGTCGCCCCTACGGGGCTTTCGGGTGGGTGGACTAGTCACGGGTTACCGATAGTTCGTCCCTAACGGGACTCTGGGGTTACCAATATCTCAACTCACATGGAACTAAACACTAATAGATAAAAAATCAATGAATAAGACTTACGGGTTACCCAAATCTCAAATCATATGGTACTAAAAACTAACAGATAAAAGATCAATGAATGGGACTTGAGAGTTACCAATATGTCGGCTCTTCAGGACTACAGACTAACTGGTAATACATCAATTAATGGGCTCTGTAAGTTTCCAATATGTCTACTCTAACAGGACTGAACTACAAAAGCTCTTCGTTCGTCATATTGGTGAATATAATAAAGGACAACATCCTTCATCTCAAAATGACGAAAATAATATATGGATCTTTCATTGCCGTCACCTTTAGGTGACGGATCAAGGATGTTCTCACAGAGTTGGGCTTTAGCCAAAAAGTGAATTGTTATCAAAAGCTCTATAGAAAAATGAAAATAGTTTTTTGAAAAATAGAATTCAATTCTGTTGTTTTTGCTTCATTGTCTTCCCAAAGCAACAACACAAGAACTACGAAATACTTTAGCACCTGAAGCAAGACTAAACGATTTTGCCCAAACGAGATACCTTCCCGGAAGTGCGAGCTTGCCTTTGTCGGTAAAGCCATCCCAGAAAATTTGGCCTTCGTTGGAAATGGTTTGATTGACTAGAAGATCTTTTACGGGAAATCCGTCTTTGGTAAAGATGGCTAAGCTCAAGATCGCGCTCGGCTCGTCGAAATGATAGTTGATTGCAAGTAGATCTTCATAACCATTATTATCTGGGGAGAATACTTCATTTGCGACTTCTATGTTTCCGCTATTAGAATTCTCGTTCAAACCTACGCGATGAGAATTCAAATATGCCGGAGTTGCAAAACCGGCAGTCGACGCAGCTGACTGCCATTGTACATTTTCGAGATCTCCGGAATAACCATTCAAGCGTTCCAGCGAAACACCATTTGGTGAATTCAAAAGATAGAAATGGAGCTTATCTGAATATTGGAATCCATCCATTCGATTTCCAAAATTATCGCGCAGCACAACACGACCTTCATCCGAATTGTAATCCGGCAGATCGTCGAGTTGGATGATGGCTTTGGGATCCGGACAAATATAATTGTTCATTACAGATTTCGGCGAACGAGTAAATGCCAGATATTCTCCGGGAAAAATAATGCGATGATTGTTGCTCAAAAGTGTTTCATCCTTGATCGAATTTTCATCAACATAATCGGCCTCTTGGATTGTCCAATTGTTGAGATCGATGATCTTCGAAGAACAATTATAAAGTTCAACAAAATCTTCGCCGCCTTCAAACGGATCAAACAAAAGTTCGTTGATGACAACTTCTCCTACCTCCGCTTTTTCCGGTTTGCCGAATTTATATTCAGCGGAAATGTCAATTCGATTCGATGAACAATCACTCAGTGTATCCAAAATTTTCAAATGTGAAATTACATCCCCAAACACATTTGCAAAACCAAGTAGAACTGATTTCGGAGAAATTACATTCACAGAAATACAATCATTAACGACTTCTCGAACATCAATTGAATTGAAATCAGATGGAATGATTGTAGAAAACACTGCTTCGCTGAAATCAATTTGCAAGTGAGTAGAATCCACCACGAAGACATTACTGACCCATGGTGCAGTATCATCTGTGTGAATTCCTGCAACACTATTTTCATTTCCCGGCGTACCATGAAACGTATTTTCCGATGCTTTCCAATTGGCTTCATCGGGACAAGTGAAATTTATATCGACTCGTTCGACCGTCCAACCGCCATTCTTTTTGTTAGAGTCGTGGTAGCTATCGTCGTTAAATCCGACCGATTCAATGGCAAAATTCTGCTCATCGAAAAGCGTCAAAGTATCACCCGAATCGTTATTCAATCCGGGAAAACCTGCTACTCCAATTCGATTTGAAAAAGCAGAAAAGAGCTGATCATTTTGCAAATCATAAACAACGAGATACTCTTTCGGCTTGAATAATAGTTTAGGAAATACAGCATCAGAAGAGCCATCAGAAATTGTCCAGCCCGACAAATCGATTGCTGAATCGGACCGATTATAGAGCTCTACAAATTCAGCATTTGGCAATGGACTGATAGACGACATTTCAAAATAGACTTCGGAAATGACGATATCATTTGCCCTTCCTGAACCAATTGGGTAGTACAAAATTTTAATCGTCGTATCATTCATAGAATTTCCGGCGTCATCAATAAGACTGATCAATTTTAAATCATACTCAATCCCGGTCAGAAGCTGTTGATTGAAGTATAATGTGATTGTATAATCATTAACGGAGTCAATTGTCAATTGAGATGGATTTCCAATTGTAATGATGTTATAATTTGTAAGAGTTGCAACAGAAGCGCGTTGTAATTTCTCCGAAAACGAAAGCACGATTGTACTATCTGATGGAATTTCAACTGACGTACAGCTCGGAAGAAATCGATCAGGAATAAAACTTCCTGCATAAATATCATCGAAATAAAATCGTTGCAGATTTCCGGAAGTATAATTACAATTGAAGAAAAAGTAATTCGCATTTGGTGTTCCTGTATCAAATCCGGAAGCGATCTGCGAATAATTTTCCGTCAGATTTTCATCAGTAAAAATTTGCCAATCGCCATTTGGAAACCGCAGCACTCGAATTTGAATTTCAAAAGCGGAGGCAATCTGCGCATCCTGACCGCGACAAATAGTTGTGATAACTGTTCCGGCTTGACGACATAATTCAATGGCATCATTCGACAATGATTCTCCAAGTTGGAGGAAATATGCATTGACCGAGGACTGCGGATTATTCGTATCGGCCAGCAAATAAATTCGACAGTAATTAG
The DNA here is from genome assembly GCA_031411835.1 of Bacteroidota bacterium. GTDB lineage: Bacteria > Bacteroidota > Bacteroidia > AKYH767-A > 2013-40CM-41-45 > JADKIH01. The sequence goes on along the minus strand of JANOBV010000392.1, from coordinate 19,369 downwards.
CTGACGACGGTGCAAAATCGAGGTGAGCTTTTAGCCGCCATTCCAGTGTATCGGAATAGGAAAGAACCAAAGGGACAGCCAAACACGAAGCCCCCGAAGCAGGCGCATTCAGTTGAAGTTCGCCGTTTGAGTTCACGATGAAATTGGAAGAATCGCCTTGCCACTGCGGATTCGAAGTAAAATTGCCGTCAGAGAAATTGTCGGACAGTTGTGCTTTGCCCGTTGTAACCAGCAAAGAAAAAATGAGTAAGAGTTGATTCCGCATGAGAGCTATTGCTTAATTTGCAGACAAAATTAGATCATAGAAATCGGAATCGTTACCCCATAAAATAAGGATAATAAAAGAACCGTATGAAAGTAGCAGTTGTAGGTGCAACCGGCATGGTTGGACAAGTAATGTTGAAGGTGTTGGAAGAGCGTGATTTTCCTGTCGACGAATTGATTCCGGTTGGATCAGACAAATCAATCGGGAAAGAAATTTACTTCCGTGGAAAATCATACAAATGCGTTTCAATGTCAGATGCCGTTTCGATGAAACCCGAGATCGCAATTTTTTCTGCCGGCGGAACTCCTTCGTTAGAATGGGCCCCGAAGTTTGCAGCGGCAGGAACCACAGTTATCGATAATTCCTCCGCATGGAGAATGGATGCAACAAAAAAATTAGTCGTGCCCGAGATCAACGCTCATGTGTTGACGAAAGAAGACAAAATCATTGCCAACCCGAATTGCTCGACGATTCAAATGGTCATGGTATTAAATCCGCTTCACAAAAAATATAACATCAAGCGTGTTGTTGTTTCTACGTATCAATCCGTTTCCGGCACAGGAAAAAAAGCCGTTGATCAGATGTACAATGAACGTAATGGTGTTCAAGGTGAAATGGCATATAAATACCAGATCGACATGAATGTCTTGCCACAGATCGATGTTTTCCTTGACAATGGTTACACGAAAGAAGAAATGAAAATGTTGAATGAAACTCGTAAGATCATGGGCGATGATTCAATTCGATTGACAGCAACAACTGTTCGCGTAGCAGTGAAAGGCGGACACAGCGAAGCGGTAAATGTTGAGTTTTCCAACGACTTTACTGTTGAAGATATAAAATCAATTCTTGGAGATACAAAAGGAGTGATCGTAAAAGACGATCCATCGAAGCAAGAATATCCGATGCCATTATTCGCAGAAGGCAAAGACGATGTTTTTGTAGGAAGAATTCGTCGTGATGAGTCGCAAGCGAATACAGTGAACATGTGGATTGTTGCGGATAATTTGCGGAAAGGTGCGGCGACGAATGCTGTGCAGATTGCGGAGTACTTGGTTAGGAATAAGTTGGTTTAGTGTATTGGTTGAATGGGTTGAAATGATTTAATGAGTTTAAAATGTTGAATGGGTTTAATGGGTGAGCTCATCATAGAATGGCTGATACATATTTAATCCCCGGGCGCGCCGAAAAAAAAAAGCGCCCCAATAAACGTATTGCAATAAATTGAAATTGATAGTAAATTGAAATTGACAGTAAAAGAAAATGGCTGACGCCATGCAGCGAGTCCCCGCGTTTTCCCCAGGCTGCATGACTATACGCCGAGGCGCACAGCATTTTTAAATACACAAATGACTTTATTTAAAATGACATTCGTTACCGCCTAAATGTCGGTTCTTATATGTAACAACTAAAGTATAATTTAAAACACCATTTCAAATGATGAAAAAGATTCTTCTGCAAATTCTATTTCTACTCACTACACAATTTTTATTTGCACAAAGTGCATTTCATAGTGACACATTGTTAGTTACAGGAAAAGTAAAACAAGAAAAAGCAATTCCGATTTCGAGTTTTCAGTTTTACAAAAGTGTTGAATTGGGAGACGTTAACACAAGTTGTTCGTCGAAGCAAAGAGAAGAAGCAACAGGAGTAAAAGCGGTTTTGGTAAAAGATCTACTCGACAGTGTCGAATTTGATTATGAAAGTCGAAAGATGCTGAATCAATTTTACTTCAAGTTTGAAGCGGTCGATGGTTATACTGTAGTTTATTCATTCAATGAAATCTACAACACAGAAACCGGAAATCATCTTTATGTTGTGACAGAAATGAATGGTAAACCAATCACTGAAAATGAAAAACGAATTTTATTACTGACAACTAGTGACATTAAAGGCGGAAGTAGGAATATGAAATGGGTGAAGCGGATTGTTGTTTGTATGGCGGAGTAGAAATTTGCTTTAGGTTTAATGTCCGATTTGTTTTTCAACACAAGAACACAAGTTACACAAAAGTACACGGAATTGAACATCCATAATTCCGTGTACTTTTGTGTAACTTCTGTTCTTGTGTTTTAAAAGTTTCTCACTCATCCCCCGCAATCAACTTCAAATTAATCTCATTCTTTATTAGTCGCTTACTCGGATACCACGCAGCCAAAAGTCCGATGACAGCAACAGAGGCAAATACATAAAGAAAATCAGTAATTATCATTTTCACCGGATAAGCATCAATCACAAACGATCCGGAACCGCCGAGAGCGATGAGTCCGAATTTTTGTTGAAGTATGCAAATTACAAAACCGATAAACAGTCCGCTGAGAGCGCCTGTAAGCGTGATCAACAATCCATCGAATAAAAATATTCTGCGAAGCATTGTAACATCAGCGCCGAACGATTGCAACACTGCAATGTCTTTCTTTTTATCGATGACTAACATGGTGAGAGAAGAGATCACATTGAAAGCAGCAACAACAAGTATGAATGTTAGAATTAAAAACACAGCCCACTTTTCCGATTTCATGATTCTGTAAATGAGTTCGTGTTGCTGGTAACGATTCTTTACGATGAATTTACTGCCGAGTTTTTTTTGAATGTCAGATTGCAGTTCGTCGACATCTGTTCCCGCTTCCGTTGCGATTTCAATTGCAGTGAGATGATTGTCGTATTCGAAAATTTCATTTGCAAAACGAAGTGGAACGATAATATATTTCGAATCGAATTCTTGTTGAATAGCAAAAATTCCCGTAGGAGAAACGAAACGCTTGTTAAATGCTTCTTCCGGATTCGTAAATGACGTTGCCGTTCTTCTCGGCGCATATATTTCCAGTTGCGTGAATGGATCATTCATACTCATCTGCAAATTGTATGCAATCACTCCGCCGACAACTGCATAATCTGTATCACCACGTTGCAATAACATTTTTCCATCAACGATCATGGAATCGATTCCTGTTGCAGAGGAATAATTATCGCTCACACCTTTTATCGTAGCTGTAACTTGTTTATCGCGATATTTAACGAGAACATTTTCTTCTACAACACTCACAACATATTTTACGCCGTTGATTTTTTTCAAATCATCAACTTTCACATCTTGATTTGTAAACGATTTTCCTTCGTTAATAGTAATGCGCAGATCAGAATCAAAAGAATTATAAAGTTGTTTGATCAGTCCTTCGAAGCCATTAAAAACAGAAAGCACAATGATCAATGCAGCAGTTCCTATGGAAACACCGATGATGGAAATGAGAGAAATGATATTGATTACCCGTTGGGATTTGCGGCTGAAGAAATATCTACGGGCGATCAGAGTTGAAATCAATTTCAATTTTAGTTTAAGGGGGTTAAAATGTTTAAGGGGTTTAAGGAGTTTAATGTGTTGCGAACTATAAATCGACTACAGGCAATCCTGCAATACACACTTTAAACACATTAAACAATTTAAACCCTTTAAACCAATTCAACAAATTAATTAATCCTTCCAAGCCTTAACAACAAGCCCAGTGCCTGTAGAATGCCGAGAATAAGTATCAAAATAATTCAACACAAATGAAATCGGATATGCGATGATGTAATAGAACGGAAGTATGATGAAAAATAATTTCGTTTTGCCTAACATCACGATTGGATATTTCATCGACAGTCGCCAAGAAATTTTTCCCGGCGCACCATATTGATACCGTGCTTCAATTTTATTGAAACCTGCAGAGCGCAGTTTGTCTTGTATTTCGTTTATGTTATATCCATCGCGCACATGTTCTTCGATGAAAGAAGATTCATCGTCGCCATGCACATCGCTACCACCTTGATCAGACGGAGTAGAGATTAAAACCATTCCACCCGATTTCATTGATGCGAAATAATTTTTGAATACTTGTACATCTTCAAGAATGTGTTCCATCACATCGACACACACAACAAGATCGTATGCATTTGGTTTTACATATTTCGTAAGGTCACCAACTTCGAAGCGAACATTTTTAGAACCGATCGCTTGAAAAAAAGTATTGCAATCAGCCACTTGTTCATCCTTCACATCGATAGAAGTGATTTTCCAGTTCTGGTTCTTCTGATTCATCCAATACGTATACTGACCGAATCCCGCGCCGGCATCAAGAATATCAGCATTCGATTTCGACGTTTTGATCCACAATCGAAGCTCTTTATGTACATGCCAAGCCCGAAGCAAAAGCAGATCGAGCAGATTATAAAAAATTCGGCGAAGGAAAGGCGTTTTATTAAAGACGTTGCCCAGAGAGCGTTTTATTGGATCGTATTGCATCGGGTTAGAATAGACGGCGAAGATAGAAAAAGGGGGGAAATAATTGGTTTAAAGGGTTTAAGGTTTAATAGGGTTTAAGGGGTTTGAGGTTTAAATGGTTTAAGGGGTTTAAGGAGTTTAAGGAGTTTAATAAGTCAATGGGTTTCGTTTGGGTTTCAATTAGTTCGGGTTGTTCTACGTGGCACAACACCTTAAACCCTTTAAACCCCTTAAACCCATAAACAAAGTTTATTCCCCTTCAACCGCAGGAGGCGCCGGTGGTATATTGATATCCTTAAAAAGCTTCTCCATTTTCTCCACATAATCCAGCGAGTCATCCAAAAAGAACTTCAGTTCAGGAACGATACGCGCTTGGTGTCGGATAGAATTTCCGAGCAAATGGCGGATCTCTTTTGTATGCTTCTTAATCTGCTCAAGCACTGCATTTGAGTCCTTTACGCCAAAAACCGAAATATGAATATTTGCTACACCCAAATCCGGCGACACCCGAACATTGGTCACCGTCACAAAAGCATTCCCATAATAATTCCGCCCTTCTTTCTGGAAGAGTTCTCCGATTTCTTTTAGGAAGAGGCGGTTGTATTTTTGTTGGCGGGTGGAGTCCATGGGCGTACGAAGATATAGATTATTTATAGAAGTTAATTATTTCTAGCTAACCACCTTTGACGGGAAAATGAAATCCATTATTCTATCTTCGACTAATTTTCTATTTGTAATATGAACATTGATCGTATCCGAAATTAATTCCTTTAAATTGATATCAGGATCTTGGCTGTAAAATAAAATTGGAATTCCATCTAAATGTGGTTCAAACCTAATATCTTTTATATACTTGTCTCCATTAAATGGACTCATTTGATAATCCATTACAATTAAATCAAAAGGATAAAGCATTAGTATTTGTTCCAAATTTTCACCATTTAACTGAGGTTTGATAATAAGTTGCATACCTCTTTCCAGTGCTAGTAAATTAATATTTTCTATGACGATATCAGTCCAAGATTGCATATCATCAATCCATAAAATAAACTTCTGTTTCATATTTCGATTTTAAATGTGACACCTTTTTCATTGTTGTTACTTACAACAATATCTCCCTTTAGCTCATTAATTATTTGTTTAACATGATAAAGTCCTAAACCAGATCCATCAGTTGTCGTAAATCCAAAATCAAAGATGCTTTTCAAATTTTTAGGACTTATACCTTTACCGTCATCTGAAAAATTTAGGATCACTTTACCATTTTTTTCACTTAATACTATTTTTAAATTACTGGAATTGGCTTTCCTTGCATTATTTATAACATTGTCGATTAAAATGTTTATTTCAATAGGTTTAATTTTTTTAAAAATAACATTTGACGCATCATTTTCAAAGATGATTTTCATCTCTTTGTCATTAACCGTTGGAATGATATTACTAATATATTCGGAAATGTAGTTGATTAAATCAACATCCATTTCTTCAGTCTTCAATTTAAAATTTGCCTTGGTCGCAAACTCAGTTATATTGAGAATTTTATTAGCCTCAAAGCTAATATTACGAATAATCTGAATTAAATCTTCTCTACTGATTTCAATATTCCTATTTAATTTTAATGAAATATTCCTTAAATAAGAATTGATTGTTTGAGCATAAATTCCTGCATGATGCATAAAACTTACCAAATCATCAAAGTCTTGTGATCTAATTGACTTGAGAAATAGATTTTGGCTTTGTTTTTCTTTAAGTTCTCTTTCTTTAATTTTTAAATCTCCTTCTGCAAGTTCAGCAGTAACAATTGCATCATCTAGTGTGTTTTTTACTTTTTTTATTTTTTCAAGAAGGATTGGATTATCAGAGTTTTTTGCTATTTCTTCAATTGATTTAATTAAAGTTTTCGCACTGCTACTATCTTCTTGAGTCTCATTTATCAACTCGAGTAAATCAGGATTGAATTGAATATCAATAATATTATCATTACTAGAAATATCAGCTATAAGTTTTACAACCTTTTCTTTGCTATGCTGCGTATTTTCAAATTCGTCTAAGTCAATTCCATATTTAACGATATTTCTCCGAAAACTTTCAAGTTTAACAATCACCTTCTCAATGAAATAATTCTGCAATTGCTCATAGCTCGTATTTTTAATTAATCCATCACCTCTACTTGTGGTTTCTTTAAATTCTTCGTTTTCTCCTGAAATTTCTATTCTTCCAATCAATTCCACAGTTCCTACGTGATCTCCAAGTCTTTTCTGCTGTCTCTTATCGAGCGAAAAGGAATCTTCTCCTGCTTCACCAAATGGATAAATTCGAATCCCATTTTTATAAAGAAAAACAGATCCATAATCACCCGGCTTGATTCCCATTAACCTTGTAAAATTATTTTTTGCTTTCTTATCTAAAAAATACAATTCCGTTAGAATATTTTTCAACAAATCATATTCTAAGTTCTTTTCAATTATTCGGTATAGCCAAGAACCATTATTTGATAATTCGGTTGTTATTTTTTGTCCATCCTCGGAAATTTGTGATATTACCTTTGTAGTTTTTATTCTTAAAATATCTAATAAATTATTTTCTACAACACCATTGATTTTTCTATTGCTATCCGTTTGATTTGAATCGTGGTTTCTAAATTCGGCAGCTTCAATAATAATCTTGAATGGACGCTTATTTGAATCATCAAAAGGATTAATTAGTTTAGCTAACGATCGTTTTAGCCGAATTAATTTTTCCTCATTCCAAATTGAATCACTTCTAATTCCTGAAATTTCAAGCAATGTGCCTGTTTTGTATTTTGATGGATTTGATAACAATGTTGAGTGACTTACGTTCACATTCACGAATTCTTTCTTGGAGTCTTGTTCAAATTTTGACCAGTCAACTTGAATTTCTTCCGTTTTAGAATTCACTTCGTCTTTAGTTGAAACTAGTCTTAATTTCGACCCTAGTTTATCACAAGAGAATCTACCGATACCTTTCGCTCCTGCATAATACGTTTTTGATTGAAGTCTATTTCTATAATCCAAGTCTTCAGTGCCGTCTTTTTTAGCAGAGTAAGCAACGAATAACCATTTTGAAATTAAATCATCATAATTCATTCCTTTGCCATTATCCACAATTATTATTTTGCCGTTAGCACTTAGAATATTTTCAAAAATAATTTCAACTTCTGTCGCATGAGCATCGAATGCATTTTTTACCAATTCAAAAATTGCAATAAAATCATCCGTTATCAATTCCCGACCTATAATATTCTTCAGGCCAGAACTTACTTTAAATTGCAAATCTTGGCTCATTTTTTAAATCGGATTTGAAGGTTTAATTTAAAATATGATTCTCCATCTTTTTGGAATATTTTCGCAAATTCGTGTCTGGTACTACTACCAGTCTCAAGTCTTGTATTGTTAAATAAATAATCCTCAAATTTATTTCTATCATATAAATGATAACATAGGACTTCTCCATCTTCTTTTACTACAAGATATCCACCTGTTGCATCATATATACCATCCCATACTTTTGAGGCCATCATCCCAAGAGCAATATCAACTAAAAATCTTTTAATCTTATACTCATAAAATTTGTGGTTGTAGGTATTATCTAACTGCAATGGATTGCTTATATTTATTCTTTCAACTATTTCTTTGATTGAGTTCAATTTTGTTGTAAAATAAATTTTAACAATTTCAGCCAGAATAATTGGAAGTCCGGTATCAATTAAAATTAAATTATTCTTAAAAATTTGATTCTCCAAATTATTATAAACTAATATTCCGCCAAGTTGATCTATCGAAAAAAGTCGTTCTTTAATTTTTCTACCAGGCGATGAAATATTATTGATACTTTCTACTACTAAGTCTGTTTGATTAAAATTTTCAATCTTGTAAATGAAATTTGTTGGTTTTGTAGCATTAAGTAATGTAGAATCGCCTCCCAAATGCGACTTAATACTAAAACCTAACTCCTGTCTTCTATCAAGTCTTACGTCGTGTATAACAATTCTTATATCCGTTTTCTTCGAAGATTTCGCTTTTAAAGATTTGCAACTTATCAAATCTAGGAACCTTTCAATTTCAACAACTCGAAAAGTTTCGTCAGATGATTTTATTTTAGATAATAGAATAGTCGCGTTTTTTTTAAACTCATCTATACTTAATCGTGTAACTTCTGAATTATTTGAAATTATCACAATATCATCATCCAACTCATACTCCAAATTTATTCCACTTTCATCCCGCAAAATTTTAATTATTGGGTAATAAAGTTCTTCAATTTTATTCAAATCTTTATCCCCTGAAAACAATTTTTTATCTCCAAGTAATTTTAATAAAGTATAAACCTCACTCCATTCACCTTTGTTTCCTTGAAGCATGTTTTTTAATATCAATTAAAGCTAAAATCTTTTCTGCTGTGGCTTGTATAGCCGGCACAGCAACTGAATTTCCAAATTGTTTATATGCTGATGCATCAGAAACCACGATTTTAAATTTCTTTGGGAACCCTTGCAATCTAGCCCATTCCTTAGGAGTCATTTTACGAATTCCTTTTGTATTAACACCACCCTGAATTTTTGTTTCAGGAGTAAAGTTTGTAATTCTATGATCAAAAACTAAATTACGCTCACGACCCATTCCACCACAGACAACTGCATTTGCAATGCCTTCATCAGGAATAATTTCAAATCCAAATCCATTTCCCTTGCTAGCATGTCTCTCTCTATGTTTTATCAATGTATTCAAATATTGGTTAGATAGATAATATCTAGTCGGCACTACATTTTTTTCTTTGACATCTGAAAAGGATACCTTTTTACGCTTTGGTTTTGGATATTCAAATTTGTCGACCTTCAAATCTTTTCTGAATCCTACAATATAAATTCTTTCGCGATTTTGTGGAACACCAAAATTTTTTGCATTTACAATTTGAGGTTCCGGGACAAAATAACCAAGATCATTCCTTAAAACATTTAATATCGTTTCTAAAGTTTTTCCTTTATCATGATTTCTTAAGCCTTTTACATTCTCTAAGAAAATTGCTTTAGGTTTTTTCCTTTTAATTATTTCTGCAACATCAAAAAATAAAGTTCCTCGTGTGTCTTCAAATCCTCCACGCTTTCCTGCAATAGAAAATGCTTGGCAAGGAAATCCTGCACATAATACATCAAAGCCATCAGGGATGAATTTTTTAGTTTCTTCTTTGGTAATATCACCAAATGGAACTTCTCCAAAATTAGCTCGATATGTTTTCTGTGCTTCCTTATCCCATTCACTAGTAAATACGCACTTTCCGCCCAAGTTTTGCATTGCTAATCTAAAACCACCTATACCGGCAAAGAGATCTATAAATTCGAAAGTGCTTTTTTTAGGAGTTGGAAAGGGAACCTTCTCAACTTCAGAAAGCAACTTTTGAAATACATCTTTATAAAGAAGAGGTGTTTCTACTTCAACTTGAAATTTCACAAATTCCTTTAAATACTTGATTGCCGGTTTTTCATAAAATTTAGTTACTCCATTTTCCCGGTTATGTAAATAATGTGTAATAACTGCTTTCTTATGATTTGCAGGCCCATCTAATTCCTTTTGACGGCGCTTGCCATCAAATCTATCTATTAATAAGTTCTCGTCGAGCTTCATTGATTGCTTGAATAATTTTGTCAGTGCAATTTGGTAAATTTTTGCTTATGTCTTTACCCCAGAAACGTAAAACTTTCCAACCGCTTTTTTTAAGGTTCAAATTTACTTCCTTGTCCCTCTGCATATTACGTTCTATCTTTTTGAACCAAAAATCTTTATTGCTTATATGATCATGCTTTCTCTTTTTCCAATCCTTCCCATGCCAGAATTCTCCATCTACAAAAATTGCAATGCGGTACTTTTTCATAACAAGATCAGGCTTCCCAAAAACTGCCTTATCGTTCTTTCGATAACGATAACCTAAAGCCCAAAGCTCCTTTGCTAAAATGACTTCAATCTTTGACCCACTGCTTTTAACAGCTTGCATATTATTACTACGCTGAGATTTCGATAGTTTGTCCATTGAATAAATCCGAGTAGAAAGATCCTGTGAAGACAAATACTTTTGGATGAATTTATTGCAATATATTTAAAAACTATCTTCCCTCCTCTATATGCTTTATAACAATTGCGATTGCTTCTCCTTTACTCAAAATATTTCCAAATTCTGACATCGAATCAGCGTCCGAATAGATTCCATTACGATCATTCCAGCATAACCATTCTATTAAATCTTTCCTTGACCAAGTCGCCAATTCAATTTTTAAAGCTTCGTTATCAAGCTTCATCAATTTATAAAAAGGATGTCGAAGTTCTCTTCTTTTATTAATAGATATTAAATCCATAGTAATTGTTTGTTATTTGTTAGACATTATCGTTTGCTTAATTCAACGTTTAGCATTTGTCGAATTTCAATTAGCTTAATTAAGTAATTTTCGCCAACTTAATTGTCTCGAGTTCTAAATTTTGTATAATCCTCCATTTTAGATTCACATTCCCAACCTTAGGCAATTCCGTATCCAACAAAACTGAAGAACCAGTAATTAGCTTATTTAATTTTTCTGAAATTGGATTCAGAATCCCCATCACCTCCAACAAAAACCCTAGCCGCTTAATCACCGGCTGCGAACCGAATTTTATAGCATAGTCAAGGAGTACATCAAACTTGATTTTGTCGCGGGAAATATAAATTGCATTGGCAATTTCAACTATGCCGCCGGCGTATTCGGGTTTGAAGAGACAATCGATAAATGTTTTTTCTAAGTCGGAACATTGCACTTTGTTAAAACTGTCAATCCAAATTTTCTTTTCGCCGAAAAAATGTTTTTCGTTATGATAGATAAATTGAAAAGAAACATTTTTTATTTTAATGACCGATGGTCGCATTTGCTTTGATACAACGATCTGCTCTTTTAAAGATGGCTGTGTTATCAAGTTATGAATTTGTAAAGCGGAATAATAACCAATGTAATGTTGTTCATCTTTCACAAGATGTTCAGCAATCAAATGCCAGTCGGGCATAAATGTTTCTGAATTTTGTTCGTATGGAATGATGTAATAAATTCTTTCGCGCAAACGCATCAACAATCCTCTTCTGGTCATGTCACTGAGCAACTCTTTTACTGCACCGTCACTTGAATTTGGCAACGCTTTAAAAGCTTCAGAATATTCAAAACATGGTTCATTCTTGCCATTAAAATAGGACAACAATTCGCTTGATTTTGATGAAATGTTTTTAATATTCATAGTTTATTAGTCAGGTACAGCCTTACTGTAATGATACAAATAAAATAATAATGCAGAATGAAAAATGAAAAATATTTCGATATTAGCCTTAAATGATTGATTTTATCATAAATCAGGGTTTTGATGATTAAAGGTATTTAATATCAAATCATCCTAATTTTATAATTGAAATTTATCGCACAAAAAAGCCTGTCCGATCAAGCAGACAGGCTTTCACTCTAAATTATTGGATCAATCCAATGGAGATGTTGAAGAAATAATTATCGGGCCGGGAGTTGGGCCTACCAAATCGGAAATCTTGAAGATCTTTTCTATAGTGGTTCTTAGTCGGAATAATTCAATTGGTGTTCCATTGTTGAAGTCGACTAAACTTTTTGTTCTACTTAAATTTGGTTTGCTTGCGGGGTTGCCAGGATTACTTATTTCAATCGGTTCGTTGATGTATTCTGTGTATGTTGTTATTGTTTGCGGTAGATCGGGTGTTTGCTGATTGTTGTCAACGATGTTGAAGAAGTTTGAATATTGCATCAGACTTACAAATTCTTTGTATGTAGCTCCTGTTACGTCCCATCTCTTTTCACCGACAAAGGCTACGTTGCGTACTCCTATGAAAGATGCTGTTCCGTTTGCATAAACATTGAAGACATAATCTTTCGCTGCTGTTCGTGCTGACTCGTGACGAATCGTAAGAATTGGAATCAGGCGATTGGATACTATGTCACCCGGATTTACTAATCGATCTGTTCCATTCGAATACACTGTGCTGATTGAACCGTTTGTCATCAAGTCATCTTTCTGGCAACCTGTAGACATGAAAAGGGATGCAACTAAAAAGAGGAGAAGCATTCCGGCCATTTTTCCGATACTATTTCTTTGAGTGTTCATCTTAGTTATTTTTAAAATTGTTTAAATAATAGTTGAACTAATTAAGACACCAAATGTAATGTCAATAAAAAGTCGGTTAATTAATTTTTCGATGAAACCCAGTATTTAGAGGCCCAAAGTCAAATATCGTATTCTGAATTTATTTAACGTAGATTTCAACGCAAGAATATAAAAATTAAACACGGAGATAATAGAGGAAAAAAGGGAGAAATATGGAGTTGTTATGTGTGCTTTTTCCCGGAGATTTTCGCAGATAAATGCGCAGATAAATGCGCAGATAAAATCGCAGATTTTTAGCTACTGAAAGGGTTGAACCAGTTTAATTATAAACGTTACTATAAAAACGAATTTTATATTTCTTATGAATAACTAATCTGCGCATTTATATGCGAAAATCTGCGGGACACTTTTAAAAAATCTGATTATATAAAATCGATCATCTTCAACAAATGCGATTTGAATTGTTCGCCGATCGGAATTGGTTGATGCTTGATGTAAACTGTTCCTTCTTCAATGTTATCGATATGTCGAAGGGAAATGATATACGAACGATGTATGCGACAAAATTTTTGATGAGGTAATTTTTGTTCTATGCCGCTTAGTGTGATGTGTACAGTATTTTGCCCGTTTAATGTGTACACAATAACGTAATCGCCTAAGGCATGAATATAAAGTATGTCTTTCAAATTTAGTTTTGTGATGACAGATTTGTTTCTCACAAAAATATATTCTCTGTGATCGACATCTATTTGTTCGTCTTTCTCGTCGTGAAGAGCTTTTGCTTCATGAATACGAGGAATGAATTGTTCATGTGTTACAGGTTTCAAAAGATAATCATGATTTCCAATTTCAAAATTGTTAAGTGAAAGATTCACTTTAGCTGCAACAAAAATTAATATTGCATGATGCTCGTGATCTTTTATCATTTCGAAAAAATTTTTTCCGGCATCACCCGTATCCAAGAAAATTAAATCGACCGATTCTTGATGTAAAAAATCTACTGCTAAAAATGGATCCTCAAAATCACCTTTCAACTTTAGAAAGTCGACTTGCGAGATCAATTGTTTAATTGCTTCTCTAGCTACTTTGTCTTCATCAACAATGATACACTCCATTAGAAAAATGTTTAACCGTATTAAAATTACCTAAATAAATTAGAAGATTCCTAATAAAACAGAGGAATGAGGTGAATTACTTAGTGGTCAAATTGAAAATTAAATTGTTCTATTTTAAACCTATTTTTTGTTCTATTTTAGAACATTGCGCGGGCAAACCAAATGTTGGCGATACTGTTCTTTACAAACTTTTATACTTCTTCGATTTTAATTACTATGAATTATATGAAGAACATTTGACCGGTGCTAAATATCGCAAACTTCCTTTTGGACCCGTTCCGCAAAAGCTGGATTCTATTATTGAACAAATGATGAATGCAGGAACGATTCAACGAATTAAAACGGAGTACTACGATAAAATGCAAACTCGATATATTCCATTGGTAAAAGCTGATCTTACCGAAATGAAAGCGAGCGAGAAGGAAGTCATTGACAAAGTCATTGAACAATTTTCTGATTGGTCTGCAACATCTATCAGCAATTATTCTCATAAGGATATGCCATGGTTGGCTTCAAAAGAGGGTGAAGAAATAAATTATGAATTGGCTTTTTATAGAGAAGCACCATACTCTGTAAGAAATTATGGGAATGAAATCGAAGAGCAATGAAATTTGTTGAGCTTCCCGAATTTCAAAAAGACCTGAAAGTGCTTTTGAAAAAATACAGATTCCTTAATGAAGATCTTGATGTTGTAAAACAAGTGTTGACGGCTTCTCCACAAGCAAGACCACCTTTTAGTTTTCAAATCGATAATCTCAATTTAGAAACTTGCGTAATCAAAGTAAAAAAGATTGTAGTAAATCTTTAAAAGGTCGCGGTGCGAACTCGGGATTACGATTAATTTATGCTCATTTTGAGTCGGAAGAAAAAATTGTTTTCGTGGAACTATATCAAAAAAACGATAAGGAGGATGAGGATAGAGCGCGAATTTTGGCAAACTTCAAATAGTTTAATTCTAATTCAGGCATATTTTTGTAATTTTGTTTACGTTTTTCGTAAATTTAATTGCTTTTTTCTATAAACTATTGTATATTTGATTGATGTATTTGGTCGAAACTGTGGGAGGGCATAAGAGGGAAGTGATCATTGAACCAATGACAACAGCTGATTTCAGGATAGTCAAAAAAAGTAAACGCTTTCCAGATTTTGATTGGGACAAAGAGAAAAACTATGACGTTTATAAACTTCGATTGAAAGATTCTGACAGTATAATTGGATTGATGTCTTTGATTTATTTTGACAATTGGGTTAAAATAAACCTGCTTCAATCTTCAATTGAAAATATAGGGAAGGATAAACAATTTGATCGGATTGCAGGATGCCTAATTGCATTTGCATGTCGAATCGCATTT
The DNA here is from genome assembly GCA_031411835.1 of Bacteroidota bacterium. Classification (GTDB taxonomy): domain Bacteria; phylum Bacteroidota; class Bacteroidia; order AKYH767-A; family 2013-40CM-41-45; genus JADKIH01. The sequence continues at coordinate 4,223 of JANOBV010000392.1, read as the reverse complement.
AGAAAAGGTTTCGATGGCTTTGTTGCCTTAGAACCCAAGACCAGCCTTGCTCAACATTACATAAAAAAATATAATTTCCAAATTTGCGGTAGACATATAAACACTGAATTGGGTAATTCAGAATTATTAATTCAAGAATATTTAAAAGAAGCACAATGAAAAGAAAGATAAAATACACAGATAAAGAGCTTGCTGAGGCTCATGTTTTCCCAAGTCAATTAAGTGCCGCCGACAAAAAAAAATCTGAAGATGAAGTCACCGCATTTCGAAATACTCAGATTAAAAAAATGTCTGAAAATGATCGTTCGTACTCTCGAATATTACAGTTGAAATATACAATGGAAGAATATTTCAAAGATGATAAATATGATAATGTGTATACTTTCAGTTATTTCTTGAAAGAGTATTTACATTCCATTAATATGAAAAGTTCCGATTTTTCTAAAGTGATAGATTTGCATTCTACTAAATTAAGCAGACTATTAAACGATAGAGAAAAGCCAAATGATAAAATTCTAATTAGGTTGGCTGTACATTCTGATAATTCTATTCCATTATCATATTGGAGTTGTATTATAGAAAAACAAAATCGATTAGAATTGATTAATGATAAAGCGCTAATTAAATCGGAAAGTAAAAATGTTAAGAGCAAATTAGATTTTAGCTTGGTTATCAAACGTGGCTAGTCAATTAGTTACTATCCAATTTCCCCTTGAAAACAGAATTGTTACTATCTCTTCTACTTCCTCACTTCGGGTAAATAAAGAATAAATCAAATTATATTTTATTCTGAGAATTTCAAAAGCGGAATTTTATTTCCCCCCAAGCGTCAACCCCACTCCCACCTCAATCGTAAAATTATTCCCAGCATTCTCGTCAGCAACAAATTTGTCATCAACTACTTTCATAAAGCCTGTTGTTGCACGTGCATAGACAAGTAGGAATGATGGAAGCTTGTAACCGATTCCGCCTACGAGTGAAAGATCTGATTTATTGAAGTCAAGTTTGGTTGTTGTTTCTGTGGGTCCGGGAGCTGAACTTGTTCCGCTTACTACACTATAAGTTGTTGATGTTGTAATGGTGGCATTGCTCGTTAGCAAATAAGAATATTGCGGTCCGGCCTGAATGAAAAATCCACCTTGATCGCCGAAATATGCTGTGAGCATAATTGGAATATCGAGATACCCAAGTGTTGCATCTGCATTCACGCCGACTTCAACTAACAATGTGTCTGTCCCACCACTGCCGTTTGCTTGTGTTGCTCTCGATGCAGTTTGATAATCGTATTTGAATCCTTTCGAAGAATACAACGCTCCTGTCATCACTGAAATATGATGAGTAAACGGAATATTGAACATCAGTCCGCCGTGATATGCAAATTGATTGTTTATTTCGATATCGGTTCCTTTCAATGTTGCAACACCGAGGCCGGCTTGAGGGCCGAAGTAGAATTGGGCGTTTGAAGTTGCAGCGATTAAAGTAAAAAAGAATATTGAGAAGGCTTTTTTCATAGGAAGGTTTTTGTTTAAAGGGTTTAACTTGTTTAAGGGGTTTAAGCGGTGTCGCAATTTTTAAACCTATACCTCAAATTAATTATCTACAAATTTAATAAACGAATTTACATATGAAAAATTGGAACGATGAAATTGGATACTAATTAAAATTGTTTTTAAATATTACAGGCCGACCAGCTATTTACTGGTCACACCTCTTGGACAATGTCATTAAGTTGATCTCAAGAATTCGTAATAAGTGAATCTATTTAGAAGTGATAAGCCCTTTAGGGCTGTACTTTTGGTAATACTAGACTACGCGAGAAAGTCAAGCCACTTAGGGGCGAACTCTTTAGGCACAACGTATGTGTCCTTCAAATCCCCTGAATAAAAGTTTCAGTATATATTGGTTGCATTCGAGGTATTCCTCATGTACAATTGTGAAATAAGCTGTGTGTTTAAAGAGTGCGCCCCTAAAGGGGCTTAGCGCTTATGCATAGTCTAGGGGTTACCAAGAGGCTGGCCCTAACGGGCCTAATAATTCCATAAATTGACAACGAATACATCATTTGACTAAACTTAATGACATTGCTCGTTGGACCATTCTTTTATCACTTATTATTTCTTGCTATAAACAGGATGCCCCTGTTGGGCTATTGATATTTTGCTATCCTTAGCCTAACAATTATACTGCGCTGAATAGGGCCAATGAAAACATACAACAATTTTTAAATATTAATCAACCACTACACGATTTGGTAAATGAACTAACAATCATTCTTAAACCCCAAAACCTTGAACATTGAACCGAGAACTTTGAACTAAAAAAGAATATCTTTACCCCCAATGAAAAACTACCTGCGCCTGCTGCGCTATGTGAAGTCGTATAAGGGCTATGCTTTTTTGAACATATTTTTTAATATGCTTTCGGTGGTATTTTCGCTTTTTTCATTGACGATGGTAATTCCATTCTTGAATGTACTCTTCGGACAACAACAAGTGTATGAAAAAGTAGCGTGGACCTTTTCTGTAAAAGCGGCACTTACAAATTTTAATTACTTTTTAAGTCAGTATATAATTGAACATGGAAAAATTCCTGCGCTTACTTACATCTGTATACTGATCGTCATCCTTTTCTTCCTGAAAAATTTATTCCGCTACCTGGCAATGTATTTTATTTCTCCGATCCGGAATGGCGTCGTTCGTGACCTACGAAATAAAATGTACAACAAAATATTATTTCTTCCACTAACCTATTTCTCCGAAGAAAGAAAAGGCGATCTTATGTCACGCATGACAAGCGACGTTCAGGAAATTGAATGGAGTATCATGCAATCGCTGGAAGTTATTTTCCGCGAGCCATTAACGGTAGGATTATTTCTCGCAACAATGGTACTCATGAGTCCGCAGCTTTCGTTGTTTGTATTTGTACTTTTACCAATCGCCGGACTCATCATCGGACAAATTGGAAAAAGTCTTCGTCGCACTTCTTCGAAAAGTCAGGCGAAGATGGGAATCTTACTTTCTGCAATAGAAGAAACGCTTTCCGGATTACGCATCGTAAAAGCATTCACAGCTGAATCATTTTTTCAGAAAAAGTTCTACAAGCTGAATGACGAATATCGAAAGCTAATGATTCGCCTCTATAGAAAACGTGATCTTACTTCTCCGCTGAGTGAATTTCTTGGTGCAGTGGTAATGGTCATTGTTATCTTTTTCGGTGGACGATTGGTTCTAGATTCTGCGCAAAAGTTAGAGCCTTCTGTTTTCATTTATTTCATCGTCATCTTTTCACAATTGATTCCGCCTGCAAAATCATTTAGCGAAGCATATTCAAATGTTCAACGTGGATTGGCAAGTGTTGAACGTATCAACAAAATTCTTGACGCAGAAATTACAATTGCCGATAAAGAACATGCAATTCAATTGACCGATTTCAATCATGCGATTGAATACAGAAATGTTTCTTTCGCTTATCATAAAGGCGGCTCAGGATGGGTTTTGAAAAATATCGATCTGAAGATTGAAAAAGGAAAAACGATTGCGCTTGTCGGACAATCCGGTTCAGGAAAAACTACACTTGTAGATTTGCTACCTCGTTTCTACGATCTTGAACATGGAGAAATTTTAATAGACGGAGAAAATATAAACGAATACAAATTGAACGATCTCCGTGGTAACATGGGAATTGTAAATCAAGAAAGTATTCTATTCAACGATACAATTTTCAACAACATCGCTTTCGGACTCGACAACATTAGTGTTGCTGATGTAGAAAATGCAGCGAAGATCGCTAATGCACATGAATTCATTATGCAAATGCAAGATGGGTATCAGACGAATGTCGGCGATCGCGGTGGAAGACTTAGCGGTGGACAACGTCAGCGTATTAGCATTGCAAGAGCAATCTTGAAAAATCCGCCGATACTTATTTTAGATGAAGCTACATCAGCGCTCGATACAGAGAGTGAAAGATTGGTTCAAGATGCCATTACTAACTTGATGAAAAATCGCACGACGCTTGTTGTTGCGCACAGGCTTTCAACGATAAAACATGCAGATGAGATCATAGTTATGCAACAAGGCGAGATCATTGAACGTGGGACGCATTTGCAATTGCTGGAGAAGGCAGGGGTTTATAAGAAGCTTTATGAATTGCAGGCGTTTGTCTGAAAAAATAAAACACTAAAAGCACAAGTTACACAAAAGTCCACGGAATTTGAGTTTCTC
>JANOBV010000391.1:0-25094 GCA_031411835.1 Bacteroidota bacterium | reverse complement strand
CAAGAGAATTCATTTCACAGAAAATCAAATTGCAAGTGGGGATCAAATGAATATTTCTGCGCGTTACGAAAAAAGAAAATTCGAAGCGAACTTAAACTACTCTCTCTTTGAATGGAATCAATCTTCAATAGGATTAGGCTTGCGATATAAATGGTTCGTGATTGGTACTGATCGTTTGTTACAATTTGTCGGATTATCTGATGTGCAAGCATTCGATTTCTTCTTCGGCTTCAAGTTTCAATTTTGTAAGAGGCCGTTTAGTCCGGGGCCAGATTGCGCGGCGTTTCAGTAATACCTGAATTTCTTACCTTGATTTTTTTACCCGGATTTCACAGATTTATGGATTTTATGTTTAGATTCATTGTTCAAAAAAATTAACCATCTATTAGTCTATATAATTCACAAATAGAATCCAGAAATCTGTGAAATCCAGGTAAAAAATTCTAAGTAATCCTGGTTAGTTTTTGTTTATTTTCGCCCCATGAAAACCATCGACAACCACAATTTCAAGAACGAGAAAGCGCTTATCCGCGTAGATTTTAATGTGCCCTTAGATAAAGAGTACAATATTACAGATGATACACGAATTCGCGCTGCAATTCCGACAATTAAGAAGATCCTTGCTGATGGTGGTTCTGTTATTTTGATGTCGCATTTAGGTCGACCGAAAGAAGGTCCGGCGGAAAAATATTCTTTGAAACATTTGGTTGCTCATATTTCAAAACTTACAGGTACGACGGTAAAGTTTGCAGATGATTGTATTGGAGCAAGCGCAACGCAACTTTCATCAGATTTGAAACCCGGAGAAATTTTACTTCTCGAAAACCTCCGCTTTTATAAAGAAGAAGAAAAAGGTGATCACGAGTTTGCAAAAAAACTTGCTGCGCATGGAACTGTATATGTGAATGATGCTTTTGGTACTGCACATAGAGCGCATGCTTCTACAGCGGTTATTGCAGAAAATTTTCCGGGTAAAAAATTCTTCGGTTATGTTATGGCAGGTGAATTAGCGAATGCAGATAAGGTATTGTTGCATTCAGAAAAACCATTTACAGCAATTATGGGTGGCGCGAAAGTTTCGGATAAAATTCTCATCATCGAGCAATTGATGAATCGTGTAAATAACTTATTGATCGGTGGCGGAATGGCATTTACATTTGTGAAAGCAATGGGCGGAACAATTGGTTCATCACTTTGCGAAGAAGACAAACTTGATCTCGCACTTTCAATTATTGAAAAAGCAAAAGCGAAAAATGTAAATCTTATTCTTCCTGTCGATACAATTATCGCAGACAAATTCGACGCGAATGCAAATTCGAAGACATGCAACATCAACGAAATTCCTGATGGTTGGATGGGACTTGACATCGGTCCTGAATCAGAAAAACTTTTCAATGCAACAATCGCAGCATCAAAAACAATTTTGTGGAATGGTCCGGCAGGCGTATTTGAATTCGAGAAGTTCTCTCACGGAACAAAAGCCGTTGCGAATGCCATTGCAGATGCAACATCAAAAGGTGCATTTTCATTGATCGGCGGCGGCGATTCTGCAGCGGCGATTTCGAAATTTAATTTGACGGATAAAGTGAGCTATGTTTCTACAGGTGGTGGTGCGTTGTTGGAATATATTGAAGGGAAAGAATTACCGGGAGTAGCGGCGATAAATAATTGAAGAGTATTAAAGATCTTTTTTCAACACTAAGATCACTAAGTTTTTAGCACAAGAACACAAGATGACTTTGTACGAGTTTTCTTCTGTTACTTAATTAAGCACAGTTTTGAAATTCTGTATCTTGAATTGTATTCAGATGAAAACTCAATTGAATAGATTCCACCTGGAATTGAACTTAAGTCCAATTGTAATTCATTTTGATAGGAGTTGATCATTTTTGTCAAAAGACATTTCCCCAATAGGTTAAAGATTCTAATTTCACTATTAAGATTTGAAATGTTTTGAATATATAAAACATTCATTGCGGGATTTGGATATACTTTGAAAATTTCTTCAGCCGACGATTCGTTAATACTGTTGCAAACATCAATTGTAACAATAATAGAATCACTCAGCACACAACCATTTGTATCTGATACACTCACACTATAACTGTTCGTTATTTGTCCTGAAGTTGTATCGCTTACACTCAATGTTTGCCATGTACTTGCATCATTCCATAAATAAGAAACATATCCGGAACCTGCATCGAGAGTAAGTAATTGTGAAGCACAAATTAATGTATCGGATCCAATGTTTGGAGCAATTGGATCTGAAATAATTGCTCGAGTTGAGGCCACAAAGAATCCACTAATATCAAACAAAAGTGCAAAATACTCTCCTGCAGATTTTGCATAAATTGATTGTGTAGTGTCTCCTGTGTTCCATCGATATGAATATCCTGAAGGTGCTGTGATCAATATACTATCATCAGTACATATATAAGCAGAATTAATATTTAACGTCTGATTAAATTGTGGTCGCCTGATTTTTTCGAATAAAACCGGATAAACAGAAGAAGTGCTTGAATAGAAAGTTCCTAATAGTACATAATCAGTATTATTAATTTGTTTAACAAATGAAATTTGGTCGCTATCATTTAAACTTCCAAAACTATATCCCCAAACAGGATTTCCTATTGAATCAATCTCAATAAAATTTCTACCATCGGGTAAAATACTACTTCCGGGAAGGCCTGAATTAAACAATGTGATCATAAGAATGTTTCCATTCATTGCACTTCCAGCCGACAACAAATAACTATTCAATGAAGTTGAGTCAATTGTATTTTCATTTACATTATAAAAATATTGTGGTCGCGTAGTACTAGGGTAGTATGACATAATTCGATTTGAACTGATTGAAACTACTCTTGAATCACTATTAAAGTTTGAATAAGGAATCTGGTAGGTAGATATGATGCTTGCATCAGGTTTAATCTCGTGCACAATTGTGTTCAAATTTTCATTGCTTAATACACAATACAAATGCCCATTGAAATCTTTTACAATTTCTACACCAAATTCAGAAGTACAACCAAGTGCACTCGAGTCAATATAAATTGTGCTATTACCTTGAGACGTCGTTATAACAATATATGGATCATGTCTCACTCCATAGTATTTTGTTCCGGGATATAAAATAGTATCGTTTACAATTTCGCCATGTTCAATATGCATGTTCGCTTGATTGACGGTATCATAAAAATTTATTTCCCACAATCTATTTCCATTAATATCATTTTTTGTCACGTTTCTTACAATTGAATATTCATGCGTTTGGTCGAAAATAATTCCTGAGTCATTTGTCTGAAAAACGGAGTTGACTTCATGAGAAGCATAACTATCATCTTCCATTAATACAGATGTGTCGATCCAAGAAATATTGTAATTTGAATCTATCTTTAAAACAAAAGTTTTTTCACTTGTTAATGTCTGTGGTCCACCAACGCCTATTATGTAATCAACTTCTCCCCCAATACAAAAACCGCCATCTAATAACGGTGTTCCAACTGTTGGTCTATGATGTTGCTGATTAAACGAAGGGGCTACAATTGTATAAGTTCTTTTTTCAATTAGTTGAGCTTTTACAAAAATATTTGCAAGCAGAAAAATTAACAAAACACATTTTTTATCAAGGCTAAAATTTGAATACATGAATTTCGACATGAGAGTTACTCTCTAAAGATAGATTATTTAATTCGCTTTGGAAAATATTTTAAATTGATGATTGTTTTACTAAAAATATAGATCTTCAAAACACAATGTCAATCATTTTTTATTGATTACGAGGGAACCTGCCTTCAGCAACGGATAATAAAAAATCGACTCTGCCTTTTTATCAGTCTCCAACCATTTAAACTTTACATCGGCTTTATTAAAAAAGTAAAGAAACAATCCGACTAGAAAAGCATATTTTAAAACTCCAAAGATCGCTCCTGCTATTTTATTGAAAAGTCCAAGCGCCGTAATGCTAACTAGTCCTTCGAAAAGTTTTGCAAGAAACCATGCGCCTATGCTTACACCTATCCATACGACTGCATAAGATACATAGTGCAATGTTTCTGGTGAACCTCCGAATGTTTTGAATAAAAATTCCGCAACAACTGCTGCCATTTTAAAACCGAGAAAATAACACAACACTAGTGCACCTAACATTGCCACCTCAAAGATAAATCCTTTGATGAATCCGCGGATGGCACCGAAGGCGAGGAGAACGAGTATGATTATATCGATAGTCTGCATTGAATCAGCGAAAATATTGTTGATTAGTGTGAAGTTTGAGTTTGTGGTGTGTAGTGTGTAGATACGTCACACTACACACCACAAACTCAAACTGAATTATATAATTCCCCGCTCCTTCTTCACCTTCTCATACGCCTCATTGATCTTCTTAAATTTCTCTTGTGCATCTTTCTGATATTCCGGACCAAGGTGATGAACTTTGTCGGGGTGATATTTTACTGCCATTTTTCTGTACGCTTTTTTTACTTCGTCGTTAGTGGCCGATTTTTCGATTTCAAGAATTTTATATGATGAATCTACTTCAACAATGAACATCGCTTTGATGCTATTGAAATCAAGTTGTGATACTCCAATAAGATGACTGATCTGACTAATTACATTCAACTCTTCTTGTCCAACAGCGCCATCGCTCGAAGCAAGTCCGAAAAGTAAATGGATCAATTGAAGTCGCGATGGCGGATCAACAAATTGTTTGATCTGCTGACTTACTTGTCCAATCTGAATATCTTGTTTTAAAATTTCGCGGAAGAGCAACATACGCTCTTGAGTATGCGCTTCACCGAATTGTCGTGTGAAAAAATTTCGAACGAAATCAAGTTCGGATTTCAAGATGCGTTGATCGGCTTTCATCACTGCTGCACACAGTACAAGCAATGCTGCACTGAAATCATTTGCTAAAAATCCGGGCGGTGTATTCGGAATACCGGTTTGAATTCTTAAAGTACTTTCTTCCGTGATCGATCCAAGTGCAAACCCTAGGATTCCACCTATTGGTCCGCCTACTGCCCAACCGAGCCCACCGAAGATCCATTTATTCCAACTAGACATTTTATTTTAGTGTTTCGGACATTCACACGATTCCTCTTTGAGCATCTCGCGTATAATATTCAGAGTAACGACATCTAAAGTAGGCATCGTTTTACTCACGATCTGGCCTTCTTCTTTATCTTTCAATTCTTTATTAATGATCATCTCCGCCATCATTGCGCCAATTTTCTTTCGCTCATATTTTTTGAAGATGATATATGCTTTCAATTGTTCAGTTGACATTTTTCTACATGTGTCGATCATTGTTTTGCGATCAACTTTCATAAAGTCTACAGGATTTTTAGAATACATATCGACCATGTCCCATGTATTATTAGTACGTTGATAGTCGTCAGATATTTTATACAAAACACGATATCTGAAACCTTCTGTATTTGTGATGTATGCTTTATTGTCAACTTCCACCATTCTATTATATCTAGCGCGACCTTCAGGGCCACACCATAAATATGTACTGTTGAATTTTTTATTCAATGCACGGAATTTTGTCATGTCAAATCCATTCAACCGATCGAAATATTTATTGCGAATAGACATCGTAGTGATTTTTCCTCTGCCTTTCAATGCAATTCTTTCCCAGCCTTTCACTGCTTTCTTTTCTCCGGGAACAGTACAATAAACTGTATTTACGATAATATTATTGGCAACTATTTTATCGACTACAACATCAATGTCAGTTGTTCCTGTGGTTACATCACCATTACCAACTAGAAAGATCATTTTAATTGCATCGGGATCTTTCGACCACGATATTTTTTTCAAACATGTATTAAGTGCAGCACCAACATACTGATCACCTTTTTCAATTCGTGATGGAATTTTATAAAGCAAACTACTTAGCTTTTCGAAATCAGTACTTAGATCTTTCACAACTCTAGTATATCCGGTTTGCTTTCCATAACTGAATCGAGCATAAGCAACAACTGCAATTCTATAATTCGGTTGAGGATTACAATTTGAAAGTGTGTACCAATAATCCCAGATATGATTACGCAAATGATCGATCAGTCCGTTTGAACTACTGCTAAGATCCATGGCGATAACAATATCAACCGGTCGACCGGTTTTGATCTGACCATTGGCGGTAACAGAAAAAAACAAAAGGAAAGCGTATAAAATTCGTACTAAACTGCGGTGCGACACGATAAAAATAATTGCTGGGCCGCAAAGGTAGCAATCCCGCAAAATTCTGAATACCTTTGTTGCAAATGGATGCAATTGATTTACAAAACTTAAAGCAAGACTGGGAAAAATTAACTCAGTCGCTAGCGAATACTTATGGCGAAGAACCGGATCTTCAGACCATACTTTTTTTAATTGGAATTCAGGAATTGGGCAAGGGTCCGATGAAATATTCAAAGGACGAAAAGCAAGATCTAATGCATATTGCTGTATGTAGACTTATGAGCCAGTTTGGCTACTACGAATTAGAAGGTTTGGACCAGGATGGATGGCCACATTGGAAGCTTGTTAAAAAGATGCCGCCGTTGACTTTAAAGGAGCAAGATTTGCTTTTGAAACAAGCTGTTATTGAATATCTTAAGTAATATTTCGAAAAATTTCAGGTTACAAATGTAACGTCACGCTAACCGTTTCATGTTCTTGTAAACGAACAACAGAACGGGCAGTATCCGTATTTCGGATAGCTTCAGCATTCAAATATGCTTCCAATTCAAAAGAAAATTCGGCTTTACCGGCTGCATCGGAAATCTTTGTAACTCGAAGATCGGACTGAACTCCATTCACATTATTGACAGCAGTATCTTGCCACAAAGTTACAGAAGCGCCTTGTACTGAGCGACCTGCAGAGTCAACCACCGTAATAACGGCAACAGTAGGTCCGTCTTTTTTGCAAGAGCCAAAGGTAAAAGCGCAAAAAACACCAAGCACTACAAGAGCAGTAATAAGTCCGCTTCTCTTTTCTGAATTCATTTGATTTTGGTTAATATTGTGGTCTAACTAATAACAACACAAAAATATAATAAAATGAAGAAATTAAGCATTCTTTTTTCAATAATATGTCTCACTTATGCTTGTAAAGCGCCACAAACTGCTTCAAAAACAGATAAAAGTGGAAAAGCACAGGCAAATGTCGAGCACGAGGTCTTGATTTCGACGGCAATGGGCGACATGGTTGTGAAACTTTACAATTCAACTCCGCAGCATCGCGACAATTTTTTGAAATTGGTAAATGAAAAATTCTACGATAGTTTACTATTTCACCGTGTGATCAGTGGATTTATGATTCAAGGTGGAGATCCGCAATCAAAAAACGCAGCGCCGGGAGTAATGCTAGGTATGGGTGATGTTGGATATACAATTCCGGCAGAATTTGTTGACACACTCTTTCATAAAAAAGGAGCATTATGCGCTGCACGAACTTCGAATCCACAGAAAGCATCGAGCGGTTGTCAGTTTTATATTGTTCAAGGAAGAGTGATGACGAATGATCAAGTACAAATGTTAGAAGCTCAAAGAGGAATTACTCTGAATGCAAAACAAAAAGAAGCATACACAACTATTGGAGGAACGCCGCAATTAGATAGAGACTATACGGTATATGGAGAAGTGATCAAAGGGCTTGATGTGCTCGATAAAATTGCTGCAGTAAAAACAGCGCCGGGTGATCGTCCTTTGGAAGATGTACGGATGAAAATGACACTTCTTAAATAATGAATCCCGATAGCTATCGGGATGAAAAGAGAAAAATGAAAAATATATTCGATTCATTGTTGAATAATTAATTTATGCTGCGGCACCCATTTTTCATTCTTCATTTTTCATTCTTCATTACTATTTATTAAACGTATACCCTTTCCCCAAGGATAAAGATGCAAGAGAAGATAACAACGCTGATCAACGAAATAGAAACATTCGCTGCTCAGACAAAAGAAGAAGTAGAAGGATTCAGAATAAAATATTTTGGAAAGAAAGGTGTATTGGCTGATCTTTTTTCTGAGATGAAAGGTATTGCTCCTGAAATGCGCAAAGACTTTGGATTAATGGTCAATAGTCTGAAAGTAAAAGCAGAGGAAAGACTAGAATCATTTCAACAAATTTTAGAGAATGCAAGTGATTCACAAAAACCGAAAGATCTTGACCTAACACTTCCCGGTGAATCGATTGGATTAGGTTCTCGTCATCCGTTGTCATTGGTAAGAAATGAGATCCTAAATATTTTCAAACGAATTGGTTTTACAGTTGCTGATGGTCCGGAGATCGAAGACGACTGGCACAATTTCACTGCACTGAATTTTCCGGAAAATCATCCTGCGCGTGATATGCAGGATACGTTTTTCATTTCGCAAGAAGGAAGTACAGATTCAATTGCATTGCGTACACATACTTCATCGATACAAGTGCGAATCATGGAAAACACAAAACCACCGATTCGTATTCTTGCACCCGGTCGTGTATATCGTAATGAAGCGATCTCTGCGCGGGCACATTGTTTCTTTCATCAGGTAGAAGGATTGTACATTGACGAAGGAGTTTCATTCGCAGATCTTAAACAGACTCTTTTATATTTCGCACAAGAGATGTTTGGTTCTGATGCAAAGATCAGATTACGTCCAAGTTATTTTCCATTCACAGAACCATCTGCAGAAATGGATGTAAGTTGTCAGATCTGCAAAGGCAAAGGATGCAACGTTTGCAAATACACCGGCTGGTTAGAGATCATGGGCTGTGGAATGGTTGATCCGAATGTTTTAGAAAATTGCAAAATTGATTCCACAAAATACACAGGTTATGCATTCGGTATGGGTATAGAGCGTATTGCTATGTTGCGTTATGATGTTAAGGATTTGAGATTGTTTTCGGAGAATGATGTACGTTTCTTGAGACAATTTAAGAGTGAGTGATTTTAATTAATAATGAAAAATTAATAATGGGCGACATTGAAAACAACATCCATTTATTTAAATCTTAATAATTTTTCATCTATTTAAAAAAATATTTATGTTAAAATTTTTATTGTTACTCCTTTGTCCGGCGATTTTATTTGCGCAAAAAACAAAGATCGTTACGAAATATTTAGATAATGGAAAAAGAAAAACAATTTATTCAGTATTAGATTATGCTGCAGGAGCTCCATCTGATCTATTGGAGATTGAAATAAATTCTTTACCGGAAGTTAAGCATGGAAAATTTGAGTTCTATGTAAACGACACGTTGATAGAAGAAGGTTATTATAAATTCGGATTAAAGGATAGTATTTGGAAACAATATGATCCGGGAAACGGTAAATTATTTACTTGTGGACCTTATTACTATGATTTACGAGACGGTGTGTGGCAATATTATAATCAGGATAGCTTGCCTTTTAAAAAATACAATTACAATACAAATGAAGTAACCATTTTAGATTCTACTTATTTTGATAAAGCGGAGCAACGCATATTTCAAAAAACAGAAATTCCGCCTAGATTTATTGGAGGTGAAGATGCATTAATGGAGTTTTTAGGAAAAAATATTAAATATCCGCCAGATGAAAGAGATAAAAATATTCAAGGTCGCGTATATATTGCTTTTGTAATTGATAGATCAGGAAATGTAATTGAAGCAAAGGTGTTACGTGGTATTGGCCCTGCATGCGATGCAGAAGCTCTACGAGTCGTGAATTTAATGAATAAAAATATGTGGACACCCGGTTATCAAAATGGTAGACCAGTGGCAGTGCAATACAATTTACCAATTGTATTTAATCTTAAGAACTGGAAGTGAACAAAATATTCTATTAAATAAAATGAACAAACTCTTTTTACTCATTTTTATTCTATGCTCCAATTTGTTATTGGGTCAAGGCATTATATTGAAAACAATCGACCACCCAAAAGACAAAAGTCAAGAAGTGTTTTATGTTTTAAAAAATAATGAGTCAATAAAAAATGGCCCGTATCGCTTTCAAGATTCTACTGGCTCTATAATTATTCAAGGTAGTTATTGGATGGGTGAAAAAGATAGTGTTTGGGTTGGATATAATTCAGACAGAACAATGCCGCAGTATCGTGGGTCATACAGAAGGGGTGCGCCCAAAGGCGAATGGGAATATTATAATTTTGGGAAGTTGAATATGAAATATGATTTTAGCAAGAACGAATTAATTTCATTTAGTATAAACGATTCAATTGTTTCGGCTTATACATTAGAAATAAACGGAAGCGACACTATAAAGAAATTTACCGATCATCCCGCAATGTATATTGGTGGAGATTTGTTTCTGTTAGAATATGTAAGGAATAATATTGAATACCCTGTTTACGCTAAACGAAATAAAATCCAGGGAAATATTTACATCGGATTTACAATTGACAGCACAGGAACTGCAATTAACCATCGTGTCTTACGTGAGATCGGTGGTGGATGTGATCAAGCAGCAATGTTAGTTGTAAGAAGCATTAAAGACAATTGGATCCCGGCGGTTTCAAATGGCAAGCCGGTAAGTTCAAATTTTACGGTTCCTGTTTCGTTTCGGTTGGGGAAATGATTTGGTTTCATATTTTTCATGTGACCCTACAGCTGTGCTGGATACAACTGTGCAAAACTTTCTATTCCTTTTACCCTCCATTTTGAAACCATTGGCGTAACTTCAAGGTACAATTTCCAGACAAATTCTCACTTTCAGAATGATTTCCCGCTTATGAAAAAAATAATATTCTTTTACATTCTTTGCTTATTCGGAATCATGAATGCTTCTGCTCAATGCGATTCCGTTTATATAAGAATCAAAACGCATCTTGAAGAAGGTAATATGTCTAAATATATTGATCACTTTTCCGCTACGGGTAAATTGCTATTCAGCGTAGAATACTCTAAAGAAGTTTCGACTGAAGGTTGGGGGTTGCCAGGAAGAAAGTATGAATATACATATGATGTAAATGACAGCTTAATCCAAATGTCCCATTTTCTAAGAGTTGAAAACAATTTAGTAGAGACCTACAGAAATCAATATACTTATAACAATACAGGTTATAGGATCAGTTCGGTTACTTCTACAATAAATAATGGAATCCCACACGTTACAACAGCTGATTCAACTTTTTTCGATATACAAAACAGGATTTCGGAAAAATATTTATTCGAAACTTCTCAACTGAAAAAAACAGCTTATCACTATAATTCATCGGATGAAGATACTATTCGAATATCAGAGCTATTAGATAGTTTGGGTAACTGGAATATAATTTCAAAAAACGAAAGGCACTTTGATGCAGGAAATAATTTAATTGCAGATTATTCTTTTCAATTCAATTCAAGTGTCTGGGACAGCTCATCAGCCATTTTCTATTTTTATAATTCAGATCCATTAGTTGATACTATGGTATCTATAAATTATCTAAATCATTACACCGATATAATGTACATCTATGAATATGGTCCGCTTGAAATAATAATTCACACTTTCAAACTTCGTATGAATAACGGGATATGGGAATACTCCGAAGAAAATATTACTGAAGTAGATAGCTTCGGATATCCTAGTTACAATGCGGATATTGCATTTTATTACATTGGTGGTAATCTTGAAGGTGAAAGGCAGAGTTACACATATTATTCATACGATAGTCTTGGAAATATGCTTTCCTATTATGGAGATAATTCTCCGGGTGGGCCGCACGATGGTGGAATTACATATTTGAATGGTGTGCCTATTCATGCATATACTTATAGTGAAACAATGGGTGGATTTACAACCACCTCTTATACAGATTACTTCTATACAGATATTTCCGGAAATACAGTGTTATGTACAGGATCAACTACTACTTTATCATTGGATAGTTGCAGCGCTAATGGTAGAAGCTATTTGTGGTCAACCGGAGCAACAACTCCTTCTATCGTTGTCGGAGGCGGAACGTATTCAGCAACTATTACCTATGCAAATGGATATACTGTAAGTACTGAAGAAATTGTAGTTCAGGAGTCCGGCATCTTACCTGTAATTGCTTCAGGAACCGATAGCACAATAACAAGATGTTCTAATATCTATTCATATTTATTTACAACAGTTCAACCCGGTATATTTTATCAATGGTATAGAAATGATACTGCATTAGTAGGTAATAACAGCTATTATCTTTTTCTTCAAAATGATCCGGTCGGTTATTATTATCTGATCGGTACATCAGCATGTGGTTCCGATACATCTTCAATAACATCTTTAAACATTCTCCCTGCCCCTCCGCCTCCTGTAATAACATCTTCAACCAATCGTTTTGTATATTGTACCGGCGATTCACTTACACTTACTTCATCACCTGCTCTCAGTTATCTTTGGACTCCCGGCAATTCGACCGATTCTTCCATCACTATTAGTACAACCGGTTATTATACCGTTAAAGTTACCGGAGCAAATGGTTGTACTTCTTCCACATCTCAACCTGTTCAAGAATATAACATACCTTCAGGAATTACTTTAGAAACTATCAACAATCAAATTGTTCCAAGCACATTTGGGTATTATGCTATCTGGTTATTGAATGGAGATACTATTTCACCCACTGCATCATTAGCATTCACTCCTACTGTTGCAGGTTATTATTCTGCCATCATATTTAATAATCCTGCCTGTTATATGATAACAGATTCAATTTATGTCGATCCGACTGTGATAACTGTACATACTTATCCGGATTTTTATGTTTGTATGAATGGTGCCGCAGAGTTAATAAATACAAATCATATTATTGGAGGTTTGCCACCTTACACTACTATATGGACTTCTGTTTCGGGGAATCTCATAGATTTTGGAAATGGTGAATCATATATGGATTCAATAGTGTCGGATGAGATTTGCATATTTACTGTAACCGATTCTCAGGGACTTACCGGAGTTGATACAGTATTAATTAGTGTCGACAGCCTTTCAATCGGCCTATCAGGTTCACTGAGTTTTACTTGTGCGAGTGTATGTAATGGTCAATTAATTGCAACTCCTACAGGAATTTCTCCTTACAATTTTAATTGGTCAAATGGTGCAACAACTATTATTGCATCAGGATTATGCGAAGGAACTTATAGAATTACAATTACGGACTCCATTGGTTGTACGGCAAGTGATTCAGCAACTGTTCTAACCGATTCAGTCGGGCTCGATCTTACAATATCATCAACAACATGTATTGGTTGTGACAATGGAACGATCACTGCCGATGTTGCAAATGAAATAGGCTCCATTCAGTATTTCATTACTCCTGCCATTGGAACCAGTATCGGTAATGTATTTTCATTGCTCCCTCCGGGTATTTATGAAATTTGCATAAGCGATTCGAATCAATGTGTGGTTTGCAAAACCGATACCATATTCGAAGACCCGACAGGTCTGAATGAAAATATTGAAATTGCTTTTTCTGTTTTCCCAAATCCTGCACGTGAAGAAATTTTGATCCATTTAAATAATTTATCATACAATAAATTCTATTCGGTAGAAGATGTTCAGGGAAGAAAATTGTTGATTGGGAATATTGAAGAGAATGTCACACGAGTTGATCTGACTGGATTACTTCCGGGTTTATATTATATCAGAACAAATGACTCTTCGCAAAAATTTCAACGCTTCATAAAAGAATAATCAATAGGATTCGCAGCATCACACTCCACACTCACACGGATTTTAATATGCCCGTTCGTTAATCCCTTCAATATAATTCACAAAAGCCTTGCACACAACGCGGTTCCCGCCAGGTGTTGGATAATTACCGGAGAAATACCAATCGCCGCGATGGTTTGGACAGGCTGCGTGAAGATCTTCTATCTTTTGGAAAATGATTTGCAAGTCGGCTTGAAGGTCTGATGGCTTTACTAGCTCTGCAATTTTATTACTGATCTGTTCTGCAGTAAATGGCTGATAGATCATGCGAACATAATTTTTCATTTCTTTTCCGCCCACACTTAACTGCTCTTTGCAACGTGCATAGGTTTCGTCGATGATGTGTTCGAGATTGTTTTCTTCGAGTAATTGTATTGCTGCACGGAATGCAATCAAGTCGCCGATCTTTGCCATGTCTATTCCATAGCAATCCGGATAACGAATTTGCGGCGCTGAACTTACAACAACAATTTTCTTTGGACCAAGTCTATCAAGCATTCGAAGAATAGAATTCTTCAATGTTGTTCCTCGTACTATCGAATCATCAATTACAACCAGGTTATCAATTCCTTTTCGAATTGTTCCGTAAGTAATATCGTAAACGTGTGTTACAAGATCACTTCTTTCTTCATCGTTTGTGATGAAGGTACGAAGCTTTGCATCTTTGATTGCAATCTTTTCTGCGCGCGGACGAATGGAAAGGATCTCCAAAATTTTTTCATCAGTAAGATCGTTGCCGAGTGCTTTTATCTTGCGCTTCTTTACATCGCGCAAATAATCTTCCATACCGTGAAGCATTCCATAGAATGCAACTTCTGCAGTATTTGGAATAAACGACAAAACAGTATTTCGAAGATCGTAATCGACCGATTGCAAAGTTGCTTGACACAACAATCGACCTAACTCTTTTCTCTCTTTATAAATATCGACATCACTGCCGCGTGAAAAATAAATTCTTTCAAATGAACAACTCAATTTCTGTGTTGGTTCGTTGATCAGCTCTTCTCCTACTTTTCCACTCTTGCGCATGATCAATGCATGTCCAGGTTTTATTTCATGGATAGATTCAACGGGAACATTGAATGCTGTCATGATAGCCGGACGTTCACTTGCAACAACAACAATTTCTTCATCGCGATAATAAAATGCAGGACGAATTCCTGCAGGATCACGAAGCACAAATGCATCGCCATGACCAAACATTCCTGCAATTGTATAACCACCATCCCAACGATGCGAAGAATTTTTTAAGATCCTGGAAATATCAAGATGATTTGCAATGAGTGGAGAAATTTCTTCTTTACTATTTCCAAGCTTTTTGAATTTAGCATACTGCAATTCATTTTCTTCATCGAGAAAATGTCCGATGTTTTCCATCACAGTAACCGTATCTGCTTTTTCTTTTGGATGTTGACCAATGCTAACGAGGTCTTGAAAAAGTTCGTCGACATTTGTCATATTGAAATTTCCGGCAACAACGAGGTTGCGGCTCATCCAATTGTTTTGACGTAAGAATGGATGACAAGCTTCAATGCTATTCCCACCATACGTTCCATATCGTAAATGTCCCAACCAAAGTTCACCTGTGAAAGCAACATTTTTTTTCAACCATTCCGGATCCGATAAATGTTCAGGATTATTTTTTCCGACCTCTTCGAATTTGGCTTGCATTCTCCCGAAAATATCTTTGATCGCTTGCTTGTCATTACTGCGGTAACGACTAATGTATCTGGTTCCCGGAGCAACATCAAATTTGATGTTAGCAACACCGGCACCATCTTGTCCGCGATTATGTTGCTTTTCCATCATAAGGTAAAGCTTATTCATTGCATAAAAAGCAGTACCGTATTTTTCCTGATAATATGAAAGTGGCTTAAGAAGCCGAATCATAGCGATTCCGCACTCGTGATGAAGGAAGTCAGACATGGGGCAAAGATACGATTTTAAGAAGGAAGTAAAGTCAAAAATCAACAGGGAATAAGTCAAAAATCAGTCCCAATAGCTATATCATATGCTTCAACTTAAATGTATTTATTTGTATCGAAATTCAGCGTGCTATCGCCAACTTTATTGCCGTCAGCTTTAGCTGACGGACTAAAAATATAATGCGGTAGCCTGGCTTTAGCCACATGAACACAGTTTAGTTCTATTATATTTAACTAAAAAAAATGTGGCTAAAGCCGCAATAATGCTATTCTTACTCCTCCGTCAGCTAAAGCTGACGGCAATAAAGTACAATCTCCAAAATTCCCTTTTTTAATAAATTTAAGAGCAAAATACATTCTTTTCTTTCTTACTTAAGTTGGCGCCTATACGATAGCTATCGGGATCAAAAGTCAAAAATTCTATTAACAATCTTTCTCGTTTAATTCAAAATTGAGCATTTTTTTATAAAATAGCAAATTCGAAAATTACGGTTTTAAAAATTTAGCCAATCTGATATTCCGCTTCTTGATCGATCAAATTCGCGGTCGGAATCGTAATACTAAAAACATGGTGCTCGTTTTTGTATTCATACTTGATCTTTGCACCAATTTGATCTATGATCTTTCTTACAATTGCCAAACCTAATCCGATACTATCGGGCGACTCTCCTTTTTTAAAACGATCAAAAACTTCGTCGGGAGAAAGCACGGGCGCGTGACCGCTATTTGCGATTTCAAATTTGTCTTTATTGAACGTAACATAAAGATCTCCGTTTTCAAGATTGTATTTGATTGCATTCGAAAGAAGATTAGTCAGAAGAATATCGGCGAGATGCGGATTCATTCTCACCAACAAATTATCATCGATGTTTTCATGCAACTGAATATTTTTTGAAGAAATAAAAAGTTCAAGATCTTCCAATTGTTTTCGCAATAATTTTCCCATTTGCAAAAGTTGCAATCCTGCATATTGATCATTGTCAATTCGCGTTAACATGATCAATCCTTTATTCATCTTCGATAAGCGATTCACCGAATCAAGTGTACTTAAAATTTGATTTAGTTGGGTTTCATTCAATTCGCTTTGTAATAACAATTCGAGTTTTGAACGAATGATTGCAAGTGGAGTTTGCGTTTCATGCGACATATTCTCAGTAAACTCGCGGAGATTTTTATAGTCACGTGTTACCTTATCCGTCAACTTAGAAAGTTCAGCATTCAATGCATTGAATTCATCAACCTGACTTCTTTGAAACATTGCCTTGCCGCCTTTTTGCAGATCAAAGGTTTTAAGAACGTTTAATGCTCGATAAAAAGGATTCCAAATTTTACTGGAGAACCATCTGTTAAGAAAATAAAAACACGCAATGATATCGAGTGCAACTAAAAGCAACGTTGCGAGAATTCCCTCAGCAAGTTGTTCGGTCTTGGTTAGTCTCCTTGCCAATTTTATTTTATAACTTTTACCGTCGACCAATTGTTCATAGGACATCATACGATAAGGAACTTTTCCTTTTTCGTAGAGATCATAAATTGAAGTGTCGATCATGTTCACACGAAATGAAGTAAACTTTGGAATTGGTTCGATCTCTATTCTATCGCCAAAGATCAAATGTAGATTTTGTATTCCTTTTTGATGTTCGAGTTGTTTTGCAATTTCACTTTTCTCAAACAACATGTGTTCTGAAATTTCATTGTCTACCAAATACAAAACTCGATACGCAAGAAAAGCACTGCTTACCAGCAAAAGTACTAGTGCGATAGCAATGTAATATCGGTTTGTAAGGTTGAGTAATTTCATTCAGAAGATAATTTATATCCCACACCATAGATCGATTTCAGATAATCATGCGCGCCATTGTCTGTCATTTTCTTCCGTAGATTTTTGATGTGACTATAAATAAAATCAAAGGAGTCGGCCATGTCGGCGTGATCGCCCCATAAATGTTCAGCGATTGATTCTTTCGTCAAAACTTTATTCTGATTACTTAAAAAATAAAGCAACAATTCGTGTTCTTTTTTTGTGAGAGAAATCAATTTATCTTTCACATACATCATCATTTCATCAGGCACAACGCGAATTTCATTGAAGAGAATTTCGTTCTTCCCTTGGAAAGCTCTGCGGCGAACTACCGATTTTATGCGGGCAACGAGTTCGGGCATATAAAAAGGTTTGGTCACATAATCATCGGCTCCAAAATTGAGTCCAACCAAGCGATCATCGAGTGAGTTTCTGGCAGAAAGAATAACGATGCCGGTTTGTTTCTGTTTTTGCTGTAGTATATTAATCACTTTCAGCCCGCTACCATCGGGTAAGCCAATGTCAAGTACCACACAATCATAGTCGTAAAGATCCGCTTTTTCGCTTGCTTCAGCCAATGTTTCGGCTTTTTCGCATATCATTCCCGATTCTTTCAAGAAAGTTAACATAGAATCTAGCAATTGTTTTTCGTCTTCGACTATAAGAATCTTCATAATGGATATATAATTATTGTTGCAATTTAAGTAGTTTTGTCTTTCCCACAAAAGCACCGATTTAATACAATCTCCTTTTTTGTAAAAGTAAACTATGGAAGTTCAGTACGCTAACAATTTACAAAAAAGTTCATTTCTGTTCAGAAATCATCCAGAATTATTGTCTAACCATGAATATTAATTTATCACTTATTTAAAAAATGAAAAAACTAACCCTAATTGTAATTGCATGTACAGCAATCTTCCTTTCTCTTACAGCGGAAAAAATGAGTGATGATGGCAAAGCCGGTTACACTGGTTCTCCCGGTGAATACGATTGTTCCATTTGTCACACAAGCTATGTTGTTAATACAGGCGGTGGATCAGTTGCATTGACATCAACAAATATGACAAACTGGATGTACGATCCGGGTGTAACATATCATATGATTGCAACTGTTTCAAGAAGTCAAGATTCATTGTTTGGAATCTGTGTTGAGGCATTGCTAGCATCTAATTCAAATGGAGGAACACTTGTTATAACTGATGCAACGAAAACACAGATAAAAACAAAAACAATTAGTGGCGTTTCAAGAAGAAGTGTCGTTCACAAGTTAGGTGCCGGAGAAGCTCCTGATTCTTATTCGTTCTTATTTGATTGGACTGCTCCATCAACGAATGCAGGAAATATTACTTTCTACTTTGCAGGAAATGCCTCCGATGCAAACGGCGATACATTGGGCGACTATATTTATAAAGGCAATCAGGTTGTTACTTATAATCCTAACAATAGTATTTCAGAATTAAAAAACACCAATGACATTTCCGTTTATCCAATGCCTGTTCAAGATCAGTTTACATTGAATTACCAATTAAAAACTACAGGAAAAGTAAATATCAATTTGTATTCAATGCAAGGTGTTTTGGTTTCAAAGTTGTCTTCCAAAATTTTAAATTCAGGAAATCATTTAGAAAATTATTATTTGCCTTCTCAGCTAAGCGCAGGAAATTATATTCTGAGTATAGAATCTGAATCAGGAATTAGTTCAAGAAAAATATTGATCAATTAAAAAAAAGTTAATTATAAATGAAAAAATTATTGCTTCTGTTAGGCGTCGCGGGTTTCATTACTTCATGTACGAGTGATAATTTAGAAGAACTACATCCAACTGCTCCTCCATGCGATACAACGGGAGTTATTTCATTCGCGAATGACATTCAACCGATCATGAATTTGCAATGCGGTACAAATAATGTCGGCTGTCATATTAACTCGGCAGCCGATGGTGGTTGTGGTTTTGCAAATTATACTGATATGTTGGATTACTTAGTTTCAACTACGAAAGACACCAAATTTTTAAATACCATTAAGCATCAAAATATAAGTGTGTCATTGTACATGCCACAAGGGACATCTGAAAAGATTGACGATTGCAGTATTCAAAAACTAGAAGCGTGGATCAATCGCGGTAAATTAAATAACTAATAATTCATACGTAAGTGAAAAAAATATTTCTACTAATCGCATTATTTGCATCTATTACTTTTGTTAATGGTCAGGATCTATTGAGAGGATTAGATTCGACAGAAGCGAAAGATTATGCTAGTGCATCATTCAAGTCAACTCGTTTGATCAACATGCATACGATTGAAACTGTTGGTCCGCGTACACTTGACTTCCGGATCTCACATCGCTTTGGGGCTGTCAATACCGGAGCAGATGGTTTTTATGGTCTTGATGGTCCTGCTAACATTCGACTTGGTTTGGAATATAGTCCGGACGGACGTTTCATGTTTGGTATTGGACGAAGTTCAACGGAAAAATTAATTGATGGATTTTTAAAATATCGTTTGCTTCGTCAGACGACGGATAATAAAATGCCGATTGGATTAACATTACTTGCATGTGGATTCTATACAGCGCAGAAAGACCCGAACGTAGTAGCGAATGGCTACGATAAATATGAAAACAGATCATCTCGTTTATCATACTGCTATGAATTAATGTTTGCCAGAAAATTTTCACCAAGTTTTTCACTTCAGATAGCACCATGGTTTGTGCATTACAATCTAGTTAACAATATCTCAGACAAGAATGACGTATTCGGTCTCTCCGGATTATTCCGTTTGAAGTTCACAAAGCGTGCAGCAATTACTGTTGAATACGGATATCGTATGAATGATTACACAGCAGCAAAAACAGGATCAGC
Organism: Bacteroidota bacterium; assembly: GCA_031411835.1. Classification (GTDB taxonomy): domain Bacteria; phylum Bacteroidota; class Bacteroidia; order AKYH767-A; family 2013-40CM-41-45; genus JADKIH01. The sequence goes on along the minus strand of JANOBV010000391.1, from coordinate 4,851 downwards.
AGATGACCCATATCACAATACATTTTCAATTGGCTATGAATTAGAAACAGGCGGACACGTATTCCAGATCCATTTCACAAACAGTTTCGGCATCACAGAAAATCAATTTTTCCCGCATACAGAATCGGAATGGAATGATGCTGGTGTACGTTTAGGATTTAATATCTCGAGGGTGTTTACGCTCTAAGGAAATAAATAATTTTCTGGAAGGCCTTCGAGAGTTCGAAGGCTTTTTTTCTGCGCCTTCATCTGCGAAATTCGCGAGATCTGCGGGAAATACTAAGCGTGATTTATTTCCCGCAGATCTCGCGAATTTCGCAGATTACTAATTATTCATTCTTTATGTTCTCCCTTTTTTCCTTAGTGGTCTCTGTGTTAAAAAGACTCCATATTTATTTCAGCTCAATAGCCCCAAGAACTTTCATCGTCTGCTTACTCTGCACAAAAGCAATCATCTCCACATTTGTATTTATCTCAATGCCTTTCACCGGAATTTTTACTTGCGCCGATTTTTTTATTCCGTCAACTGAATGAAGCAATCGAACAACATAATTATTTACAATCGTTTTATTTGAGTTCTCCCCTGCTCCAACTTTTGTTGAGACTCCACTCTCTGTAATTGCAAATCGGAAAACGGCATTCTGATTTTCTTTTGGAGTTTCATAGGAAATATAAAGCGTGTCGTTTACAAGCGAGTCTTTCACAACAGAAAATTTGAATTGTGAAGTTTGTAGACTCGCTTTCTTTATTTCTTCTTTCAATGTTGATTCTTTAGTTCCACTGAAACTAGTTGTGCCATTTATTACAACTTCGGGAGTGTATAACTCTTTTTCAGCAAGTACACGCGAATAGTTTTCTTGTCGCTTCGAAAAGTAAAATTTACTCAATGGGTCTTTCCATCCAAGTCTGTTCCAATAATCGACATGATATTCGAGTACGAAGATTTTTGTTCCGTTCTTTTTTTCTTGATCTACTGTTCGATAAAGTATTTGCTCTGCTACCGGACTAGTTTCATCGCCTTGAGAAGTGAATAATTCTATGAATACAAAATTCGATTGAGCATTTGAATAAAGCACAGAGAAAATTAGTAAGAAGAGAATATATAATTTCATTCAATTGTTTTTTTCAACACAAGACCACAAGTTCACCAAAGACCACGGAATTAACCGCGCTACGATTTCGTGGACTTTGGTGATCTTGTGATCTTGTGTTTAAATTTTTACACAAATTGCTCTTTCCTTAATCCCAACCATTCCAAAGCACTCCCACTCATCAATCGTTCTTTAATTGAATTGGAATAAGGCATTGATTCGATCAATGCACCGGGACTTAATTCGCCGAGAGGAAATGGATAATCTGTTCCAAGCGCCACTCGTTCTGCGCCGATCAATTTTACAATCATATCAAGCATCATCGGATCATGAACGAGAGAATCGAGATAAAATTTGCCGAGGTAATTTCTTGGATTATTTTTATTGTCGATAGCTACCAGATCCGGGCGAACATTGAAACCATGTTCTATTCTACCAATTGTAGCAGGAAAAGAACCGCCCCCATGAGCAAATGCAACTTTCAAATTTGGAAGCCTTTCGAAAATTCCGCCGAAGATCATCGAACAAATAGCAAGCGATGTTTCTGCAGGCATTCCTACTAACCACGGCAGCCAATACTTATTCATTTTTTCTTTTCCCATCATGTCCCACGGGTGAACAAAGATGGAAGCATTCATTTCCTGTGCTGCTTCAAAGAATGGAAACAATTCCGGTGCATTCAAATTCCAATCGTTGATGTGCGACCCGATCTGAACACCTCGCAAACCAATTTTCATGCAACGTTCCATTTCTTTTATTGCTAGATCGGGCGACTGAAGTGGCACTGTTCCAAGTCCAATAAAACGCTGCGGATAATCCAAAACAATTGCAGCAATGTGGTCGTTCAAGTATCGTGAAAGATCCATTGCATCAAGTGGCTTTGCCCAATAGCTAAACATTACCGGAATTGTTGAAAGAACTTGAACATTTACTCCGTGTGTATCGCAATCACTCATTCTGACATTCGGATCCCAGCAATTATCTTCTACCTCACGAAAAAATTTATCGTCGATCATCATTTTTGCACAACACGGTTTGTGATGATCGAGAGAAACAAATCCACCGTATCCATACTTCGCTTTGAAATCAGGAAGTTGAGCCGGAATTATATGAGTATGTATATCAATTTTTAGCATTCTTCTTTTGTCTTGCAACTTTACTCGCTAATGCATCATATTTATCTGCATTCGTTATGTCGCCGGTATTTCTGTAAGTGATTGCAACTAATCGAATCGGATCTAAAAATTCAGGATCTTCATCTATTGCTTTAAGAAAATAACCTATTGCTGTTTGAAAATTAGACTGAGCATCTGCCCTATGCTTTGCGGCATTAGCAGGTTCTCTATTCGCTGCTTCTAGTGAACCTTGACCATAAACACCATACGTACTTGCAAGATTATTCAATGCGTGAGCATAATGTGGATTATATTTGACTGCGATTTCAAAATATTTTTTTGCTTCTTCGTAGCGTCTCGCATTGAAAAGAAGAAATCCGTAATTATTATTCGTAACCGGATTTGTCCAATTATATTTTAATGACTGCAAGTAATCGAGTTCAGAAAGTGAATCTTTCCCCATTTGTTTCAGAATATATGCGCGACGTTGGTATCCATCAGCATATTCCGGATACACCGTTACAGCTCTCGTTAAGACATCAACGCCTTCCTGTTCTGCTGCCTTAATTGCATTGCTGTCAGGGAGAGTTGCAAAATATTCATCTTTCGTAATATGATTTGCATAGTAGAATAACATGTGAGCGCTGTCCGGAGTTTTCTTTACGTCAGTCGAATAGAGTGTATAATCATTTTTCCATTCCATGCTTCGCGAGTATGCTTGGATAGAAAATAGTAATGCAATCGAAACTGTAGTAATAATCGGAGTTTTAAAAGTATTGAAAAAAGTATTCCATGAATTGAATATTCTATCAGACAAGTCCGACTTAAATAATTTTGTAATTAAGTATGCGATAGCAAAACAAAATCCCAATGAAGGAATATACATCAGTCGTTCTCCATAAGCCGTTCCGATCAACATAAAAATATTTGATGCAACAGATGCCGTGATGAAAAAGAATAAGATTCCAAAAGCGAGCAGGTCTTTTTGCTTCATCTTAATAAATGCATAAACCAATGCTGCGCCGAGTCCGATTGCTGAAAGTAGAAACTTCCAATCAGTAATAGTTACGGCTTTGAAATGATTGTAAGAACCATCAGCAATTAATGGATATGGAACGATAAGTGTTTTAACATAGTAACCCAACATGTAAATTGCATTCACTCTTTGTATAAAGAAATTTGGAAGTCCGGCAATATAGTTATCGATCATTGGAACTTCTGTTTCAACACCGCTTAAAATTTTTCTTCTGATCAAAAGGAAAATTACCGTACAAAAAGCCATTGCAGAAATCGAACGTGTATAATGTTTTTGCTTTGCTTCTGTAAAATAATAGAAAATCAAAGGTATTGCAGCCATAAAAGTGATGGTCGATTCTTTTGCAAAAAGTGAGATCATATAACATGAAACGGCAATAATAAACTTAGATGTTTTATCTTCTTTTATCCAGTCGTAAAAAGCACTAGCACTAAGAAGACATAATAACAAAGTCACTATTTCATCGCGACTTTTTATATTAGATACAACTTCAGCGTGAATTGGATGGGCAATAAATAAGATGGTTGTTAAGAATGGAAGTATTAGTTGACCATTCATGAATTTACTCAGCGTTTTGAACAGAACAACTGCCGTTAACGCAAAAAGCAAAACATTTATCCAATGACTTAATGCCGGTTTGTCGGGCGACATTTGCCATTCGGCAGCAAACATTGCTTTTGTAAGTGGACGATACAAAGTATAGTCCGTAATATTCATTCCAAAACGATACGACGATTTGAAGATCTCAGGAATTGCCGAGATCCCTTTTTTGGTTTGAGAGTTTTCTTTTATTAATCCAAAATCGTCGAGTACGTAATCGTGACCAACTGTACTTACATACATGATGAATGCTAATGCAGCTAAAACAATTGCAAGCCAGTTTTTTAGTGATCGTTGTTGATTCTCCTGATTTTTAATTTCCTTCGGAGAAAATGCACCGCTTTCTTTTTGCAATGCAATTTTTTCTTTACGAGTAAGTTTTGTGGACATAAAACAATTATACGGTTAAAGTCGGCTGGTCCATAACGGTACCACACTTTTTACATGTTCTTAGATCGAGATTGCTGTAAAAATTATTCATCACAACAGGAAGTTGAGTTACAATATCTGTCATGATAAAATACTCGTCATGCAATTTGTTGTGACATTTTTCGCAATACCAGACAAAGCCATCTTTCATTCCTTCACGACGTTGAACTTCCATTACAAGTCCGACAGTGTTCGGTCCACGACGTGGAGAATGCGGAGTTCGTGCAGGCAACATATAAATCTCACCTTCACGAACAGGAATATCAACATGTTCGCCGTTGTCAACAATCTTTACTGTGATATCTCCCTCAAGTTGATAGAAAAATTCTTCCGTTTCATTGAAGTGATAATCTTTTCTTGCATTCGGTCCGCCCACAACCATTACAATAAAATCTTGTTCAGGTTTATAGATAACTTGATTTCCTACCGGTGGTTTTAACAGATGACGATTTTCGTCTATCCATTTTTTAAAATTTATTCCAGACTTCGCTGCCATAGTATGATAGATTATTTTCCGTTGCCGGTAGTTTTATTTGAATGAAACATTTCGTTTAGCTTTTCACGGATTTCACCGAAAACA
>JANOBV010000390.1:0-9309 GCA_031411835.1 Bacteroidota bacterium | reverse complement strand
CATAAGCTCCGGATAATCCGCCTAGTGCTGCAATGAGTAAAACACCGATTGCTTTTTTCATTTTGTTTATCATAGCTTTTTATTTTTTAGATTTTTATCGTTGATTTTCTTGCCGTCAAAATTCTATCATTTTCGATGAAGCAGAAATGAATGAAACGGTTAATTTTTGTTAAGCCACTGTTAAGAATATTTTAATTGACATAAAATTTATTCTTAATAGGAGGCTTTAATAAGGCTAACGATTACTTACTGCTTTTTAGTCTATTTAGTCTGCGGTATTTGAATAGATTAACAGTGTTTAACCAATTACTTTCATAAAAGTTTTCTCATTTTCATAGGTAAATTATGATCAATATGAATGTAATTATACCTGTTCAATTTTAACATTGTGTTGGCCTATAATTTTCAAATTGCAAAATGGAGAGCTCATTAATTTCAAATTTGCCTTTTAAGTGTCTAAAATTCAGTAAATTATGAATTTTTAGTTGTCGATAATTATGTTCACTAAGAATAATTCATTGCTAGGTAAACAGCCTAAAAGTCAGGCTAATTTTCTATTTTTGTACTCTCATGTCATCACAGAAATACAATGATGAGGTCATTAATTCCATGCTCAATGGAAACGAAGAGACGCTTTTCAGTTTAAGTAAAAAGTACTTTCAATCATCACGTAGGTGGTTGCGGAGAAATGGTATTTCTGATGCCGCTACTCCCGGCATTTTTGCAAAAGTTCTAGTTTTAGTATACAGAGATATTCAGCATAAAAGATTGAATACTCATGTCGATATTGATAAGTACATTTTTAATACTTTGAATGAGCATCTAAATAAAGTGAAAGAGAACCAGAAGTTTCAACGGAAAAATGGTATTCAGCCCTCCACAGATTTGGAAGTCGATGCTGTAAGTTCTTGCTTTACTATTTTGGATGGGCAGAGTAAAAAATTATTAAGCTTGCGTTACACGGAAAAATTGTCTTTCGAAGAAATTGCCTCACGATTTGAATTTAGTAATCCGGTGATAGCTGAGTTTGAAGTTCACAAAGCACTTAATCAATTTCGTCAAATTTCTCAGGCGCGATTAAATGCCGGTATCCAATCCTGATATGACAACTCAAGAAAGATCTTTAATTGATCGTTATATCGATAATTCGCTCAGTGGAGTTGAACTGAAAGAGTTTATGGATCGACTCGAGAGCGATGAGAATTTCAGAAGGTCGGTAAGCTTCCATAATTTACTGATCGAATCAATTCAAGCAGCAGAAGATAGCAGAATTGAAAAAGCAATTGTAGAAATGATCGGCTATAAAAAGCCTTTGATTCCTACCGGATTGAAATTGATTCTTACATTCTTATTTATAACTGGCTCAGGAATTATTTTGTGGCAGTATATTGGAACAGGAACTTTGCAAAGTCGTCGCAAGATATTTGATCTTGATCTCTTTCGTAAAAGCCCGAGCAAACTAGAAAAGGAAAAAGAGATTGAAAAATCTACTGAAAAGCCAAAAGAGAAAACAACTGAGACTACTTCTGAAAATAAAGTGCCGATAGAAGAAGAAAATACTTCAGGTGTTGAAACGAATGTAAATCCCGATAGCACAATTGTAAGTTCATCAGTGGAGGACGATAATTTAATTGTAAAGAAAGATCAGCTACTTGTGACTCATACTTTGAAAGTTACAGAAATTCAACCGGAGGAAAGTAAAAAGTCAGGAGAAGTTTCAATGGTTCAATCGACAACAACAAAATTGAATCCAGTTGCCGGATTAGTCGACGATTCAAAATCTGATGACAATGATTACGTGGTTGAATTCTGGTTGTCGCCGGTCAATTACAAAGGATATAAGTTGAATTCAAATAAACTTGTACTCTTTGGAATTGAAGAACCGGATGCTGTAAAATTATATTTCTTCGAGAGTAAATTAATGATGAAATACGGGCAAGAATATTTCAGACTTAACCCTTCCGATGAATTCATTTCTTTTTCAACGATAAAAAATACAAACCTGCCTTCAGTGTTAAAATGAAAATTCAATTCTATAAATATCACGGAACGGGAAACGATTTTATTATGATCGACGATCGTCTTAACAAATTGTCATTTACAACACAAGATGTAAAAGTGTTGTGTGACCGACATTTTGGAATTGGTGGCGATGGATTAATCCGTATCGTTGAAAAAGATGGCTTCGATTTTGAAATGGTTTATTACAATTCAGATGGTAATCTCGGATCGATGTGTGGGAATGGTGGCCGATGCGCAGTAGCATTTGCTCATTTTCTGAAAATAATTAAAGACGAAACAAACTTCCTAGCCTATGATGGGCCACATGAAGCCATCGTGCTTTCTGAATCGCCAATTAATGTGAAGTTGAAGATGGCAGATGTATTAAATCTTCAGAAAGTAAAAGGTGGAATTGTACTGAACACAGGCTCGCCTCATTATGTAACATTTGTAAAATCGGTTAAGGAGTTAGATGTAGTAAAAAAAGGAAGAGCGATTCGTAATTCTCCAATATACAAAAATGAAGGAATCAATGTGAACTTTGTGGAAGTGGAAGACAATTTTATTCATGTCAGAACTTATGAGAGAGGCGTAGAAGATGAGACATTGTCTTGTGGAACCGGAGTCACAGCCGCAGTTTTAGCTGCAGTTTTTTCCGGTAAAATTAAAAACACCGATGAATGTGTTGTGTACACTCCCGGTGGGAAATTGAAGGTTCATTTCACAAAAGAAGGACAAGCGTTTGAGCAGATCTGGCTAGAAGGCCATGCTGTAGCGACTTTCACAGGAACGCTGCCAAAATGAAATTTGGTTTTGCAGACTTTCAGTATTACTTTTGCGGGGCATGAACAATCAGATGTTCATATAATCAATCTACAGTAGCTAACAACATTAGTACATCTATTCGTAAATTCGAACAAACAAAAACAATATGCAACTAGTAGGCGAACTTATCCATTTAAGAGCATTAGAACCATCTGATCTCAACCAACTTTATAGATGGGAGAATGATAGTTCTATTTGGAGTGTTAGTGGAACGCTTGTGCCTTTTTCAAAATTTGTATTGGAAGAATTTGTGACTCAAGTTCATCAGGACATTTATACAAACAAGCAATTACGATTGATTGTTGATCTGAAATATTTTGATGAAGCAGATGAGGATGAAACTACTCGTTCTATTGGTTGTGTGGATCTTTTTGATTTTGATCCGAAGAATAAGAGAGCAGGAGTTGGGATACTTATTGCGGATAAAGCAGATCGAGGTCGTGGATATGCCACAGAAGCATTGCACTTGATCGTTGATTATGCATTCGAAGTTTTGGATTTACACCAGATCTACTCGAATGTACGTGTAGAGAATGAAAGTAGTGTAGCTTTATTTAAGAAAGTTGGATTCGAAGTCACAGGATTGAAGCAAGACTGGATGTATGAGCAAGGCAAGTTTTATGATGAATACACAATGCAGCTCATTAAAAAATAATGCAATTGATGCGTATTAGAAATCTTGCATACGCATTATCACTGATTTTCTTTTCGGTTTTTATTTTCTTGTCTTGTAATAGACAAGATGATTTCAAAAGAACACCGAAACAATATGCTTCGCTTTCAGATTCCACAAAGTACATTGGGAAAGAAGCGTGTCGTCAATGTCACTCCGACAAATTTGAGACGTTCATGCATACAGGAATGGGTCTTTCGTTTGACTCTGCATCTAAGTCAAAATCTTCCGGCCGCTTTGATTCACATGAAGTAATTCAAGATAAGTTTCGTAATTTCTCCTACTATCCACATTGGGAAGGCAATGATTTTTTTCTCACCGAATTTCGATTAACAGGAAAGGATACAACATATATCAGGAAAGAAAAGATTTCCTACATAGTTGGTTCCGGACAGCATACCAATTCGCATATGATAAATGTGAATGGTTATATTTATCAAGCGCCAGCTACTTTTTATACTCAGTCAGGAAAATGGGATTTACCGCCGGGTTATGAAAACGGGTTCAATAATCGCTTTTCAAGATTGATAGAACTGGAATGTATGTCGTGTCATAATGCATATCCGCAAGTAGTTCTCGGTTCAGCAAATAAATACACGAATGTTCCTTCCGGTATTGATTGCGAGCGTTGTCATGGTCCCGGCAATGTTCATCAAGAAGAAATGCTTGCAGGAAAAACGATTGATGTAAATAATGAAATCGATTTTTCAATTGTAAATCCTGCTAAACTAGATATCAGCCGTCAATTAGATGTTTGTCAGCGTTGTCACGTGCAGGGAAATGCAGTATTAATGAAAGGAAAATCCTTTTTCGATTTTAAGCCGGGCATGCATCTTTCTGAAGTGATGAATATTTTTATGCCTGTATATAAAGGCGATGATGATCAGCATATCATGGCCTCCCATGCTGAGAGAATGAAGTTGAGCAAATGTTTTACAGCTTCATTAAAGATCGTAGAAAAATACAATGCTTCTAATCCGACGAAAGAGCCTTACAAAAACGCAATGACATGTGTGACTTGTCACAATCCACATATCAGCGTAAAAACTACTGACAAAGAAGTATTCAATGCTGCATGTGCAAATTGTCATAAACCTGCATTGGTTGTCAGGTCTGATTCAGGCAATCAACAAGTGGAAGGAGGCGATTGTTCAGCGTCTCCAAAATTGCGCGCTGAAAAGAACGATAATTGTGTGAGTTGTCATATGCCTAAGAATGGAACAATTGACATTCCGCATGTGACAACTACAGATCATTGGATTCGTAAGCCGATTTCAAAAACGAATAAAGAACAGATCAGAGAATTTGTAAAATTGGCTTGCATCAACAATCAACAGGTTGATGATCGTTCGAAAGGCATTGCCTATTTATCATACTTCGAGAAATTCGTTTCAAATAAAGTGTTTCTTGATTCAGCTAAGAAATATTTCGATGATAATTCAAGAGCGGCAATTGTTTTAAATTTCAATGAGCTTATACGTTGGGCATTTTTGAAAGAAGATTATGCAAAAATTTTAAAGTATGTTTCAGAACATGGCAATCCTTTAGATTCATTACGGTTAAAATCATATTCAAATGATGATGCGTGGACTGCGTATAGAATAGGACAAGCTTTCAATGTGACAGGTGATAAGTTTAATGCTGAACGGTATTTTTCCAAAGCAGTAGAGTTATCTCCATACTATCCGGACTTTAGGTTAAAGTTGGCTGACCTCCAATTTGAAGTTGGCGATTTAGCGAAAGCAGAAAGTAATTATTCATACATTATTTCTGAAAATCCGAATTACACATCGGCGTATGTGAATTATGGATTTCTTGTTCTAAGTGTTCAGCATGATGCTTTAAAAGCTGATAAATTGTATGACAAAGCGATTCAACTTGATCCTGATAATGAGCAAGCGCTTTTGAACAAAGCCGGTTTAATGATCTATAGGAAGGATGAAAGTTCAGCAAAAAGCTATCTTGCAAAAGTGTTGAAAATAAATCCGGCGAATGAGCAAGCAAAACGACTATTAAAACTACTTTAGTGAATCTGTGTAGATTACGATGGCAATGTGAAGTCAAAGTAACCTTTTGTTTACATTTGCATAACATGAATTTGGTAAAAGGCAGGTAATTTCACATCGAATATGAAAGATAAAAAGTTGAAAATTCTACTTGTCGATGATGAACCGGATATTCTAGAGTTCATGGAGTACAATTTGAAGAAAGAGAATTACGAAGTTTTCAAAGCAGGCAATGGTCGGGAAGCGATTGTGAAAGCAAAGCAAACTCATCCGGACTTGATCATTTTAGACATCATGATGCCGGAAATGGACGGCATTGAAACGTGCAGAGCATTGCGTGATATTCCTGAATTCAGAAAAACAATGATTGCTTTTCTTACAGCACGCAATGAAGATTATTCGCAGATAGCAGGTTTTGATGTTGGTGCCGATGATTATATTACAAAGCCCATTAAGCCGCGAGTACTTGTTAGCAGAATCAATGCACTTTTCAGACGATACAATAGTTCTGATGATAATGTAAGTCCTAAGGCAAGTGTCTTTACTGCCGGTGATTTGATCATCAATCGTGAGCAGTACATGATCATGAAAGGTGAAACGAGAATTGAATTGCCTAGAAAAGAATTTGAGTTGCTTGCATTACTTGCTTCCAAGGCCGGTAAAGTTTTTACAAGAGATGAAATTCTTGAAAGAGTTTGGGGTAATGAAGTTGTGGTAGGTGATAGAACAATAGACGTTCACATCCGAAAACTAAGAGAGAAAATTGGTGAAGAGAGTATAAAAACAGTAAAGGGCATCGGATACAAATTCGATTTCTAGAAAAAATAAACTATTGAAGAATCCAACTCCTAGAGTACTTGCATTATTAGCTGCATTGATTTCATCGGTTATCGTTTTGATCTCCGGTTTTGTATTTGGATATTTTTCAATTTTTAAGAATATTTGGATCAGTAATCTTGTGATTTTTGGTATTGCATTTCTAGCAACATACATTATATTCAAATCACTTCTCGAGATTTTTATTTATAGAAAGATTAAACTAATCTACAAAACTATTACTACTGAAAAAAACTCAAAGGAAAAGACTTTAGAAAAAATCGATATGAGTAATGATATTATTTCCAATGTTAGTAAGGAAGTAATAGAGTGGGACAAAGATAGGAACGATGAAATTGCACAATTGAAACAAATGGAAAATTTTCGAAAGGAATTTCTTGGAAATGTTTCTCATGAATTGAAGACTCCATTATTTAATATTCAAGGTTATATTCATACCTTGTTAGAAGGAGCATTGGATGATCCTGAAGTGAATGTAAATTATTTGCAACGTGCTTCTAAATCAGTAGAGCGGCTTTGTTTGATTGTTGATGACCTTGAAGCCATTTCGAAATTAGAAAGTGGTGAATTGATCCTTGACCAACGAACTTTTGATATCAGAGATCTCGCTCATGAAGTTTTCGAATCGATTGAATTGAAAGCAAAGGAAATGGATATCAAAGTTGATTTCAAGGAAGGAAGTGACAGGCAGTTTTATGTTGTTGCAGATAAGGACAGGATAAGACAAGTGTTGGTTAATTTGATCATCAATTCTATCAAGTACGGAAAGCGTAACGGTTCAACTATGGTTGGTTTTTATGATATGGATGAAAAGATCTTAGTAGAGATTACTGATAATGGTATTGGAATTGATTCCAAAGATCTGTCAAGAATATTTGAACGGTTTTTTCGAGTCGATAAAAGTAGATCGAGAGAACAAGGCGGAACAGGTCTTGGTTTAGCAATTGTAAAACACATCATTGAAGCGCATCAGCAAACTATTAATGTAAGAAGCACAGCCGGTGTAGGGACTACGTTCGCCTTTACTTTAATGAAGTCGAAATAATTTTCAATCTAGCTTAAAAGTTTTTTCATTCTAAAATGTTTTATTTCTCCGAATAATAAATAGGAGGGTTCAACAATTTCATATCCGTTTTGCAAATAAAAGTCGACTGCATTTTCTCTAGCATCAAGAAAAATAGTTGCTATATTTTTTTCGCATGCTATTTTTTCAAGGTGAGCAATAATTAAACTTCCAATTCCTTTGCCCTGATATTCATTGATGACAGCCATTGATCTAATCTGCGCTTCTATCGGAGAATTGAATTGCATTCGCCCGGTTGCAACTGCTTTTCCTGAACCATCTTTTACCAATAAGTGAACTGAAACTGATTCAGTGTCGTCCTTGGTTGTTGCGCTTGACTGATTCCATGGCTTTCGCAAAATTTCGAATCGAATGCGATAGTAATCTTCCAGATCTTTTTCGGACGTTGGTTCAATGATAGAAAATTCTTTCATTTCGTTTTCAGTGTTATGTTTTCATCGCCGGGTTGATAAGGAAGATAAGTGCAAATCAATTGAAACATTTCATCAGTCGTTCGCATACTTCCTTCTCGTTCGGAAACAACTTGTGGCGGATTGAATGGATTCAATGGATTGTTTGCTGTATTATCAAATGTGCCTTCAACAATTATTTCTGTGCCGGCTGAAAGTTTTAACATCCTTTCGAACGTATAAAAATATTGCCATCTGAAGTCCCATTGTTTAATTCGGATGATCGGAATAGTATCACCTTTTGGAGTGATTGCATAAGCGAGAAAACTTTTCCCAAGTAAATGCATGTGCGGATTTACGGTAAGAAGCGAAATGTTATTTTCAAGTTTAAACTTGGTGACAAATGTTTTTATTTCATTTGGAGGAATAATAAGAGTTGGGACGACAGGCGAAATCCCACTTGTTCCTAAAATGAATTCTGTAGTAGGACGAGTAGGAGCATTCGGACTAAAGAAAATATTGAATTCAGTTTCATCGCTTGTGTCAATTGGTGAGGGGCCGTAATGAATATTGTCTAAAAGTAGAGCTGCGTTTTTCTTTGCTTTAAAACCTCCGATTCCGAGTGGATACATAGCGGTTTCGACACCCGGTAAATAATTTGTAACAGAAGGGGTAAGTAGAGGATAACTGCCATCGTCATTTTTTAAATCGAGCTCTTCGTATGCATGAAGTTTGTCACTCTTTTCTGTATCGACGAATGATTTGCCGCTTGTGTAATTTTTCTTTGCTCCGTCCATATATTGAACAAGATGTGCATTGATATGATGGACCAGTTTTTTATTTCCGGGAACAATTTCAATTGCTCGAATGAATGTATCTTTTTCCAATTCGAATGGGATTTTAAGCATAATGAAATTGTCCTTATTATTCCCACTGATCTGAATTTTTTTCATTTTAATTGTCAAGTCAGGTTTACCTAATAAACTTCCACTATAATAAATTGGTGGCGCTTGGAGTTTATTTTTATCGCCTTCTTTAGCACCTTGTTTGATCCATTGATTGACTTCTTCGATTTCTTCTTTCGTCATTACTTTTTCATCTCTGAAATGGGAGAAAGCTGTATCCGCCGGCCAAGGTGGCATTAGTCTTTCATTAATGGAAAGTTGTACTGTTTTCAGATGCTCTTTTACATCTTCAAAAGTAATTAGATCGAATGGTGCACCTGATGCCGGACGGTGACATGGACTGCAATTTTTATAAATTATTGGTGCAATGTGTTCGGTGAAAGTGAGATTTATTTTTTCTTCAGCGATTTCTTTTTTATCTGTATTGCATGAATTGAAAAAAACAGCAGCAATCAAGGTAAATAAGAATTGGAAAATATAGCTTCTGAACATCAAGGTTAATGAATAATGAATAATTAATTAATGATGCAACCGTAGGGAGTTGTTTTGGGTGTTTTGATGGGTTTGCCGGAGAGATAAGTTGTTAATG
>JANOBV010000389.1:0-14705 GCA_031411835.1 Bacteroidota bacterium | reverse complement strand
AGGGTTGACTGTTGAATTTTGTAAGCAAGTTGGTGCACAATATATTCTTCGTGGATTACGTACTTCAGCAGACTTTGAATTTGAAAGAGCAATTGCGCAAATGAATTTTGCAATGGCTCCAAATATTGAAACGATCTTTATAGTTTCTAATCCTTCGTTGTCGCATATCTCATCGACTATTGTGAGAGATATATTACTTTATCAAGGGGATATTTCGGCTTTTGTTCCGGGGCCGGTACTGGGGTAAAATGTCTGAACCGGGATTTAGCTTATTAAGGGAAAAATGTCTGAACATGGATTTAGCTGATTGATGGATTGCGCAGAAAGTCTGAACCTGGATTTAGCTGATTTTAGGATTCTCGGGATTTTTTATTACGCTAAATTCACTGACACAAATACCACTTAATTTCCCCTTATGAAAAATCCATTAACCTGCTAAATCCAGGTTCTGACTTTTTGTGGTTCAGACCTGGTTGTAAATCGAAAACGCACAGTTCCCATACTTCCTCAATTCACTCACTTCAACACGACTTTGCAAAATTCTTTTCGCTTGATGTTCGACGATAAGGATTCCGTTTTCTGCTAACAAATTTTTTTGGAATATGAGATCCGGAATCGTATCGGTTTCCGGTAATTCAAAAGGTGCATCAACAAAGATGACTTCAAATTTTTTGTCGCATGAATTTAAGAATTTGAAAACGTCGGCTTTTAATACTGACAAATTCTTCACATCAAATTTTGTTGCAGTTTCTTTGATAAAGGCACAGCACTTGAAATTAATATCAACGCTTGTGACATGCTTTGCTCCACGAGAAATAAATTCCATGCTCACTCCGCCAATTCCGGCAAAAAGGTCCAGTACTTTTACTTCTTCAAAATCGATTCTGTTGCTTAGAATATTAAACAATGCAGATTTAGCATAGTCAGTAGTAGGTCGAACCGGCAATGAAGACGGTGCAGTGATCAATCGTCCGCTGAATTTTCCACCTATTATTCGCACAATGCTAAATTGAAAAGTGTGTGATAAAAATGCGGTGGAATTTCATTGAACTTATTGCTAAAGTCAAGTGTTTTTGATCGTTCGCAAAAATTTATTTTGCGAATATATGTATAAAGCAGTTTGAACAATGCGCTTTCTTTCTCTATTTCACCCATCAGTGAAAGTTGAGTTTGTTCAAGATCGATCCCTATTTGTTCGCAGACAAAAAGAGAGTAATACAAAACATCTTCATTGCTATTTCTGTCGAAACTGTTTAGTAAAATCAATTTTTTGCCTTCGGTAACAACGATGTCGATTTCATTCTGACGAACATTTAAAAATAGTTGTCGATTGCTATTATTGCGCGACATTCTATTAACAGAATTTAAAATCACTTCTGAATGATGAATGATTTTAGGATCTTGAAATAGATGCTGTAACTCTTTGTTAAGTTCGTTTTCAATACTGAATACAGCAAACAAATCGTAAACACTAATATGAGCACCATTAATTTTTACATCAGTGGTATCTTTGAAGTTTAGCTTGAAATAATTTTGTTCGTCACCCGGATGATGTAATGCTTCCGGAACTAAAGTATATTGATTTGACGTTACGCAAATTCTTGCTTTTGAAAATTCGTATTGTCGAAGAATTTTACTTTTTGTAGTAGCGAATTCCAGATGACTTTTCCAATTGAATTCTTCTTTCAATTCAGTATTTGGGAAAACTTCAAAAGCAAGAAAACGATTCGTCTTCTTTTCAAGTAATGAAAGTTGGATCGAAGATTTTTCTGCTAGCACTAATAGATCGCAGAGTCCGGCGCTCTTGTTTTCAAGAGTCGGATCAATGATCAACAGTGATGCATCTGTAGAAGGAAGAAAGACATTAGTATTCACGAGGGCGAAGGTACAAATTTCGATGAATATTGGAAGTTTGAAAAAAGTAAGTGGTAAGTGGTTAGTTGTGATTGGAAATCGAAATTTGGTAAGAATTACGATTTAAGAGCAGGTAATGCAAATAAAAATAGGGGCGCTATTTCCGAATCGAAATAGCCGCAGTTGTCACGGAATTACTTTGATGTCCTGCTCTGTCGACTAGGTAAATTGTGTAAGTTGCTAATTGTTGAGTACTGTTATCTGTAATTCCTTGTCCGCCTAATTCAATATTTAAGTTGCCTTCAATTGGTATACTTGCCCCATCGGGAGCAAGTTGTTGAATTCTGTATTGGTATGTAATTCCAATTCTGTTATCGGTGACGAAGCAATTTTTTACTGAAGTATTATTTTCTCCTAAATCACCATCGCCATCGTTGTATTTAATATAGACTGTTACAGAATCTGTATATTCATTTGCTACAGTTGGAGAAATGCCGATGTATTCGATCTGTGGTGTCGGATCAAATGATATGCTTTCTTCTTTCTTGCATGAGGATGAAAAAAGAATTACGAGCAATATGAGGAACGATCTATTGAACATAGAATGAATAAATTGTTTTATAATAATCGACTGAGACGTTTCGCGGGAATTCTGCATCTGTTGTATGATCGCCATCATTTACATAGAAGCGGAAATAAACTGTTGTTCCACTTGGCCACAGATTCGTTGGAACGGTTACCAACCAAACTTGATATGATGCATAGTAGATAGTCCCATTAAATGTGGTAGCAGAAGTGAAGTTGTCTTTGATGGTCGATAGTTTGATTTTTTTCGAAGTGTAATTTGCAGGATCAGTAGCATCATCTCCATCAGCAGAATCAGTAGAAGCGAATGCGAATGTGATAGTCTGACCTTGATTAATGATAAAAGGTGTGTACCATTCATCATCGACACGATTAGTGTCAAGTCTTGTGTTTATAGAATCAAGTGCAACATATCCGTAGATATTTGGTTGTAAGTTTGGCTTTACAGGAAGCGCTCCATTCTGGTCAGGACATCCTGCGTTGATCCAGTTTTTTACATGATCAATATCTGATTGAGCAAGTCGTACGCCATTTGAAGGCATGTATTCAGTCGTACTTGTGGTCAGTCGTTCAATGATCCATGAATCAGATATGTTAAATGGAATTGCTCTTCTTGTAAAAAGTTTTGCTGAATCCAGGGTTACCTTATTTACAGTAGCATAAACTAATGTGGAGAATGAAGATTCAATAGTTCTGAAATCAGGTTCAAATGTTCCATCATGACAACCCGGATTTGCACATCGTGGTTGAAATATATTTTTGTAAAGTCCTTGAATGGAATTTGGATCAGGATTCGGGTTTGAATTAGTATTTGTAGAATAGTCAACTGAGTCATAGGGATTCGCCGGTGCTTGGTCCTCTTTTTTGCAAGAGAAGAAAGTCGCAGTGATAAACAGAGCGAATACAATCGTAAATGAAATGTATTTTGTTTTCGTCATATGAATGCAGCTTGAATTTCACAATTTGACCAATCGCGTAAATATCCTGATGGTATTGCATCGTCGAAGCCAAGAAGATTTGCGATAGCAGGGACTATTTCTGTGCTTTGTCCCATTAGTGTATTGATAACTTGATTTTGTCTCACAACACTAGGAGGGCCAACGACTAAACAAAAAATTTCTCTCGCCATTGTTAAATTGGGATCACCCGGAAAATTAGGATCAGTTGGTGCAGTATGATCTAATGCACCACGACCATAAGCATCAACAGATGTATTCGTGTAGAAATTTCTTCCATGTTCTGGAGCGATGATCAATACAGTATCATCGGCCATGCCGGGAGTATTTTGAATTGTATTCCATAATTGCGCAACAGCAAAATCTGCTTTACGAAGATTGTTTGCATACTGCGAGTATTGAAAATGACAAACATCGACATCTTGCATATTTACAACCATCAATTCCGGCTTGAAAGTTTTGATGATCTCATTTGCAAAAAGAATGTTGTACATGTCATTATTCATCACACTTGCAGCATTCCATGAATTCTGGAATTGCGAAGTTTGTGCTTTGGCATATAGATCAGAGATGAATGTTTGCAAGAGTGCAGCATCTGCAGAATTGTTCAATACTCCTGCGCTGCCATCAGAATAAGAATGATTGAAAATTCCATTCACGAAATCGTGGATGTTGGAGATTGCTGCTTCTTCCGGAGATGCAAAATTTCTTGGGTTGCCAAGCACATCGAATCCTTGCGGACTGATCAATGCTGTTGGAGCAATGAAGTTCGCACCGAAGTTTGGTCCGTAATCACTCGACGAAGAATAGTTCAATGCCGGATAAGGACCGAGTGAATTTGCAACCCACCAAGAATTCATTGCGCTTTGCTGTGGACTATTATGTTTTCTGTAGTATTCGAAGATTGTTGGATTGCGTGGATGTTCGCGGATGTTCAGATCAACATCAACATATTTACCTGTGACTGCAACCGTATGTCCGTTGTAATGTCCTGTTGGACCTTGCTTGTATCGGAACTCTTTGAAAAGTGTTCCATAAGTTTGTAAAGGAGCGGCAAGAGGAGAAGGAGGAAGTGACTGAATTGCACCTGCTATATCCGGAGAAATTGATCCGCCGCCTGAAAATAAATTCGGCATCAAATTTCCATCGTTCATGTGAACGGATTCTAAATTCCGCACACCACCTGCATACAAACAAAACACAACATGATTCACTCTTCGTAATCCTGACGCAGCAAACAATCTACCTGAAGGCAAAATGTAAGGAGCGGCAAACACGCCTGCGGAGGCAAGGGCGGTTTTTTTTATGAAGTCTCTTCGATGCATCTTAAAGTGAGTAGTAAGTGGTGAATGACATTGTAGTTACTTTGGCTTCTGCTATTTAATTAGGTCAAAGGTCAAGGGTCAAAGGTTAATGATTAGAGCGACAGAATTGACCCTTGACCCTTGACCTTTTTTGTTCTTCATTTTTCATTAATAAAACCTGTATTCATCTGAAGTCATCAATGCAAAGTAAATCGTCGTCGGAGTCACTGAAGCATTATTCCGAACAAGGTCTTGCCATTTGTATTTTTCGAATTCGTTTGGTTCGCGGTTATAGAATTTTTTATAGGTGTTGGTGATGAATAGCATTGTATCGCCATTTACTGCCGGAGTAATTGGGAGTTGAATGGTTGTGTCGTTAAGGAAATTTGCAATGATTCTTTTTTCAATTACTTTAAGATCGCCGAATGAAGAATAAGCAATACTCAGATTGACTAGTTTAGTTTGCGGAATAATTGTTCCATATAGATCAGAATATGCAATAGAAATAAATTCTGTAGTTGATTTCTGATTCGTTTTTTGTCCACCACTTTGAGTTACATCAACCGGATCAAGTCCGTATTGATATTTCTTTTCTTCTGTACAAGAAAAAAATGCAAGGCCGATGAGAAGGAAGATTAGTTGTTTCATTGTATGCCTATGAATTCGTTTGATGTAAGTATAACTCTTTGGACAGTGGTGTAATCATTTGTTGAAGAAAATAATTGTGTCCCTGACGCCATTTCATAACTTGTTGGTTGACGATCGAGATATTTTACGTAGAGATAAACTACTTGTGCTTCATAATAATTGGAAACATTGATTAATATATTCAAATAATCAGATTTTGATTCACCGGTTTGTAGAAACATTATAGAATTATTTCCTTCAATCATAGTGACGCCGTTGATCTGCTCAGCATTCGTCGGATTACGATTGATTAGATGTTGAAATGTAGAGATCACAAAATTATCTGAGCCCATGTTGATTTGATCATAGAGATAATTGTTGCACATCCTTTTGTGCAATTCTCTAATGTCAATAGCGCCGGAAGTAAATTCTCCATAGGCGCTTTGCAAAAGTGTCATGCGATCAACTTCAAATTGAATGTATGGCCATTGAAATTGTGCTGTTGTATCTAAGAGAATATTATTGAAAATAGCGATCCAGAAAGTGAATTCGGCTGTGTCAACATTGTTGAGCAAATTGATTTTATTCTGTTCGTATAAGTTGGGTAAATAAGCGGGATCAGAAAAAATAATATTGACGAAATTAGCTCTTGAGGTGCTGTCCAAATTTGAATTCACCAATTCGTTTTTTGCTGCTAATGCCTCCAGGCTATCAGGTTCCCTTCCAAGAGTACGAATATATGTTCGTGTGATGTATCGTTCAATTGTTGTGAGTTCTACTGTTTGGTCGTTTGGAGCTTTGTTATTGGGAATAGTTTCCAGAGTCTCTTTTTTGCAAGAAGAAAAGAAGGTGATTAAACTTAAGAGTAGGAGTAGCTTTTTCATTTTTTTTGTTCAAAGTTCAAAGTTCTGAGTTCAAAGTTGGTTTTGAACAAATCGTTTGGCTTTATTTCAAAATTGATTACTTTCTATATTTGGTAATTTTAAATTTTTCTCAAAGACTTTGATCTTCTGTAACGGTAAATATACCCGAAAATTCTTTTCGAAAATCGACAAAAAGTTAAACTCCGAAAACTTTTACGATCATATTTATCCCAAAACCAACCAGTGCAATTCCGATGATTCTGTTGATCCAGAGCATTACATTTGGTTTTAGGAGGTCTTTGATTCTATTCGCTATGTAACTTTTCAACAGGTCGGTGAAAAAGACAGTTGTAAGCAAGCTTCCGAAAAACATTAATTCATGCGTTTGAGTGTAGTGTTCTTTGACAGAAATTACGCTGACAATGCCAAGCCAAAAAAGTAAAACGGCCGGGTTAATAATGTTCAACAAAAAACCCTGCAACATAAATTTTGCGTGCACAGTTTTTTTATCGTCATCAACTTCTTTGACCTTTACTTTTCTGAAAAAATTGAATAGTCCAAAACCAATCATGAGTATTCCGCCAATCCAACCCATCGTAGTGCGATATTGGTCGAGCATATTTAGTTTGGAAGCGAAGAAATAACAAGTGCTGATCAAAGTTGCGTCGCTGATTAGAACACCAATTGCAAGATGAACAGCAGCTTTGAATCCTTCGTGAAGACTTGTTTGTAAGAGCGTAAAGAAAACGGGTCCTAGCATAATAGCTAATAAAAGGCCGAAGCCAAAGCCGGAAATGATAGGATCGAACATACTTAATTTTTAGAGGCTAAAAAAGATTTCCATTCTTCGGCTTGAGTAGATTTCATCACTCGCGGAAATTTATTTTGTCCGCCCATCTTCCCTTTTTGAGTCATGAATTCATAAAAGTACTCACTAGGAACTGCTTGTACAAATACATCTTTTAAAGCGGAAATTCGTTCAACAGCGTAATCATCGTTCACCTCTTTCAATTTGTTGTCAATGATTTTTCTTGCCTTCTCAATATCGAACTCTTTGTTTGAACCTAGATACCATTGATGTGCAAATGTTCCTTCAAAAGGAATTCCTGTCACCATGAATTCCGGAATTTCAATGTCTAGTTCATGTGATAAATGTTCAATCGCTTTATTCATGTTGTCGACTGATAAATGTTCGCCAACTAGACTAAGGAAGTGTTTTGTTCTGCCGCTGATCACAATGTTGGCGTTTTCAACATCAACAAAACGAATGACGTCGCCAATCATATATCTCCAAGCACCGGCACAAGTGCTAAGAAGTAAAGCGTAATCTTTATTTTTTTCAGCTTTGTCAATTGTAATAGCTTTAGCAGTAGATTTTAATTCACCTGCACTATCGAAATTTTCATCGTTGAAAGGAATGAATTCGTAAAAAATTCCATTGTCAACAATTAGTTTCATGTAATTGACATTTGGTTCGTATTGAAATGCAAAAAATCCTTCCGAGGCAGGATACATTTCTATGTAATGAACTTTTTCCGAAAAGAATCTGTCAAAACCTTTGCGATATGGCTCAAATGAAACACCACCATGTGCATACACACGAAGGTTTGGCCAGATGTCGTGGATGGTTTTTAGTTTGTAATGAGCAATAACTTTTTCCATTAGCAATTGAACCCAAGAAGGAACGCCGGTGATAATTCCAATATCCCAATTGTGTGCTTCTTTTGTGATCTCTTCCAACTTGATATTCCAATCTTTCTCTTTGGAGATCTTTTTTCCGGGCTTATAGTATTTTTGAAACCAGATAGGAGTACGGCGAGCAGAAATTCCACTTACATCCCCTTCGTAATATCCACCATGACGTTTAAGATCTGTACTACCGCCAAGCCAAAGAATTCCTTTTTCAAATGTACTTGCCGGAAGATCGTATTTGCCAAGCGTGATGATCTGTCGGATACTTGCTTTACGAAGCGACTTCACCATTTCTGCAGTAACAGGAATGTGTTTGCTTGCTGCTTCAGAAGTTCCGGAACTCAATGCAAAATATTTCACATGTCCCGGCCAGCAAACATCTTTCTCTTCCTTCAAGCATCGATGCCACCATTCTTGAAAGATCGTATTGTAATTGTAAATAGGGACGTTATCCTGAAATTCACCAATAGGGTTAGTAGACGAAAGTATAGAAGCAAAATTGAATTTTTTTCCGAAAGCAGTGTCCTGTGCCTTTCTCATAAGGCTTCGAAGCTCTTTTTTCTGATAATAACCCGGACTGCGAAAGCGAAGTCTGATCTGACTGCTTAATTTCAATCCTTGTTTAATAAGCGCACCGAGTAATGGCATTTCAATTCTGAATAAGCATGCAAAATAATCAGAAGTTTGAGTTATTGGCTATGAATGGGTGATGAAGTATTCAGTTGAATTGTTGAAAAGTGTCTTTTTGGGTTTATGTGGTTTAATATGTTTGCCAATACATCACTTCAATGTGTTTAATCAAAAATACAATTTTCATAAAGAAATTAGGTGTTCAACATTTCAACTTTTAAAATCTCGATTTCATCGCAATGACCCCAGCGGGGTCAAATATTGGTAGAAAAAAATTATTGCGAAGCAATCAACGACCACGGAGTGGTCGCATGTGATTTCATGTAAATTTTCCTATGAAAGAAGTTGTTTGATAGCCTTCAAAAGCATTAAACACATCAAACCCCTTAAACCCTCTAATCGATAAAATCGGTTCAAAGTGTTCAAGGGGTATAAAATGTAATGTAGATTTTATACGAAAAAAAATTAAGCCACTACAGCCAATTTGTTTTTCAACGTCAAATCAATTGCCTCAAGGAATTCTTCAGTGTAAACATAATGCTTACCATGTTCAACTTTATTACCATGAATATTCACTGCAAGATCTTTTGTCATAATTCCTTTTTCTACAGTCTCAATACAAGCTTCTTCAAGCGTTGTGCAGAAACGGATCAACTCTTGATTGTTGTCTAATTTACCACGGAACTCAAGTCCACGAGTCCAAGCAAAGATCGATGCAATTGGATTTGTTGAAGTAGGTTTTCCTGCTTGGTGATCGCGATAGTGACGCGTTACTGTACCGTGAGCGGCTTCTGCTTCCATTGTTTTTCCATCGGGAGTAACAAGCACAGAAGTCATCAGTCCTAATGAACCGAATCCTTGTGCAACTGTATCTGATTGAACATCGCCGTCGTAATTTTTGCATGCCCAAACAAAATTTCCATTCCACTTCAAAGCAGATGCAACCATGTCATCGATCAAACGGTGCTCATAAGTAATTCCTGCTGCTTCAAATTTAGTTTTGTAATCGGCATTGTAGATATCTTCGAAAATATCTTTGAAGCGACCATCGTATTTTTTAAGAATTGTATTTTTTGTTGATAGATATAATGGCCATTTTTTTATCAGCGACTGATTGAAACAAGCATGAGCAAATCCGCGGATCGATTCGTCAGTATTATACATCGCCATTGCAACGCCATCGCCTTTGAAATTGTAAACTTCAAAAACCTGCGCGTCTCCACCACCTTCAGGAGTGAATGTCATTGTCAATTTACCTTTTCCTTTGATGACAGTATCAGTAGCACGATATTGATCACCAAATGCGTGACGACCAATACAAACTGGACTGCACCAATTTGGCACTAAACGCGGAACATTACTGATTACAATTGGCTCACGAAAAACTGTTCCGTCAAGGATGTTACGAATTGTTCCATTCGGCGACTTCCACATTTGTTTTAATCCGAATTCTTTTACGCGAGCTTCGTCAGGAGTGATCGTTGCGCATTTGATCCCAACACTATATTTTTTTATCGCCTCAGCAGAATCAATTGTTACTTGATCATTTGTAGCATCACGATGTTCCATTCCAAGATCGAAATATTTGATGTCAAGATCCAAATACGGATGAATGAATTTATCTTTAATATATTTCCAGATGATGCGTGTCATTTCATCGCCATCGAGTTCTACTACGGGATTGGTAACTTTGATTTTTGAGGACATTTTTTTTCTTAGGTTAATTGGTAGGATTTACGGTCCGCAAAATTAGCAAGAATTTTCAATTTCCGCGAGGATATTAAAATTGGGTATCGTGCTGAAATTGGTTAAATTTTATACTTTTGCCATCAGTCTACCGTGAACGTTTATAATTCAATTGATAATTTCCCTGGCTCAGCCAATGCAGTAGTGACAATTGGCACTTTTGACGGAGTCCATATTGGCCATCAGCAGATTATCCGCAATCTCCGGAAACTTGCTGCTGAAACGCATGGCGAGACAGTTTTGCTTACATTTTTCCCGCATCCACGAATGGTTCTTCAACCGGATGACAATGATTTGAAGCTTATTACCACAATGGTGGAGCGTGAAGATCTGTTGCGATCATTTGGCATCGATCACTTGATAATCCAGCCTTTCGACAAAGAGTTTTCTCGAATCAGTGCAACAGAATTTGTTCGCGATCAACTAGTGCAAAAGATCGGGATGAAAACACTGGTCATTGGTTACGATCACCATTTTGGAAGAAACAGAGAAGGTTCATATAAAGATCTGGAAGAAATGGCACCGGTTTATGGATTCAGATTGGAAGAGATCAATGAGCAAGTCATTAATCATGTCGCAGTGAGTTCTACGAAAGTCAGAAAAGCATTGCTGGAGGGTGATATCGATTCAGCGAATCAATTACTCGGGCATCGATTTTCAATCAGAGGAAAAGTCGTGATGGGTGATAAGATCGGACGAACACTAGGCTTTCCGACTGCAAATGTTGAAATAATTGAACCCTATAAATTGATTCCTTCGGAAGGTATTTATGCAGTTCAGGTGAGTGTAGAACAGCAACTGAAAAATGGAATGTTATATATAGGCCATCGACCGGTTGTCAATGGAAAAAGTCTGAGAATAGAAGTTAATATCTTCGATTTTAATGAAGATGTCTACAATAAAGAAATTCAGATCATTTTTGTAGCAAAGATTCGAGGTGACCTTCCGTTTACTGATCTTGAAAAATTGAAAGAAAAGATGAAGGAAGATAAGGACATTGCAACAAAATTGCTTTCCTAACGTTTCCCGTAAAAAGGCTTTAAATTGAAATTCAAATTACTTGTAATTTTTCTTGGTTTGTCAATTTTCTGCAGAGCGCAGGAAACGGATTCTGATGTGCATGACGCAAATTACATCTATCGATCTGTTGAAGAAATAAAAGCGCATCCTGAAAATGTGTATCGGCTAAATTTAAGTCGAACTAAACTCGATTCATTTCCACTTGAAATTTTTGCTTGCATTAATCTTGTTGAACTTGATCTGAGTAAAAATAAGATAGAAGAAATACCGCCACAAATTGGCAATCTTGTCAATCTTGAAGTTTTGTCAATGGCAAATAATGGTTTGGTTCACCTTCCAAAAGAAATCGGTAAACTAACCAAACTAAAATACCTCGGGCTGAATAGAAATTTGCTCGAAGATCTTCCCGCAGAAATCGGCGATTTAGAAAGTCTTGAAGTTTTTGAAGTGTGGGACAATGAGCTCAATGATCTTCCCGACGAAATGGGGAAATTGCAGAATCTAAAAATTCTTGAGATCCGTGGAATTCTTTTTACGGACGAACAGCAAGCTCGAATTGATGGTATGATCGTGAAGACGGCGAAGATTATGATGTCGCCATCGTGCAATTGCAAATACTAAAAAAATGAAGAATGAAAAATGAAGAATGAAAAATAACTGTCTGCAAGCCGAAATCTTTGTAGGCATCTATTTTTCATTCTTCATTTTTCATTCTATTGACAGTCAAGTTAGAATTTGAGGGTGATTCCAGCCATCCAATTGATTCCTGCTTGCGGATAGTAGTAGTTGTAATCGTTCCTTGTTGTGCCTGAGTAATCATTGTAAGTGTAGCCATTTGCACTGTACATTTTGTCGAAGATATTGTTCAGCATGAATTTTAATTCGAGTGATTTTATTCCTTTGATTGGAATTTTATAGCTGCCGCTGAAATTTGTTAGAAAATAAGAATCAAGTATGCTATTTTCATTGGTCGTGTTGTCTAAATACTGTTTGCCAACATACTTCGTAGCTACAGCAAATTGAATATTTTTCAGGAGAGTATAGTTTAATTCCATTGCAGAAATTATAGAAGGAGAAAACGCGATCGTTGTGTTTTTATATGAATTAATTATCTGATCATAAGTGTCAGCGTCGTATGTATATTCATTGTATTCTTTGATTTTGTTTTCACTCAGAGTAAAATTTGCTTTCACAAAAAGGTCTTTAGTAAACTGATATTGAATCTCAGTTTCTATTCCTGCACGGTAACTGTTCTTTACATTTTCTCTAACATATTCACCAACATCATTGATCTTTCCTGTCAGAATCAATTGATTTTGATAATTCATGTAGTATGCATTAATTGTTATTGCAAGTTTTTTTACTTTGTAATTATAACCTGCTTCGTAATCGATCATGCTTTCAGCATCGGGGCGAGTGGTTATAGTTGAAACCAAGTAATCGTCACGCACCGGTTCTTTGTGGCCTAGTCCGGCGAAGAAATAAAATTTGTGCTTCGATGATAATTGATAAGTAATTCCGCCTTTTGGGTTGAAGAAATTCAAAGTTGCTTCTGCTGTTCCATCAAGGCTGTTTTTACTAAAATTGTAATTGACAATTCTCTGTTGGAGATCGCCGGTCAAAGAAAGTTTTTTGCTCACATCGTAGGTTGCTTTCAGAAAAAAGTTGACATCAGTTTTTGTTGCTTCGTCATCATAATATGTAAATGGGAAAATGGAAGCTGGGTAAATTGCGGCAGAAATAATTTTGTTGTAATGTCGACCGACGTAATTATTTGCTGCACCACCGAATTTTAAATCTAGCGATTCTTTATTGTAATCAAAGGACCATGTAGCGCCGTAGAAATCGTTTGATAACCATTTTTGTCGGATGAGATCGGATGCACTTATTGTTGTGTCACCTATGGCAACATCTGCTAGTCCATAGTCAGAAAAAGATGCCATTGGTTTAAACTCTTCATAATATCCTTTGCCTTTTGTATAATGCAAAGCAACATTCGCTGTCAGATTTTTATTAATTGTTCTTGAATAGAATAATTGATAATAATCTTGTTGATAGTTGTCAGTTTGATTGTCATAATAGCGAAGATTTCCAAACGCATCATAATATTCACCTGCAGGATTATAAGTTCTATTTGAAGACAAGGAATCTTGTGAAATTCCATACCATGCTTGATACGTTTTTTCTTTTCCTGAAATTACAACAGCTCGAATGAATTGTTTTGAGTCGTAATAACCTCCACTCAACGAAAAGGAATGTAAAGTTGATGTTGCACGATCAATGTAGCCATCAGAATTTATCAAAGACATTCTTCCGTCAATCGTAAAATGATTGTTCAGTATCCCTGTGCCAAAGCTAAGCGTATTTTTATTTGTGTTAAAAGAGCCAAAGGAAGAGTTAATGCTTCCATATGCAGCTTGAGAAATTTTTGTTGTTTGTAAATTAATACTAGCACCAAAAGCACCTGCTCCATTTGTTGAGTTTCCAAGTCCGCGTTGGAATTGAATATTATCTGTTGACGAAGCGATGTCGGGTAGATCTACCCAATATACCTGATGTGATTCTGCATCATTAACAGGAACACCATTGATGGTAACATTTACTCTTGTCGGATCATTTCCGCGAACACGAATTCCTGTGTATCCAACTCCGTTTCCTGCATCAGAAGTTACAACAACAGATGGTAGACTATTTAGTAATACAGGAAGATCTTGTCCAAGATTATTTTTCTCTAGATCTTCTTTGGTAATATTCGTAAACGCTGCACCTGATTTTTGATCTGCACGAGTTGCATTGATCGTAATTTCATCTGCCAAATAAACCTTAGGCTGAATTGAAATTTTATTTTCAGATACGGTGGAGATTGAAATTGTTTTTGTTTCAAAAGCCACATGAGAAATACTTATTTCATATGTACCGGTTGCAATTCCTTTTATGGCAAAATGTCCAACAGCATCAGTGATTGTATTTGCGTAGGAGTTGCTCATTCTGACAATTGCTCCTGATACAGGGCTTTGATCTTTTTCGCTTGACACAGTTCCTTGTAAGGTGTTTTGTGCAAATGTCAATTCAACATTGAATAGCAATGTCAATAATAATAGACCATTCTTAATGGTGCTTTTTACAGTAAAATTCATCGGTATGATCCGTTAGGTTAACAACCGTACACGATGGGTGCATGTACGTAAATAAAGTGTTTTACCTTTTCCCTTCGCAGGCATTATCCTGAGCAGGTTTTGTGGGTGTAATCTCAGCCCTTTTTAAGGAGCACCCCATAGATTCGAGGACAAATATAGATTTTTAATTTGATGTTGTACTTTTTTTTGTTTACTCTATTATTTTAAAACCTAAAAGATCCTTCCAGGATGACCGATTTGCTGGATGTATTATGGTGAAAGCGAGAGTGGGAAAAATGAAAATTGCCTGTG
>JANOBV010000388.1:0-3173 GCA_031411835.1 Bacteroidota bacterium | reverse complement strand
ATTAACGGAGTCAGCAATCGACCAGTTTCAAGATAATACGAATGAAATGTTTTGGTTCACTTCGAATTTAGATCATTCATTGATCAGCAGAACAAAAGAAGTTTCAGATAATGTTATCCCTTCTTCAAATTCAGAAATGGCCAATGTGTTATTTCTTTTAGGGGAATATTTCGATGAACCGAAATACACAGAAACCGCTTCATTGATGCTGTCAAAGATCTCACTCGATATGCCAAAGTGGGGATCAGCATATAGTAACTGGGCAAGTTTGATGATGAATTATACTTCTCCATTTAAACAAACTGTCATTACAGGTAAAGATGCGGAGGCGGAAAGAAAGAAAATCTCTTCGCATTATCTTCCAAATATTCTACTTGCCGGAAGTGTAAACAATAACAGCGAATTGCCAATTTTATCAAACCGTTTTGTTGCCAATAAGACATTCATTTACGTATGTGAAAATAAAACGTGTAAATTACCGGTAGAAACTTCAGGTGAAGCATTAAAATTACTTTCTCATTTCTAAGAAAATACTTTTGATTACTGTTACATTATTCACACTTTTTTTATAAGACTTGTTGATATTTATATAGCTAAATTGCTGTTTATAAAGTAACACAAATCATCTATAATCGTATTGAAGAATAAGGTACAAAAAACCCTATCTTTCAATTATGGAAAAAATTCGAAAAATTCTTGTCGCCAACCGTGGAGAGATCGCCATCCGCGTTCTTCGTGCGGCTGCTGAATTAAGTATTCGCACAGTTGCAGTTTTCACCTATGAAGACCGCTATTCTCTTCATCGATTTAAAGCTGATGAAGCATACCAGATAGGAAAGGATAATGATCCGCTGAAACCATATCTGGACATCGAAGAAATTATATGCATTGCAAAATTAAATAAGGTTCAGGCAATCCATCCCGGCTATGGTTTTCTTTCAGAGAACGTTCGCTTCGCAACTCGCTGTCGTGAAGAAGGAATTATTTTCATAGGACCAACACCGGAAGTAATGGAACAACTTGGCGACAAAGTAAAATCAAAACTTGTCGCACGGTCATGCAATGTTCCGGTTATTGAAGACAACAAGATCAAACTTACGTCTCCTGAAATTGCATTGGAAGAAGCGAGAAGAATTGGATTACCTGTTATTCTAAAAGCAAGCGCCGGTGGTGGTGGTCGAGGAATGAGAGTCATCAATAACGAAGACAATTTAAAAAAGTCGTTTGCCGAAGCACAACGGGAAGCGGGAAATGCATTTGGCGATGATACAATTTTCATTGAAAAATATGTTGATGATCCAAAGCATATAGAAGTTCAGATTCTTGGCGATAACCACGGTAATATCGTTCATCTTTTCGAACGTGATTGCAGTGTTCAACGCCGTTTCCAGAAAGTTGTAGAGATCGCTCCTGCTCCATCGTTATCACAAGAAGCGAAAGATAAATTGTATGGTTATGCATTGAGTATTGCAAAAACAGTTGGATATAACAATGCAGGAACAGTAGAGTTTCTCGTTGACAAAGACGAAAACATTTTCTTCATTGAAGTAAATCCAAGAATACAAGTTGAACATACTGTAACTGAAGAGATCACAGGCATTGACATAGTGAGAAGTCAAATACTCATTGCAGAAGGAAATACGCTTTACGACAAACCGATTGAAATTCCACGACAAGAAAATCTAACATATACCGGAGTAGCGATTCAATGTCGGATCACAACAGAAGATCCGCAAAATGATTTCAAACCGGATTACGGAACGATCATAGCCTATCGACATGCAGGCGGATATGGAATTCGTCTCGACGAAGGAAGTTCGTATCAAGGCGTAAAAGTTTCTCCATTCTTCGATTCAATGTTGGTGAAGATCACTGCGAAAGGAAGAACTTTGAAAGGCGCGCGTCGCAGAATGCTTCGTGCTTTGAGAGAATTCAGAATTCGCGGAGTGAAAACAAATATCTTATTTCTTGAAAATGTATTAAATCATTCTGTATTTGAAACCGGACAAGTGACCGTTCGATTCATAGAAAAATATCCGGCACTATTTCAATTTGAAGTTCGTCAGGATCGCGGAACAAAGATTCTGCGATACATGGCTGACGTACTTGTGAATGGAAATCCTGATGTAATAAAAATAGATCATTCAAAAGTTTTTCATACTCCGAAAGTTCCCGACTTCAATCGTAATGAAAAAATAATTCCCGGCACAAAACAAATGCTTGATGATCTTGGTCCGGAGAAATTTGCAAAATGGTTGAAAGATCAAAAGCAGGTAATGTTAACCGATACAACATTTCGCGATGCACATCAATCGCTTTTAGCAACTCGCGTTCGTACACAAGACATATTGAAAGTAGCAGAAAGTTTTGCTCATCGTCATCCGGAATTATTTTCAATGGAAGTTTGGGGCGGCGCGACGTTCGATGTTGCTCTACGATTCTTACATGAATGTCCATGGAAACGATTGGAAGCATTGCGTTCTGCAATTCCGAACATTATGCTTCAGATGTTGATCCGAGGCTCGAATGCTGTTGGCTATACTTCTTATCCGGATAATTTAGTTGCTAAATTCATAGAGAAAAGTTGGGATAGCGGAATAGATGTATTCAGAATATTTGATTCATTAAATTGGATCGACAGCATGACAAATTCCATCAATGCTGTTCGCGAACGCACAGCAGGAATCGCCGAAGCTTGTATCTGTTATACAGGTGACATCATGGATCCGAAGCGCCAGAAATATTCTTTGCAGTATTATGTCGATATGGCGAAGCGATTGGAAGACAGCGGTGCGCATATTCTTGCAATCAAAGATATGGCAGGATTGCTTAAACCATACGCAGCGGAAATTTTAGTGAAAGAATTGAAAAAATCAATTGACATTCCAATTCACTTGCATACTCATGATACATCATCAATTCAAAATGCATCGTACTTAAAAGCAATTGAAGCAGGAGTTGATGTTGTCGATGTAGCTTTGAGTTCATTGTCGGGCTTGACAAGTCAGCCGAACTTCAATGTACTGGTTGAGTCACTTCGCAACACACCTTATGAAACCAAGACCGATGTAAATTCACTCAATGAATTTTCAAATTATTGGGAAACCGTTCGCGACTATTATTATCCGTTCGAATCAGGTTTGATGGCAGGCACGGCAGAAGTGTACAAGCAT
>JANOBV010000387.1:0-3443 GCA_031411835.1 Bacteroidota bacterium | reverse complement strand
TACGATGCGTGATGCATCACTCATTTTATCGAGCATTCGTTCGCGGATCAGTTTAATACTTGCAGGTTGCATTTGTTGTCCACGCAAAATACGAAGTACATTGAATTGCTGATACGTGATCTTATATGGCTTAAGAAAATCGGCGTGTTGTCCATTGAGCCAATTGAACGTATAAATTATATTGACCATGAGTTTATGGCTTTCACTACGAAACTTCTTCTGATTTATTTCTTTCTCTAATTCCATTTTTCATTAGTTCATTGGAACCTCAATGATAATAATTTCTGCATTCTCTGTCGCTTTTATTGAAATATTTCCAGCTTCCCAAACGCCAATTGCATCGCGTTGTTGAAGTTTTGTTCCTTCAACTTCAACGCTACCGTTAATTACCATGATATATGCGCCATTGTCTTTGCCTTTGAATGCATAATCCACGCTTGTATTATTGTCAAGATTTCCCAATGAAATAGCTGCGTTCTGGTGAATATACAATTCATCACCGGTTTTAAATCCTGAAACCACTGTTTGAATTTTGTTTTTTCTATCGGTTGCATCAAATGTACGCTGATCATAACTCGGCTTAATTCCATTTTCTTTTGGAAAGATCCAAAGTTGAAAAAGGTTGGTCGCTTTATCTTTCAGCGGATTAAATTCAGAATGCATCACTCCTGTTCCCGCACTCATAACTTGTACATCGCCGGGCTTGATCACTGAGCCATTTCCCATGCTGTCTTTGTGTTCTAAAGCACCATCAAGGATGATGGTAATAATTTCCATGTCATTGTGCGGATGCGTTCCGAAACCTTGTCCGCCGGCAACGATGTCGTCGTTAAGAACACGAAGCAATCCAAAATGTACTCGCGACGGTTCATACCAATTCGCAAAACTAAAACTGTGATGTGCATTTAACCAGCCATGATCAGCATGTCCGCGTGATGAAGCTGCGTGAAAAATTGTTTTCATTTTTTTATTCCTTTCTTATTTGCTTGTTTCTGTTTTGAACAAATCATTTTCTTTTCCGAATTGAGAAGAGAAAACGAGTTCAGATAATGGTTTACGTTTACGTTCTCCAACTTCTCTTGCACGAAGATTTTCAGGAAGCATTTCGGGATTTCCTTCGTAACCGACAGCGATAATACTTACTGCTTCATAGTCGTCAGGAATTGAAAATACTTCTTTTGCTTTTGCATGATCGAATCCGCCCATCTGATGAAGATACAAATTTAATTCTGTCGCTTGAACAGATAATGTTGCAGTTGCTAATCCTACGTCATGCCATGCATAAATATTCGATTTATTATTGAAATCGAAATTCTTCTTTGCAATAGTAATAAATAATGCAGCAGCATCTTTCGCCCAGATTTTATTTCCTTCGGCCAGACAATCCTGCATTTTTGCAAATGTTTCTTTGTCTTCTTTTTTGGCAAGAATAAATCTCCAAGGTTGTTCATTTGCTGAAGATGGCGCCCATCGCGCAGCCTCAAAAAGGCTGGCGAGGGTTTCATCATCAATTGGTAGCTCAGAGAAAGCACGAATACTTTTTCTTTTACTAATTAGATTGTGAATTGTCATTTGATTATTTGTTGTTTAACCAATCTGTATTGCCACGATGTGCTCCATCGCAAAATGGTTTGTTTGCAGAATGTCCGCAACGACATAAAGCAAAATTTTCTTTTGTCTCTACGACGTTTCCTTTTTCGTCAGTTAATTGAATTGTACCTTTTACTAGGTATGGGCCTGTGCCCGTGATTGTGATGTTGTTTTCCATTTTTTTCTTTTTGGTGAGTAGTAATTGGTAAGTGGTGAGTAGCACTGTGTTTCTTTAGTGGCAGTGCGAGCTCTGATTAAATGATACTGAACTTTGTGTTCTTTTTTTTCTTTGTGAATTCTGTGTTTAAAAATATCCCGCAGATTTCGCAGATAAAGGCGCAGATAAATACGCAGATTTTAGCATTATTTTTATTTTCGTGGACTCTTTTTGTCTCGATAGCTATCGGGATTAATTGTCATTCCATTTCTTCGACAACAACCTTTCCGACAAGCGTTTTATGCACGGGACATTTTTCGCTAATTATTTTCAAGCGTTTTATTTGGTCGTCATCGAGATTTCCTTCGAATTCCAATCGTTGATAGATCTTCGTAATTTCTTCAGTGCCTTCCATTACTTTTTCCATATTCAGGAAGACGTGAATTTTTTGAAGATCCCATACTTTGCGATCAGCATACATTCTCAATGTGATGGCAGTACACGCACCAAGTGATGAGAGTAACATTTGATGAGCTGTCGGTCCAAGATTTTTTCCGCCATGATCTTCGGGTTCGTCTGTTGTAAGAAGATGACTTCCTGCAATGATCTTTGTTTCATAGTGAGTTCCGATATTGGTAACCTTAATGTGTTCTGCGAATTTCATAGTTAGTTGAGTGATGGTTCTGGTAGAATAAAAGTAGCACTTTGTTGAAACATGAGTTCTTTAATTTGATGTTTCATGTAACGAGCGAGTGGGAAGCGTGCAAAGTTTTTTTGAACTTCTTCTTTATCATCTGCAAGCATTACGATCCAAAGTTGATTACGATCTTCTGCGAGAGCGTAGCTGAGTATCACTCCTTCATTCATCATTTCATTTACTACTTTTCTATGTTCAGGTATTAATGAAATGAATCGGGGAGAGAAGATGTCGGGCAGACCGACAATGATCATAAATTCTTTCATGGTATTATTTGATTTAAAAAAAGCCGGTTCTTTTGAGAGACCGGCTTTTGAGTTTGATTATTTTTTTGGAACGTCTTTGATGAGGATCAAGTCGATTGTGAAATCTACATCGTCGCTAACTACTGCTTCGCCGGTTGCAGCTTTGTTATCCCATTTCAGTCCGTATTCTTGTCGGTTTATAGAACCTGTTGCTTTGAATCCTGCTTTGATGTTTCCCCATGGATCAGTTACTGTTCCGCCGTAAACTAATGGAATCGTTACTGTTTTAGTTACATCTCGGATTGTCATCTGTCCTGTTAAAGTATATTTCTTATTACCCAGACTTTTTATTCCTGTGCTTTTGAAGGTCATTGTTGGGTATTTCTCAGCATTGAAGAAATCATCACTTTTCAAATGGCCATCGCGCATGTCGTTATCGGTTACAATACTGTTAACGTCAACTGTGATCGTAGCAGCAAGGTCAGAAAAGTCAGCAGCATTTGCAGTTACTTTTCCATCGAATTTTTTGAATTCACCGTCAACATCAGAGATCAATAGATATTTTGTTGTGAATTTGACTTTAGAGTGAGCTCCGTCAATCTTCCAGTTTTGTTGTGCGAATGCAGTTGCTCTCATTACAACAAGAGCAGCCATTAGTGTGATTTTTTTCATTGTCTTTAATTTATGAGTTTGTTTTTGTTTTGGTTTCAATTACGGGTACAAATGTATGTTATAACAATAGATGTTGCAACAT
>JANOBV010000386.1:0-1708 GCA_031411835.1 Bacteroidota bacterium | reverse complement strand
ATCTCTATCGCCTGAATTTTCTGCACCAAATAAATCGCCATTGCCATTGTAAGCAAAGTCAAATGTATTTCTTATTCCTCGACACAAAACTAATCCTAATGTATCTAGTGCAACGGAATCATCAGGCAACACAAGACTATCGCCATCGATAGGAATTTTAAGAATGACAGAAGTGATTGCTTTATTTCTGATGTCAGTATAAAGTCCGTATCGAGTTTGCTCTTCACCGTGATCGCCACGTGCTCCGCTGTTCACATATATTGAATCACCTGTTGAGTTGATAATTGTTCCGCTGAATAAATGATCGAAGTAGTCAGCAGTTTCATATGCATCAGAAATTGCAACAACATTCCACAACCAAGAACCATTTGGTTGTAATCTTCCGCGAGAAACAATTCCTCGGGTCAGTGGAGTATTAGAAGTTAAGTTTCCACTTACATACATTGAACTGTCCTTAAAACAAAATCCCTGGACAAAAGTAACACCATGCAAATTTGAATCTGCAATAAGTGTATCATAAGCAGGCCCACCAAAAGGTTGAACCACTCTGTAAATGTTACCACCTGCAGTAGTATAAAACAGATCACGTGAAATTGGATCGATGTCTAAGCGAGTAATTTGCAATTGAACATCCATGACTTGATTCACGAGAATGTCGGGGCGTAATGAAACAGGAGTTTGTGCAAACCCTTTTCCAAAAACTAATAATAAAATGAATTGAAGAGTGTAGATTTTTTTCATTGAAGAAGTCTTAAGTGAGTGAATAAATGTATGAAGTTGTTTAATTAGGATTAATATATTCTTAGATGACTTAAAAGGTACTCTAAAGCATTCAAACTAAAATTTATACGAAGCAATTTAGAATAAATTTAGACAAAAAAAAAGAGCGGTACCGATAATTCGACACCGCTCTTTTTATTGAGTTTTTGAAATATTACTTCCCTTTGATCGAAAGCAATTCCACATCAAAGATCAATGTCGAATTTGCTTCAATTTTCGGACCCGCAGCGCGATCGCCATAAGCTAGGTCAGAAGGAATGAACAATTTGTATTTAGAACCAACTTTCATTAGTTGTAAAGCTTCAGTCCAGCCTTTGATAACAGCGCCAACAGGGAATTCAGCCGGTTGTCCACGCTCGATTGAAGAATCGAAAACAGTTCCATCGATAAGAGTACCATGGTAATGAACAGAAACGGTGTCAGATGCCGTTGGCATTGGACCAGTTCCTTCAGTAACCACTTGGTATTGAAGACCGTCAGGTAATTCAACCACACCCGGTTTCTTTTTATTTTCAGCTAAGAAAGCCTTTCCTTTAGCAACGTTAGCATCCCCTTTTTGTTTTGCTTTGTCACCTAGGTAAGCTTGGATAACACCCTGAGCTTGAGTTTGGTTTAACATTAGACTGTCACCTTTGATAGCACTTTGAATGGCTATTTTAAGTACATCAAGATTCAGAGAATCAAGACCATCTTTTTTCATATTAGCACCGATAGAAATACCGATAGCATAAGCTACAGAATCTGCGTTATTTTTAAGTGTAGCAGATTTTCCTTTTTGACCTTGGCATGAAAACAAGGTAGCGATACTGAAACAAGCTGCGAGAGCAAGAACTTTTTTGTTCATAGTTATTTTATTTATGAGGGCGCGAAGATATGAAAACTTCAATAAGCAGATAGAAAAGTCCTTAAAAACTTGAAAATCTTTATG
>JANOBV010000385.1:0-26975 GCA_031411835.1 Bacteroidota bacterium | reverse complement strand
AAACAAAAAAAGGGCCCAACGCGCACCAAATCATTTGAAACTTCGATTATTAGACACAACCTTGATCAACTTTTCAAATGATTTCGCGCAGCGCGTTGACTCCCCACACAATAACTGTTCTATCTTTGATTAAGAAAGATGTGCTTCAAGAAATTGTGGGGGCTTACTTTGAATTTATTCTGAGAACAGTTGATTTAAGTTATAATTTAAAGCTAAAATTACAAAGTTTGATTTTTATCGTACAGTAGTGGTTGGAAATCCAGCAGTTGTACGATCAGAGTGACCTTTGACCTATGACCTTTGACCTAAAAAAAAGTTACGCCAAACTATTCAACTGCTCAACCTTACCCTGCAATTCCTGAAAGTCAGTATTTTTCTGATAAGTGTCACGAATCTTCTGAATGAATTCTTCCGCTTGTACTAAATAGAAGCTGCGAACGCGAATAAATTCTTCATCATCTGTTTCGCCACTTTCAATGGCCATGTTTTTTAGATCATCGCCAATTTCGCATAAAAAGATTCTACAACTTAAATCGAGAAGAGCATAAAAGAAAAGTACTTCTTCAAATTCGAAAGTGATCATTTCACCAATTTCATACTGCCAATTATGGACTTCAAAGTCTTCAAGGAAACCATCTTCAAGAATTTCTAAACGCATAGCTTCTTTGATAAGTTCATAATGAGGGTGAATCAAAATGAATTTACCTGCTGCAATCGATATATTGATCAATTGCTTGAATTCCTTAGTAACTTGAATACTAAGTCTATCGCCGTATACTATTAAAGTTGACATATTACTCCAACAAATGTACGATTGTAATTCCTGAAAGCATAGTAAATACATTAAATTCCTTGCATTTAATGACTTTATTCAAGTTTCAGAGGCTGTATTTCTCTTGAGAATGGGCGGTTTCTTCTTATCTTTGGCTTCCTTTTCAGGATAAAACAAGCTATGTTAGGATTAAAATTACCAACTGACCCGCGATGGGTAAATATTGTTGAAAAGAATATCTCAGAAATTCTGACCGACCATGCATATTGTGAGCAGAAAGCTTGTACCAATGCTATTAATCTGATCGTTCATTTTCCTGAATGCACAGACCTAGTGGATGCAATGTTAGATCTTGCTAAAGAAGAGCTCGAACATTTTCAAGATGTACATGAAAAAATTAAAGCCCGAGGATTTGCATTGGGAAGAGAGCGACGTGATGAATATGTATTCGAATTGAATTCATTTATCAGGAAAGGATATACGAAGAACTATGTGTTGGTAGATAAATTGTTATTCTCTGCATTAGTGGAAGCAAGGAGCTGCGAACGTTTCAAAGTACTTTCTGAAAATATCAATGATCAAGATCTAAAAGAATTTTATCACCGATTGATGGTGAGTGAAGCCGGGCATTATACTACTTTTTTAAAATTCGCAAGACAATATGGTGGTGATATTGATGTCGAAGCGAGATGGCAAGAGTTTTTAAAATTTGAGTCTGAAATAATAAAGAAATATGGAAACAAAGAAACAATTCACGGGTGATAATTAGAACTGAAAATGATACCCAGATTATTTGTTGATATTAAAGTTCATATACTCATCTCAATTAGTGTTTGTTTAGCTTTTTCATGTTTTGGACAAGGAACAATTCAGTGGCAAAATTCATTTGGAGGTTCTGACACAGAATTTGGAAATAGCATTAGGCAAACATTTGATGGTGGATTTATTGTTTTGGGTGAATCAATATCAGATGATGGAGACGTAACTGCTACACATACAAATTATGAATATTGGATTATTAAAATTAGTAATTCGGGGCTGTTGGAATGGCAAAAAACTTTAGGTGGATCGAATGCAGAAATTGGCCTTTCCGTCCGACAATGCACTGACAGTGGATATATTTTAGCTGGATATACCGGATCGTATGATGGAAACATAACCTATAATCATGGTGATAGGGATTTTTGGATTGTAAAATTGGATGTCGACGGAAACATGGAATGGCAAAGAACATTGGGTGGTTCTTATACTGATTTCGCTTATGATATTGAACAAACAAGTGATGATGGATTTATTGTTACTGGGGAATCTAATTCAGTAGATGGTGATGTTACAGGTAACCATGGTAATGATGATATATGGGTTGTAAAACTTGATAGCCTTGGGAATATCATTTGGCAGAACTCATTTGGAGGAAGCCAAACAGATCGTTCTAGAGGTATTAGACAAACAAACGAAGGAGGATATATTGTAGCAGGAGAAACATCATCAAATGATGGTGACGTAACCGGTTTGCATGGGGGATATGATTTTTGGATTGTAAAATTATCTGATGTTGGAGCAATTGAATGGACTAAAACATTAGGCGGGTCAAATCACGATTATGCAATGGAAATAAAACAAACTTTTGATGGAGGTTTCATCATGGTTGGTGAGAGTAATTCAAATGATGGTGACGTAACGGGGAATCACGGTATAGGTGATTATTGGGTTGTTAAGGTTGATTCACTAGGAAATATTGAATGGTCGAAATCATATGGAGGGACTTCAGCAGATGTTCCGTTATCAGTAATTCAAACAAGAGACAGTGGAATAGTGGTAGCAGGTTATAGTTCATCGACTGATTTTGATATCACAAATAATAACGGAAATAGTGATGTTTGGATATTAAAACTAGATCAATCAGGAAGTCTACTTTGGCAAAGTACATATGGTGGTGCCGGATTCGAGCAAGCTATGTCAGTAATTGAATGCTTTGATGGTGCTCTAGCTTGTGTTGGATTTTCGGAATATATTTCCGGAGACGTAA
This sequence comes from Bacteroidota bacterium, assembly GCA_031411835.1. GTDB lineage: Bacteria > Bacteroidota > Bacteroidia > AKYH767-A > 2013-40CM-41-45 > JADKIH01. The sequence goes on along the minus strand of JANOBV010000385.1, from coordinate 24,174 downwards.
CGATAAACCATGGGAGTTTTGATTATTGGGTATTAAAGTTAAGTACCTCAACAGGACTCTCTGAATCATCGATTGATTTTATGAAACCAATTATTTATCCGCAGCCAATCACATTTTCAAGTGTTATATCATTTGATTTACTTCATTCGGAAAAATTAAAAATTCAGATTTATGATATTCAAAATAAATTGATCTTTGAATCGAAAAAAGATTTGCAATTTAAGAATGGGCACAATGAAATCGCTCTAACAAATATATATGAGGGACATCTTAATTCTGGCATTTACTATTCTAAATTAATAGGGGACAATTTCAGTAGAATTATAAAATTTATCGCCACCGAATAGTTATAAGGATAATTGTTTTCGCCACACATCACTTAGAGAGATTGACTGTTTTTGTGAGTAATCATACATAACAATCACACTTGTCGCAGAAGAAAGCATGATCTCTTTCCCATCTTTCATTTTATACATTTCATAAGCGAGGTCGAAACTTTTTGTTCCTAGTCGACAACAACTTGTTCTGATATATACTTCGTCGTGGAAAAGAATTGGAATCATGAAATCAACTTCCATTCTTGCTAATATGACTCCTTCCTTTGACCAGTCATAATCATAACCGACAACTTCGTCGAAATAAGCAACACGCGCTTCTTCGTAGTAAGTTAGATAAACTGCATTGTTTACATGTCCAAATAAGTCAAGATCTGAAAAGCGGATATTTACTTTGTACGTTCGTGGAGTAGAATTTAACATCTTAGCTGTCTAGTTTTTCAAATTGTGAATTGGCAGAAATATATTCGGGAACAATGTCTTTCATTTTTTTTACGATGATCTCATTGTTTTGTAATTTGAAAAGATCGATCAAGTCGGAAATTTCTTTTTCTATCGTAGGAAAATCATACTCGCGAACTTTAGCGATCATAATTTTCGAATGATGTGTTGGTAGAGTAGTTTCTTTATTTGCCAATAATTCTTCGAAGATCTTTTCACCCGGTCTAAGTCCGGTGAAAATTATTTGTATATCTTTTCCAAGAGTAAGTCCTGAAAGTTTGATCATCTTTTTTGCAAGATCAACGATGCGAATACTTTTTCCCATATCGAAAATAAATATCTCGCCACCATTTCCCATTGCACCGGCTTCTAGAACTAGCTGACAAGCTTCAGGGATGGTCATGAAGAATCGTTCGATGTCAGGATGAGTAACGGTGATTGGTCCACCTTCATCGACCTGGCGTTTGAAACGTGGAATAACAGAGCCATTTGAATCAAGAACATTTCCAAAGCGTGTAGTGACGAATTTTGTTTGGCCAACTTTATTCAATGACTGACAATAAATTTCAGCGATACGTTTTGTTGCACCCATAATTGAAGTAGGGTTGACTGCTTTGTCAGTACTCACCATTACAAATTTTTCGACTTTGTATTTGCCTGACAAATCAGCCAAAAATTTCGTGCCTTGAACATTAGTAAGAATTGCTTCAGATGGATTAGATTCCATCACAGGTACATGCTTATATGCAGCAGCATGAAACACAACATCCGGACGAAAGAAATTGAAGACACGTTCCATACGATCATACTGACGAATGTCTGCAATTACTGTCTCGAAATTTTTCCAATGATAATTTTCATTCAACTCTAATTCCAAATCGTAAAGAGGAGATTCTGCCTGATCCAGTATGATCAATTTCTTTGGTTTAAAAGGAATGATCTGTCGAGCGATTTCACTTCCAATAGAACCGGCACCGCCTGTAATCAAAATTGTTTTATCTGTTAACTGGTTCCTTATAATGTCGAGATCTAATTTGATAGGATCTCTTTCAAGGAGATCATCAATTTTAATTTTCTTGATCTGTTTAAAACTTAATTCGCCATTGATCCATGAAGTGACCGGAGGTACATTTAAAATATGTACATCGTGGGCAAGACACTTTTCAATGATCGCTTGTTTTTTTTCAGCTGAAACACTTTGTATGCTAATGATCAAATGCGCAACATCATTTGCAATGAGTAATTGTTCAAGTTCTGAAGTATTGAAGATTCTAATTCCCTCAACTGTTTTTCCATCTTTAGCCGGATCATCGTCAATGAAAGCAGTTACTTTAAATCGTGTATTTGCATCTCTGTCTAATGCACGTTTCGTGATCAAGCCGGATTCTCCTGCGCCGTAAATAATTACTTGTCGTTTATCTCGTGAAGGATTTTTCAATTCTTGATAAATTGTTTTAACAAGAATTCGGAATGCAGTAATTGAAAAAACGGATGCGAAATAGTCAATGATCAGAACGGAGAAGGGGACGAGATAAATTCCAATCGTATGAAATGAAATTACATTCATCAAAGCCATCACTAAACTTCCAATAGTGATCGTGTAAAAAACGCGAAGTGCATCTCGGGTACTCGTGTATCGAATAATTCCCTGATAGATCCTAGAGATCAAGAAGCTTACAATTCGAGTAACGATTACAGTTGTGAAAGCAAATTTCCAAAGTACAATCTCGCTTTCCGGAACACGGAAATTGAAGCGAAGTTGATACGCTAACATTAACGACCCCAAACAGATAGTCAAGTCGATCATGAAAATGATCCACCGCGGCGTATTCCTGTCAGAAAATTGAAATGCCATTTTGGGAGAGTTAGGATGGATTCAAATATAGGACTTTTATTAAAATAGTTAAAGGTTGTTTAAAGGGTAAAAGTGTTTAAATTGTTTAATATGTTTAATGTGTTTAAACGATTAAACTCATTGAACTTTTTAAACACATTAAACCAATTTGCAACTTATAAATCATCCATCTTAACCCTTGTCGATACCCAAATGTCCCCTATATTTGCCCATCTCTATGAAAGTTTTGTTTATCGCCCCTTATCCAACTGCTGAAGCGCCGAGTCAACGTTTTCGGTATGAGCAGTATTTTTCGCTAATGAAAAAGGAAGGGATCTCATTTGAGACGTCAACATTTATCGATAAGAAAGCCTGGAATATCTTGTATAAAGAAGGGCATTATTTTGCAAAGATCTCTGCGTTGATCAGAGGTTATTTAAGACGCGTACGAAATTTATTGTCATTGAGAAAATATGATGTCGTCTTTATTCACCGAGAAGTATCGCCATTTGGTCCGCCAATTTTTGCTTGGTTGATCACAAAGATTTTTAAGAAGTACACCATTTTCGATTTCGATGATGCGATCTGGATTCCGAATGCATCTGAAAATAATAGTAAGTTGACAATGCTCTTTAAGCGTTTTCAAAATACCGGTGACATTTGTAAATGGGCGAGTGTAGTATCTGTTGGAAATAAATACTTAGCTGAATATGCGGGAAAGTTTAATAGTCGAGTCGTGATCAATCCGACAACGATTGAAACTGACGATCATCATAATGTGATCAAGCAACATAACAATTCGGTCTTTGTGATTGGTTGGACAGGCTCGCATTCTACACTAAAATATCTAAACGAACTTTATCCGATTCTGGAGAAGTTGGAATCGAAATTCAATTTTGAGTTTCATGTAATTGCTGATGTTCCGCCGAAGTTCAAGTTGAAGTCGCTTCGATTTGTGAAATGGAATAAAGAAACTGAGATTGAAGACTTGCTGAAATTCAACATTGGCGTTATGCCTTTGCCGGACGATATCTGGTCGAAAGGTAAGTGTGGATTTAAGGCACTTCAATACATGGCACTTGGCATTCCGGCCATCGTTTCCAATGTCGGAGTCAATGCAGAAATTGTAGATCACAAGGTAAATGGCTTTGTTTGTAATGATCAAATTGATTGGGAGAAGTACCTTGAATTAGCGATTACAAATCCAAAATTGGTAGAAGAATTGAGTTTACATACACGTTCAAAAATCGTTGACAATTACTCTGTTAAGTCGAATAGTTTGAATTTTTTGAAATTGTTTTCAGTTAACCAAAATTCGTAATCCTATTCAAATTATTCGCGGAAAATCTGTGAACCCTGTTTCAGAATTTAATAAATTAGGATACATTTATTGACCAAATATGAAAGTAGTTTGAGCGTTTTTCAGATGGTTGGAGTATTTGTAATTACTTAGTTTATTGATTTCTTATTGTTCAATTTGGTAAAATACTTTTAACAAAATAGTGGAATGAAAAAAATATTCTTTTTGTTTTTTATTTTTTATTGTGAAACGTTTGGTCAAGGATTGTCCAATCGTTGGGTATTTGGATATTCATGTTGTGCCGGAAATTTTGGTGCTACGGATCTTGACTTTAGCTCGGGGCCAGTAAACATTATCCTTAAACAACGCTACATGAATTTTTTTGAAACAAATGGTGCTATTTCTAATCAAAATGGAGATTTGCTTTTTGTGTCAAATGGAATTTATGTGGCTAATGCTTTGGATGATACGATGCAAAATGGAGAAGGGCTGAATCCTGGAACTTACACAACTGCGATGGTTTCACATGGTCTTGCATTGCCGCAAGGCAATCTTGTAATCCCATTTCCTGATGATTCATCCAAGTATTACCTATTTCATGAAACGTGTGATGATGTCGGTGCAACTTATGCAACATTGTTTCTATATTATTCTGTAATTGATATGACACTTGATGGTGGTCTTGGTGCTGTTATTCAGAAGAACACCGTATTATTGAATGATAGTTTGGTTGAAGGAAGATTTACTGCTTGTAAACATGCTAACGGTCGTGATTGGTGGCTAGTAGTGCATCAGTACAACACAGGGATGGTGTACAAATATCTAATTTCACCTCAAGGAATTTCAGGTCCAACAATGCAAGATTTATTTACTCCACGTGACGTTTGGTTTGGGCAAGCGCTTTTCTCACCACAAGGTGATAAGTTCGCATACTATGAGCCATATGGCGATTTAGATATTTTTGATTTTGATCGTTGCACAGGAGATTTTTCAAATTTTATTCATATTGACATAAATGATTCTGCGGGAATTGGAGGTGCAGCATTCTCTGCATCTGGAAAGTATTTATATTTGTCTAGTATGCTTTATGTTTACCAATTTGATGTGAGCGTACCTAACATAGACAGTTCCAAAGCTGTTGTTGGTGTCTATGATTGGTATCAGTATCAAGGACTTTATCAAAATTTTTACCTTTCCGCATTAGCTCCTGATGGAAAAATATATATCAATTGCGGAGATGGTTCAAAATATTTTCATGTAATCAACTCACCTGACAGCGCAGGTCTCGCATGTGATTTAGTACAAATAGGATTACCACTACCGCGAGGGAATGCAATCAAAATACCCAACTATCCTAATTATTTTCTTGGTGCTGAGGGCGGCACATTGTGCGATAGTCTACCGACTGGCATTTCAGATATCAAAACTCCAATTGAAGCCTACACTGTATTCCCGAATCCGGTGCAAGATTTTGTCTTTGTGAATCAATCGTCAACTGAACCTGTAATTGAAATAGGGATTGTCAATTCACTTGGACAATTAGAGGCAACGCAATTTGTTTCAATAAATGGTGGGCAGTATTTGCAAGTGAATATGGCAAATTTTGTTTCGGGAATTTATTATCTAAAAATGCGAACAGCGAAAAAAATTGTAACTCAAAAAGTGATCAAGCAATGATAAATTATTAAAAGTATTTATCAATTTGAAATTTCAAATTCAGTTTTTTGATAATAAAATGCAAGATTCTCCTCGAACTGTAGTTCTGTAATTCAAGTCGCCGTTTCCGGAAAAAACTATATATTCACGCACTGAAAAACCAATACCTATGGAAATGACTGAAAATCAAGTGAAAAACATTGCTCTTACCGATATTCATGTGGCATTGGGAGCTAAAATGGTCCCTTTTGCAGGTTATTTAATGCCTGTTTCTTATGCCGGGATAAATGTCGAGCATGAAACGGTCCGAAATGGTGTTGGTGTTTTTGACGTTTCTCACATGGGCGAATTCATTTTGAAAGGTGAAAATGCTTTGGATCTTATTCAAAGAGTTACCAGCAACGATGCTTCTAAATTAACCGATGGAAAAGTTCAGTACAGCTGTTTTCCAAATGGGAAAGGTGGAATCGTTGATGATCTTTTGGTTTATCGTATCGATGAAAAAACATACATGCTTGTGGTGAATGCTTCAAACATCGACAAAGATTGGGAATGGCTTCAAAAAAATAATACGAAGAATGTAGAAATGCACAACATTTCTGATCAAACATCTTTGCTTGCAGTTCAAGGTCCGTTAGCGGTAAAGGCCTTGCAGTCTTTGACTGATATGGACTTAAGCGCAATGGAATATTATACATTCAGCAAAGGAACATTTGCAGGTGAAAAAAATATTCTTGTTTCAGCAACGGGTTATACCGGTGCCGGCGGATTTGAAATTTATTTTGAGAATCATCAGGCAGAAAAAATCTGGAAAGCAATTTTCGAAGCAGGGAAAGAATACAATATTCAACCAATTGGATTAGGAGCTCGTGATACATTGCGTTTGGAAATGGGATTCTGTTTATATGGAAATGATATCGATGATACAACTTCTCCAATAGAAGCCGGACTAGGATGGATCACAAAGTTCACAAAAGAATTTACGGATAGCGCTCTTTTGAAGAAACAAAAAGAAGAAGGCGTAAGTCGTAAGTTAGTTGGATTTGAAATGATAGACAGAGGGATTCCTCGTCACGATTATATTGTTCAAGATGCAGAAGGAAATGTAATTGGAAAAGTAACAAGCGGTACTCAATCGCCTTCATTACAAAAAGCTATCGGTATGGCTTATGTGAAACCTGAGTTTTCGAAAGCAGACACAGAAATTTTCATAAGTATCCGTGATAAAGCAATTAAAGCAAAAGTTGTAAAAGCGCCGTTTTATAAGAAATAATTTCTATTTTCACTTCTGAATTGACTTTATGAAGAAATTATCAATTGACGCATGCTTTTCGCCGCATCTATATCCGGTCTATGAAACCGAAGATAGTATTGTAGTGATCATAGATATTTTTCGTGCAACATCTGCAATCTGTACTGCATTTGAATTCGGTGTTGAGAAAATGATTCCCGTTGCAACGGTCGATGAAGCTCGTCAGTGGAAAGCCAAAGGATATTTAGTAGGAGCAGAGCGCGATGCAATACCTGTCGAAGGATTTGACTTTGGAAATTCTCCATACAGTTACATGGGTGAAGAAGTAAGAGGGAAAACAATTGTGATCACTACGACTAACGGAACACAAGCAATTGAAGCAGCAAAGAATGCACACAAAGTTGTTGTCGGTTCATTTCTGAACATCAATGCACTTTGTGAATGGTTAGTAAGTGAGAAAAAAAATATTCTACTTCTTTGTTCCGGATGGAAAAACAAATTCAATCTGGAAGATGCACTTTTTGCGGGTGCAGCTACAGAATTACTTACTCAATTAAGTAGTGAATTCAAATTAGGAGACGCTTGTCTGGCCTTGAAGTTTCTCTACCAGCAAGCAGAACAAGATCCAATTAAATTCCTTGCACACGCTTCTCACAAAGAACGTCTGGCGCGATTGAATTTGAAAAAGGATATTAAGTATTGTCTGACTCCGAATCAAACGAATGTGATTCCGATTTTACAAGATGGCGCATTGGTAAAACTGGAAATTCCGGTCAATGCGATTTAAATAAATTCTGTAGAAAGATTAATTTATCCGGCACTTGAAACTAACCCATCGTTCACTGATCAAGTTGCTTCAACAAGCTTATTCAGCAGAAAAAGCAGCCGCTTTTGCCTATCAAGGTCATGCCGGTTCAGTTAAAGATCCAATTCAGAAACAAGCCATTCGTCAAATTGAAATTGATGAATGGAATCATAGAAGCGAAGTGTTGAAGATCATGCAGCAGTATGAGATTCCTGTTTCTAAGTTCAACGAATTCAAATTTCATTTGATCGGAAAAGTTATTTCCGGAAGTTGTTATGTGATCGGTTGGTTCATGCCTTTTTATTTTGCCGGAAGTTTAGAGAGCGGAAACGTCTGCGAGTATTTCCGGATGATGCATTATTTCCATGAATTAGGAATCACCGAACACGACAAAGTTCTTTACGAGATGGGAATTAAGGAAAAGGAACATGAAGTTTATTTTCTTAGCAAGATTGAAAACAATAAGTTGCTCCCTGTTTTTGAAAAATTATTTTCTTGGGGGAAGAAGAGTAAGAATGATGTTGATCTGGAGAAAAAATATTCTGTGAGTGAGTCAGAGATTTATTGTAGGAAGTAATTTAAAATTGTCAATTCAAATGATTCATGGGTTTCATTTCTTGAAAGTCTAACGGAAGAGCAAATCAAACAACCAGTACAATTCATCGGCTTCGATGGAGAAAAATGGGAAGCACGAATTGTCGATATCGCTCTGCAGTTGAATTATCATTCCATCCATCATCGCGCACAAATACAAACTATAATTCGTTCACAAGGCATAGAGCCTGAATTCTTGGATTATATAGGAACAAAATACAAACGACTCATCCCATAATCACGAAATTTTTCATTTTTCATTTTTCATTATTAGCTATCAGTGAAAGTCATCTCCACCTTGTTCCACTTTTTCCTCAGAGTCAATTACTACAGGAACCAGTGTAGGCATTCCCGCCTCTGCCCAAGCCGTATACCATATCGATGCCACATCAATGATCGATGCTTGCAATCGTCGCTCAACTTGTCCATTGAGGAGTAGATGAAATTGCTCTGAGAAATCATAACTGTACACTTGAATCGTTGTCGCCCCACGCATTTCGAAAGAATATTTTTTATCGCTATCAATTAATTCTGTCAATTGTTTTTCAAAAGCCAAAACAGAATCGAGCGCAGCATAACTCTGATGAACGGTGTTCCAGATGAATGGCTGGATCTTTTCAATGTACTGACATCTTCCCACAAAGTAATCGTAATTCAGTCCGAACAATTCCGGCAGTCGAGATTCCCATAAGCCATGTATCCCATGCTGATTGGTCATTTGTCCGTTATAATTTTCTGTGCAGTGTAGTGGAACATGTGAGTCGGCAATGTAATGTCCAATATTAGCAGAGTAGTAGAGTATAGCATCAGCATCATTTTTTCTAAAAGCTTCTACGAGTCGGTAGAACATTTTGTTGATATACCAGGGGCCAATTCCATAAGCTTGAAGCGAATCTTCAGTAAATTTTTCTACCGCATCTTTCCAGTAAATTGGAAGTGTGTCAAATGGATTTTTACCATAGTGATCTGCATCAATAAAATGTCGCGGTGCTTCCGCCGGATCGGAATGTCGGCGTTTATCGGGATCAACAGAATGATTAATGAGATAATCAATATTCGATTTGTAAAATCCAAACATTTCTGGGGGCAAAGCGAAGCAAGCATATTTATTTACCGCTCGGTGACCGTAAAAGCCCCAGGAGTAAATATTATTTGTTCCGAAAATAAAAACCAAGAATGTAACAAGCCATTTCATCTGACAAAGATGAGTAGCCGTTTTTCTTTTTACAACCAATAAAAGAAGGGTAATATATTAAACGAAAAAGAAATCTAGTTGATTATTTCACAGCTTCTACAATAATGCTAATTCTGTTTTCCAAAAGCGCAAGATCAGGAAAGTTTCCTTCGCCGGGTTGTCTTTCGCAGGCATTTGTAAATCCTGCTTCTTGAAATAATTTTATCATAGCCGGAACATTGTACATGTATCTGTGATGACTAAATGAATCGTGTAATTCTTCGTACGGTTCGGTAACAAATTTCTGTGCAGGCATAATGTCGTCACCTTTGTAACTGTTAATTGCATCTTGCATCCTTTCAACTTCAGTTTGCAGTGAAGGTACAAGTATGCGAATCATTCCACCGGGTTTCAAAACACGTAGTGATTCCTGGAAAACAAACTTTGCAGAATCGTAAGTGATGTGTTCAATGAAATGACTTGAGAATATATTTGGAATGCTATTGTCTTCGAAAGGTAAGCCGTAGAACAAATTGTGATGAATTACTTTTCCGCTTTTTGCTTGTGCATAAAAGTCAGCAAAAGAGCTTTTCTTACTTCTCTTAGAAAATGGATAAGCAATACGTAAAATAAACTTAGGAAGATTCACGAAAAAAATTGTGATCCCGCCACTGATTCCCATCCAACGCGGTGGATTATATGTGCTGCTTCCAAGATTGATTCCGTTAAACTTACTTTCGTCGAAACGGTATTTCCGGTTTTTCTTTAAAAGAAGAATGATTGCATTGAAGGTGTCATTAAGCAGAAACCGAAAAAAGATTCTGACTATTGCAGAAAAATTTCTTCGCTCAACGACTTTAACGCTGTTGTTATTTATCATGTGTGGTAAATGTGGGAATTCGCATGATAAATTTAGTATTTAATGCGAGAAGGGCGCAAGAAGGAAATCAGAGTTGTCAGCAGGACGATGTTAATTTCAGGTGGTTAATTACTACTTGCTAATTTCTGCTCACTAATTATGATATCGTAATTTGGTAATTAATAGGATTTGTTTAACTTGCCTTACCTAAGTGGGAATATTGTTACAGCCTGATTAAATTACTATGAAATATTTTATATTTATCTTTTTGTCGCTTTTCTTCTGTTCAATTTCCGATGCTCAAACTATTGATTCCATTGTTGTCAAGGACAATAAGGGTTATAGTTCTTCTTCGAATAAATTTCTTCCTACAGGTTTAGGAATAGACTCTTTCGCTAATGGAAAGCTGATCGGTCGTAACAATTATTATTATGAATATGGAAGATGGAAAACCAGCAGTTGGATACATTATGATTATTCAGGAACAAATGATTCAATAATTACTGAATACAGATTGCAGAATGATATTTTAACGGAGTATTATAAAACAGTTATTACAGAATTTGCTCCTTTGCTTTTTACTAATTTCCAATATGAATGGAATAATGGCTGGAATCTTTATCTTGAGTCTGTAGATTATTATCTTCCTGGTGGACAAATTCGATCTTCAGACCAAAGGTATCATACAGCGCCGTGGGATTCACTTTACATTACTTATAGTTATAATGCAATTGGCCTGATAACAAGTTACGAAATTGATAAATACGACTTTAGTTTTGATGAATGGTGGGCAATTAGAACAATTAATTGGGATCGAGACTCACTAGGAAATGATTCGTTAGAAACGCATTTGGAGTTGTGGTTGTTAAGTGTAACATATGGTTACAGATATTACAATACTTTCGATTCGCTGAATAGAATTTCACAGCGAATAAGGTCAAGTTATGATGTTAACGGTGGATATTTTTATGAAACTGATACAAGTATTTACGATTACTATTATTTGAGCGATACGCTAATAATGACAGTCACTCAAAATTCTGTAGGCGATTCTTTGGTATTTCAAACCTTACTAGATAGTTCTGGACTGACTACTTTTTATCAAACAAATTTCTGGTATAATTGGATTTCGTCTGGAGGGAATAATTACATTTTAAAAAATTACACTTACCCGAGCTCATCAGATTTTGTTCTATATAAATTTAGGGACTCGCTTTCAATTTGTAATGACTTCAATTCTGTACCCAATATTATAGCTATAGGCGGAATTCAACAGTTGAATTATCAGTGGTCACCATTGTGGGCAGTAAGTAATGATACATTACCATTACCAATTATTATTTCTTCAGGAGGGCACTGGCTATCTGTTAGAATAACTGATGGAGCAAATGTTGTTTTGGAAGATAGTGTTTATCTATCAGTTGTGACTGGCCCAACTTTAACTTCAACAAATTCAAATGGTACATCTTGTATTGGCTGCGCTAATGGCTATTTTGTGCCTGCTTACACGGTTGGATCAAGTCCATATCTTACAAGTATTGTTACCGATTCAACCGGCACAATAGTGGCTTATACATCTAATGATTCTTTGCTGAATTTGTCGGCGGGCCCTTACAACATATGTATTTACGATCAAAACCATTGTCAAAGTTGCATGAACGATACTATTTGGCCGGATCCTACATTGGTATTCGAAGTCGTATCATCACCACTTCATTTTTATCCAAACCCAGCAACAAGTAAAATTCATATTCCGGATTTGAATTCAAGTTCATTGATTGAAATTATTAGTTCGTCAGGTCAAATAGAAAAACATTGTCGAATAAATGTGGATAATGATTTAGACGTATCAGAGCTGTCAGCAGGCTGGTATTTACTTCGGATAATAAAAGGTGATGATATTAAAATTGGAAGACTGATTGTAAAATAATGAATAATGAAGTGCGGTCGCAAAGTTCAGAAGCGCCATTTTTCATTCTTCATTTTTCATTTTTCATTTTTCATTTTTCATTATTTATAAATATCGCCCGCAATCTTCTCTGTCAAAGCCTTCGGAACAAAGTACGTCATTGCAACAGAAATTTTATTTAGCCAACCCGGAATGATCTCATTCTTCTTGGCAAACATTCCGTCGATTGCAAACTTCGCTACAACATCTGCTTTCATAATTACCTTCGATGCTTTTTTTATAATTGAAGGCGAAGCAGTCATGCCGGCAGCATTCATGAAATTAGTTTCTGTTGTACCCGGACTTAAACAAGTGACGGAAATATTTTCTTTTTTCAATTCAATTCGTAGTCCACGGGTGAAAAGTACCATGAAAGCTTTTGAGGCAGCATACACTGACAAAGTCGGAACAGCCTGATAAGCCGCAGTGCTTGCGACATTCATGATATACGCTTGTTGACCGGAGGTTTTCAAAACCGGGATCATTCTATAGGTCAATTCAACAGGAGTCATCATGTTGATCTGCATCATATCTTTCGTTTTTGTCAATGCTGTTTCTTCAAGGCTTCCCCAAAGTCCGTAGCCTGCATTGTTGATCAGAATATTGATAGGCAATTTTTTCTCAGTCACATATTGAGAAACCTTTTCAATTCCTTGTGGAGTAGTAAGATCTGCTAATACGTAATTGCATTCAACTCCATGCAATGACTTTATTTCAGTTGCAAGTTTACTCAACGCATCTTCCGAGCGCGCTACGAGTACTAAATTGCATTTACGAGAGGCTAATTCAAGAGCCATTTCTTTTCCGATGCCTTTACTGGCGCCGGTGATCAAAGCATAATTCATTACGAATGGGATTAAATAAAAAATGGAACCAGTGAACTGATTCCATTAATTTATGAGTTTGTCAAAAGCTTATTTTACCAGCTTTTGGAAGTGGTGATAGAATGGAGTAGTGCTCTCTTCAGATTTCGGCATGTATTTACCTACGATCACCGGAATGTACATTACACGACGACGACTTGCTGCTCCGGTAAGTGGAGACATAGCCACACGATGCCAGATACGGCCATCATGAACTACAACATCACCTGCTTTAGCATCAACAAGCATCTCTTTTTTATCTTCATCATTGTTCATGAAATAAGCTTTCTTGAACAACATTGAAAACATGTTTTGTTTATGTGTTCCCGGAATGATTCGAAGACCACCTTTATCTGATGAAGAATCATCAAGGTAAAGTCCAACATTCAACATGGGCATCACTTTCTTTCCGTAGAAAATGTCACGCATACTGTCTGTGTGCCATCCCATTTGACGGAAGTTACTGTTTGATGTATTCACGTAGTGATTTACAATCACCCCGTCTTTTTCGTTTTCGGCAATTCTTGATCCCTTAGGCATTAATACTTTAAGAGATTGAATTCTTTCACTAGTTACAAAACCATGAACAGTTTCACTGTACTGGCTAGTAAAAGGAAAACGGTGAACAATAGCAGAACCATTCTCATCGTGTCCGAATTTGATTGGAACTCCATTGATTTTTTTAATTCCACTTGAGATCCACTTCTTTTGAAGTTCCTCTGTTGAAGCGATGATGCTTTTCACCTCTTCAGGTGATGCAGCTCCGCTAAAGTGGATAAATCCGTTTTTATCGAAAAACGAAATTTGCTCCTCGGTCAGTTTATTGCCGAGAGTAAATTTAGGATATTGGCTTTTACTCATTTTCAGTTTTTTACACAAGAATTACCTGCTTGATAGTCAATTCGTTAGGCTCTCTCGTTATAAAGATTAGCTGTTTTTGTCAAAATTTTGCTTGGTGCACAAATATATAAGAATCTTTTTATTTACAAATACTAATTGGGGTATAAAATGCGATGTTTTTTGAACATCGATATCTTAATTAAATGTTTTAGGAATGGTTGATTCTACTTTTTTTACGTGATGAATCTTTGTTTTATTGGGTTTGACCTGTTTAATTGGCTTTTTAGTACCGGTAGAAATGCTATCAGCCCTATTTGATAACTGAGCCGGTTTGCCAGAATGGTCTTTTTCGGCAGATTTGCCACCATTTTGGAATGCCATTAGTAAGGGTATTCCCATTAAAAAGAACAAATAACGCGGGCTCATTTTTTAATATTTGTGCAAAAATGAGAAAAGGCTATGAAGTCGGAGTGAATTAATAATTAATAATGAAAAATGAAGTGAAGTGAAGTGAAGTGAAATGAAGTGAAAAGAAATTAAGGCGATGAACCTGCAAACCTATTAACCAACGTTGTTTTTGGGGAACTTCAGAGTGAATGTGCTTCCTTCATTGGATGAACTGGCTGTTACTTTTATTCCATGAAAATCGGCAATGGTTTTTACGATTGGTAAACCTAGGCCATAGCTCATATCATCTTCCGGACGGAAACGTTTGAAGCGGTCGAAGATATATGGCAGTTGATTTGCGGAAATTCCATCGCCTGTATCATTGACGCTTACTGAATAAAACTCACCTTCCCATAATCCTGTAACAGTGATCTTTCCTGATTCACAATTGTACTTAATGGCATTCGTGATCAAATTGAAAAGTAAAGTATGTATAAGCGATAAATTGCATGGTGAAAAGACAAATTGATCTTTCCATTCATTGATCACAGTAATTCCTTTTCCTTGTGTCAACTCTTCCAATTCTTCAAAGATCTCTCTAACGATCATCTGAAGATCTGCACTTTCATTTTTTACATACTGTGCATTCTCGATCTTACTAATATAAAGTAACGAGCGGACAACTTTTGTTAATCGACTTAATGTCTTTTGAGAATCGACCATTCTTTCTACCACTGAATCAGGAACTCCCGGATCAGTGATCATGTTTTCAATTCGATTTTTTAAAATAGAAATTGGCGTCAAAATTTCATGCGACACGTTCATAATGAATTGTCTTTCCGTTTCAAATGTCTCACGGATCTTGACCATCATTTCATTGATGCTTTTATCTAAATGTGAGAACTCAGTTGTTGTAGTTTTGACAGGAAGTGGATCGAACGTAAAGGGATGTTGAACATCTCTCAATTTCTCATTCACAATTTTGTTGAATGGTCGAAGGAGTAATCTTGCAAAAAGTAGATCGAAGAAGATAGAGATCACCACAACAGCAACCATGATCCAGATCGTAAATCTTCTTATCGTAATATTTAATTGATCGTATGCACTTAATCCTTCCCCGATATCAATTGAGTAAAGCTGATTGTCGTATACGAATGCTTGCGTAAGTACGCGATGTTTAATAATTTCATCATCGATCTTTCTCTCCGCATTTTCAATATGATATTTTCCAAAGTCAGGTGGAAGTATAGCAAGCGGAGAAATGGAAACAAATTCTTCTTTGAAGATATTGTAACTGTCAAAACTGCAATCTTGATCAAGCGTAATTTCATCTAGTCCTCCAACAGCAACCATGCGCATCGTCTTCTCTAATCGCGCAACCAATCGCTTATCCAAATGGTTATATGCAACCTGCTGAATCAACATCGGAATAATAGCGCCAATGGCCAAAATGATAACCACTTTGGAGATTGCATTGTATAGCGAAAGTTTGACTTGGATCTTCATGCCATATTCAACCGATACCCAATCCCCCTCACAGTTTCAATAAAATCGGAATTGCCGAAAGCGGAAAGTTTTTTACGGAGATTTTTCATGTGGACATCGATGTAATTAGATTCATAATCTTCTTCGAGTACATCGCCCCAAATATGTTCAGTGAGTTGCATTCTTGTGATCACACGATTCTTATGAAGCGCCATGTAGTGAAGGATATCAAATTCTTTCTTCGTTAGATTGATTGCATTTTTCTCGAAGTAAACAGTTCTGTTTTGAATGTCCATTGAATACTCATGGATCTGGATCATATTGTTTTTCAGTCCATGCTTTCTTCTAAGAATAGCTTGCATTCTCGCTTGCAGTTCAAGCAGTGAGAATGGTTTAGCCAGATAATCATCAGCACCCAGATCTAGTCCGGTAATTCTATCATCTATAGAACCTCTTGCAGTTAGAATTATAAAAGCTGCATCTTTACCGCCTTCTTTCGCTTCTTTCAAAAGTTGAAATCCGTTGTGTTCAGGAAGACCTATATCTAATAGAACAAAATCGTATGAGTTGACGAAGATCTTTTCAGATGCGCTCTTTCCATTAAAGGCTACATCACAATGATAACCTTGTTTAGTCAGAAAGATCTCAATTTCATGTGATAATTGTCTTTCGTCTTCTACAATAAGTACATTCATATTTCAATGATATTATTAAAAATCAAAACGTTTTTTTTACTTCTTCAATCGATTCGAGAATGATTCCGCAAGCTTCTTCAATTTCTGTTTTGGAGATGATCAATGGCGGTGCAATTCTCAAACAATTTGCAGCGAAAAGAAACCAATCGGTGATCAATCCTTTTTCATAACATTTCATGATCACATCCTGATTGAATTTTTCGCTTTCAAATTCAATGCAAAGTAACAAACCTTTTCCTCTTAATATTCTGATGTTTTCATGAACAAGCAATTTTCTGAACAATTCTTCTTTTTCTATGACATTTTCAGCCAATTTATCTCTGACAATGATCTCAAGTGCAGCACTTGCTGAAGCACAACAAACAGGATGTCCACCAAAAGTTGTAAGGTGTCCAAGGATAGGATCATGCGATAACGTTTTCATGATTTCCGGCGATGAAATAAAAGCACCAATCGGCATGCCGCCACCAAGTGCTTTGCCTAAAAGTAGAATGTCAGGAACTACATTGCTATGTTGGAATGCAAACAGTTTTCCTGTTCGACCCATTCCGGTTTGAATCTCATCAAAAACGAGAAGAGCGCCTACTTTTTTACAATGATTGGCAAGCTTTTCCAGAAAATTATTTTCCGGAAGAATGATACCGGCTTCAGCTTGAATTGCTTCAGCGAAAACTGCTGCAGTATTCTTATCAATCAGATTAAATTGAGATTCGTCATTGTAATCAAGAATTGTTTGTCCGGGCAACAACGGACGAAAAGAATTTTTCAGCCATTCATTTCCACAAATGCTCAAAGCACCTTGTGAACTACCATGATAAGAATTTTTGAAAGAAACAAAATTTGTTCGCCCGGTAAATCTTTTAGCAAGTTTCATCGCACCTTCCGTTGCTTCAGTGCCGCTACCGGTAAAATAGACTGTCGATAATTGTTCAGGCAGTTGAGCAGAAAGTTCTTGAGCCAATTTGATCTGTGGTGAAATAATGTATTCACCATAAACCATCAAATGCATATGTTTATCGATCTGCGCTTTTGTTGCTTCAAGAATTTCCGGATGACCATGACCTAAGCTTGAAACCGAGATTCCGGAAATGAGATCGAGATATTTTTTGTTGTTCTGGTCAAAAAGATAAACACCTTTTGCCCGAGAAATATCTAAAGCGGGTGGAGTAGGACTTGTTTGAGCAACATGCTGCAGAAAAAGTTGTCGACGGGTGTACATTCTTGGCGAAAGTAAGGAAAATTCCTTTGGAATTGGTGAGTGGAAAGTGGAAAGTGGTGAGAAGCAAAGGTTGGCTTTATTTCACCTAATTTCTTTTTTTTATGTAGGAGAAACCTAAACGAAACTTATAGGTCAATAAGATTAAACACCTTAAACTTTTAAACCCATTAAACAAATTAAACGACACAGCCATTCACCCCAAAAACTTTGAACTTTGAACTGAGAACATTGAACTAAATAACAGTCGTGATAGCATCCAAAATTTCTGCTTCCCGATTTTCCGCATCTTGTTTGCGTTGAAAAAAATGTCGACTGATTTGTAAACCTGTTACTGAAACTTTTGTGTTGTGGTTTTCCATCTCTTCAATGATAAGATCAATTTTTACCGTTGGTCGTGTAAAAGAAAAAGTTGATCTAGCTTTAATTAGTCCTTTCTTTTTATCGTAGTCGGTTACTTTAAGACCGAGCTTTGCTAGCATACCATGAGTTCTTCTGAGAACTTTTTCGTAAGGATATTGAAACACTGAGCTTTTCATTTGCTTATTGTTTTGACAAATCCAGAGGTGTGGAATGGATAGGGAAATTAGAATCGATAGATAGGGAAAGGAAACTCTATTCGATAGAATACCAAAAGTAATCAAAATCGATTAAGAAATTCAGAAGATTGTAAATTTATTCATCGCTTAATATTGGTTTCGCCGTAACAATCAATAGCAACAACGCATTGGGAGGTATGTGGTTTTACTTTTCCAGTTTCAATAATGACCTTTTGCAATTTTCCCCTAAAATCTGCGCTAAATCTGCGAGTTCTGCGGAATCTGCGGGAGAAAAAGCACACAGGAATTTTTTCCCGCAGATTCCGCAGAGCTCGCAGATTTAGCGCAGATTATTATTTGTAGAATTGAAAACAATACGTCCTGAAAAGTGTTGACGGTCTGATAATTCATCGATTTGCAGAAAATTACTTATTCACAACACTTTATTTATAATTATTCCTGACTTTTGTGAATGGAAAAGGAAGTAATCACACCTTTGAATCATGAATAAGAATTATCTCTTCGCTCTGGTCCTCTGTTTAACGACTCAGCTTGTATTTTCTCAGGCTTCAGTAAACATGTCGCTTCGTCAGAAAATAAATTCTGATAAAATTTCGAGAACATCTGTTACTGATGTATTAATAAAAGGTGATGTAAATGAGATCACCACTTTTATTAATTCGCAGAATGGAAAAGTAATTGGCACTTCAGGAAATATTGTTTCTGCAAAACTTTCAATCGGCACTATCGCACAATTGATCGAGAAACCGTTTGTGAAAATTATTCAAGGTAACATTCATCGTGTTCAAACGATGAATGATACGATGCGAATGCTTTCGAGAGTGGATGAAGTGCATAATGGACAAACACCATTGGCGCAATCGTTTGATGGCACAGGTGTCATCATGGGAATCATTGATTCAGGAATCGACATCAATCATCTCGATTTCAAAGACAGCACCGGTTATACACGAATTAAATATTTGTGGGACATGACAAAACCTGTTGCTGCAAATACTCCGCAACCTTATGGCTATGGACAAGAGTGGACGGATGCGGATATTATGGCTGGACTAGCTAGTTCGCATACAGGAGAAGATCAATTTGGTCATGGTACTTATGTAACAGGAATTGCCGCAGGAAATGGAAGTGCTGTTGGGTATTTTCAAGGAGTTGCTCCTAAATCGGATCTCGTAATTGTTGGTTATGATTTCGGTGCGCAAGATAATACTCCGCGTTTAGCGCATGCTGTTGAATATATTTTTACGAAGGCACAACTACTGGGTAAGCCTTGTGTCATCAATGCATCATTAGGTTCTTATGATGGTTCGCATGACGGACAAGATCTAGAGTCACAATACATCAGCAATCTCATCGACGCTCAAAGCGGTCGTATCCTAGTTGCTGCTGCCGGAAATGTTGGAATCGTTTATCCATTTCATGTTGGTCGTAGTTCTATTGCCGGTGATACAGTTTTTTCGTGGTTCAGATACAACGCAGGAATTCCCGGTGCTTATATTCAGATTTATGCTGACAGTGCTCAGTTTAATCAAATTCGTTTTTCAGTTGGTGCAGATAAAATTACTCCGTATTACGAACATAGAGGAGCGCTACCTTTTATCAATGTTGCTCCGACGATCAATACATTCTATACTCGTAATCTAATCGTAAATAGTAAGCGACTGGGAATAGTTCAGATGTATACCTCAGTGAATGATGGGGTATATAACCTTGAAATTTATGTGGTGCCTGATTCAACTGCTTATAATTGGCGTTTTACAACTACTGGTCCTGGCAGATATGATAGCTGGTCATTTGATTACGAATGGCAGAATCTTCCTTCTGTTGGAACATTCCCTGACATGGTTCACTATTGGGCACCGGATACAAATCAGACGATCGTAAGTGGGATGGCATGTTTAGACAATGTTGTTACAGTAGGAAATTATTATAACACCGATCGTCATATCGATATTAATAACGTTGTTCAAATTACACCGACTGACCGACCGAGAGATCTTGCAGAAAATAGTAGTCGTGGTCCAACACGTGACAATAGAATCAAACCGGAGATCACAGCTCCCGGACATCATATAGTTTCAACTGGTGTAACGACATTGATGCCGGGATTAATTGCTGCACAGCCATACAAAGTTGCGCCTGGTGGACTTCATCAGACTGGAGGGGGGACATCAGCATCAGCTCCTGTAGTTGCCGGAATTGCAGCATTGTTTCTACAACAAAACCCTACTGCAACATGGGCTGACTTTAAAAGTGCAATTGAAAATTGCGCGGGGCATGATAGCCTCACTTGGGGTCCTTTTCCAAACAATGGATGGGGTTATGGAAAGGCCGATGCATTCAGCACTCTTACTAATTGTGGAAATGTTTCAGTCTCTGAAGTGGAAGAAAATCTAAGTGTTCATCTTTATCCAAATCCATCTAGTACAGAAATTACTTTACTTGTAAATGAAGAGATTCAAAATCCTCACGTTACAATTACAGATCTTTTAGGAAAGAAAGTGAAAGATGTACTTCTGAATGGTCGCTATTCAGTAATTTCTGTTCGTGATTTGAAATCAGGAATCTACTTTGTAAAAATTGAAAGTACAAAAGGAAGTTGCACGAAGCGCTTTGAAAAAATTGATTGATCTATTCTAATAAATAAAAAGTAGTATGCAATTCCCGCAAGCAGAAGTAGCTGCTGTAAAAAAACTCATTGAATCATCAAAGAACATTGTAATCACAACCCATCATCGTCCTGATGGCGATGCAATGGGTTCTTCATTGGGATTGTATAATTATTTGAAATTACTTGGGTGTAACGTGAGTGTGATCACTCCCAGCGACTATCCGGATTTTTTAAATTGGTTACCGGCAAATGATAATGTGATCAATTTCGAAAATGCAATTCAAAGTTCAAAAGATCTGATCAGTAAAGCTGACCTAATTTTTTGTTTGGATTTTAATTGGCTAAGTAGAGTTGAGTCAATGGAAAGTTCGCTGAGAAGTGCCGAAGCAAAGAAAGTGCTTATCGATCATCATCTAGATCCTGAAAATGTATACGATTATGTATTTTCATTTACTGAAGCTTGCTCCACGTGTGAATTGATCTATCGTTTTATTGATGCCTTAGGTGATGCAAGTAAAATCACTAAAGACATTGCAGAATGTTTGTATTGCGGAATAATGACAGACACTAATTCGTTTCGTTATTCATCAATGAAAGCTGATGTTCATAGAATCATTGCTGAATTGATGGAAGCAGGAGCGGAGAATTACCGCATTCATGAAAGAGTATACGATACAAGTACAGAGAATAGATTACGTCTCTTGGGCTATTCACTAAAAGATAAACTCCACGTCTTGCCGGAATTCAATACAGCATACCTAGCGCTTTCACAAGCTGAACTTGAGATGTATAATCACAAAAGTGGTGACACAGAAGGTTTGGTAAATTATGCATTGAGTATTAATGGCATTAAGTTCGCAGCATTTTTTTCGGAGAAAGATGGGCTGATC
Organism: Bacteroidota bacterium; assembly: GCA_031411835.1. GTDB lineage: Bacteria > Bacteroidota > Bacteroidia > AKYH767-A > 2013-40CM-41-45 > JADKIH01. The sequence goes on along the minus strand of JANOBV010000385.1, from coordinate 2,429 downwards.
AAGATTTCTTTTCGTTCGAAAGGAAGTTTTTCAGTGAAAGATTTTTCGTCAAAGTATTTCAGTGGTGGTGGACATAAAAATGCATCGGGTGGAAGATCCGATCTATCTTTATCGGATACACTGAAAAAATTTCTTGATTTGCTTCCTGCTTACAAAAACGAACTGAATTCTGTTCAATGAAAATTTTAACCATCTGTATATTGGTTTTGCTTTCTACTTCTTGCAATAATAGAAATGAGCAAAAAAATTCTATGTCGCAACAAGAGTTGAACGAACATCTGACGAATGCAAATTTATTGCGCGTTAAAAAAGAGTCCGTAGAAATTGACGAATTTATTAAGCGACATCAATTTGTTACGCAAGAAACAGGAACTGGCCTTCGAATGCAAATTTACGTTAAGCAAAAAAGCGGAGTCAAACCTGTATTGCATGATGAAGTCGATATGATCTGCAAAGTATTTTTACTTGACGGAACTCTATGTTATGAATCAGATACCACTTCGCCCATCAGATTCAAATTAGGCGAAGGCATGGAAGCGCGTGGAGTGGAAGAAGGAATTATGAATATGTTGCCGGGAGAACAAGCCCGATTAATTATTCCTAATCATCTTGCATATGGATTGAGTGGCGACGGTGATAAAATTCCACCTGCAGCTGCATTGTTTATCGATTTGACATTATTAAAAGTAAGAAAATGAAAAAACTAAGTGTATTGCTTTTTATTATTGCTGCAACTTTTTCGTGTAAGAATAAAAGTGGCGATGAGAAAACGACTGAGTCAGGATTTAAATATATAATCTATACAAAATCGGAAGGGCAAAAAATTAAAGTTGGTGATTATGTGACTTTGGTAATGGTTTACAAAAATGAAAAAGATTCGATTCTATTTGATTCACGCAATTCATCACTGCCATTAAGATTTCAACTTGACAAAATTCCTTTTAAAGGAAGTTTTGAAGACGGACTTTTAAATTTAGCAAAAAACGATAGCGCAACATTCTTCGTTCCTGCTGATTCATTGTATGCATATTTGTTCAAGGGGAAAACAGGAATGGTAGTTCCACAAGAGCAAACTGGTTTTACTGCGAAGTCCTTGGTTAAATTTGATATCAAAGTTCTAAATATTCAAAGTCCGCAAGAAGCGGAAGAAGAAATTCAAATGAAGTTGAGTGAAGCTGAAAAGAAGGAGTTAAAAGAGTTGAACAAATATATTTACGATAATAAAATTACAGAGAAGCCGAGTGAAGAAGGATTTTATTTGATCATGAAGGAAAAAGGAAAAGGTGAAACAATTGATAGCGGAAAAATTGTTACGATTGAATATGAAGGTAAATTCACTGATGGAAAAGTATTTGATGGAACAAAGAAAGCAGGCCGACCATATACTTTTGTTAGCGGTACTCATCGTGTGATTAAAGGATGGGAACTTGCCATGAAAAAGTTGAATGCAGGCGATAAATTTACACTCATTCTTCCATCTAAACTGGGATATGGTGAAGAAGGAATTCGTAATCCAAGAAATGGAACCTTCATTGTTCCTCCTTATAAAGCGCTGGTTTTCGACATGTCAATTATATCAGTTGAAGATGTCCCGGCTGTGAGTGGGCTGTAAGAACTACCGCTTCAGCGGCATATTATCCTTGTTTGGATATATCTTTTATGAAAAAGTGAGATATTGAACTAAATTCGAATTCTGAATGATCGATCAAATTAAGGAAAGGTAGAAATGAAATTCAAGCTAGTCATCTTCGCATTAATTGCATTTTCATTTGCATGTAAGAAAGAAAAGGGAGTTGGGATTCCGGCTTCAGGTGTTTTGACTACGGGGACATGGTATGTGAGTAAATTATCAGAGGACAGTACCGATGTGACTTACCTGTTTTATGGGTATACTTTTGTTTTCAATACCAATGGTGAGGTAACTGCAGCCTGTACTTATGGTACTGAAGTAGGATCGTGGTATGCTGAAGATGATGCAAATGGTAATGATGAATTCAGAATTGCTTTGGGAAATACCGAACCTCTACAACATCTTAGTAAAAGATGGCATATAAGATCTCAAGTTTCGGAGAAAGTTGAATTGTATGAAGATGATAATGATTATGAAGAATTGACGTTAACTAAGCAGTAAATTTAAGACTTCAAATGAACAATCCCATTTGGATCAAATCAATAAAATTATTTTCAGGAATCTGTACTGCATTCTTTTGTCTTCCTTCAATCACAAATCCAAGTTTTTCATAAACGTGAATCGCTCTTTTGTTAGGTTCAAAGACGCAAAGGTTTATTTTTTTTAATTTCGGTTTTGATTTCGCCCAGTCGATCAAAAATTGAATCATCTTACTTCCGATTTTTCTATCCTGAAATTCCGGCAAAATACTAATTCCAAATTCACCTGTGTGCGATAATCGGATTTTCGGATTTGCTTT
>JANOBV010000384.1:0-11020 GCA_031411835.1 Bacteroidota bacterium | reverse complement strand
TAAATTCTTTGGAAGTGATTTATAAATAATTGTTCCGCTACCACTTACACTTGAATTCAATTCATCTGTCGCATCCAATGTAATCTTACCAATTCCTGAAATAGAAGCATCTGCTTTTTGCACTTTCAAATCTTCTGCATCGATCTTTCCTGATCCGGGAACACTGAAGTCAGCTTCATTCGCTTTTCCTGTCAGTTCAATTTTTCCTGCGCCGGGAACTGTTGCTTTTACTTTAGAAGCATCGAGATCCATTTTGATCTTTCCATTACCGTTAATTCTTAATTCAATGTAATCGGCTTTGATTGTAGACTCACTGTAAACATCAGCTTTGCCATCGACATTTACTTCTTCCAAACTTGGCATCGTAATGAAGTAAGTGTTGCCGGTTGAATTATCAATGTATAACGTTTGATCTTTCACCCTTGCTTCATCGGCGCTGATCATTGAGCCAACAACTTTTACAGATTGAATCGGATCGATGCGTACATAAACTGTAGCGATGCTTGTTACATTGATCTTTTTAAATGGATCTACTTGAAGGTTTGCTGTCTTTTGTCCTTTTGTAGTTGCTGCGATTATTAGTAATACAGCGAGGAGTTTCAATGATTTCATATGTGTTGTTGTTTGTTGTTTTTCGTTTTATAATAATGGGACGCGGGGAGGTGGGGAGAAGTTACAGGGGAATTAAAAATAATTTAAAAGAAAAAAGAAAAAATGGGGGTGGCGCTTAAAAATAAAACACTGAGTTCACTGAGTTTTTAATGCGAGTGCTCAATAGTTTTCAGTGCAATCTTTCAATACACAACACCCAGCCCTGCTAGGGCTACCTATTGGTAGATGTCGAACATAACATTCCAATAAGCCCCGTAGGGGCGACCTTTTGGCAGAAACCGGACATATCTTTCGCAAAGCCCCGTTAGGGGCAACCTATTGGTAGATGCCGAACATCACATTCCGATAAGCCCCGTAGGGGCGACATATAATTTCGCAATGATTTGATGATTTCGAATTTAAACATAGGATACAAGGATATCACGATGAGAATATAGTAGGAATGCGGATTAAATTATACGCCCTCATTGGCGATGCGGCACGTTGTACAAACGATAATTTATATGTCGCCCCTACGGGGCTTATCGGTTGTTTTAATTTTCTGCTGCTACCAATAGGTTGCCCCTAACGGGGCTTGGGGCTTGCGGATTGAGATGATGGTGTAAAAAACACTAGAAAGAATTTAGTTTAATGTAATGTGTTCTTGTGCTAACTTTTTGTGAACTTAGTGTTGAAAAAATCTACTTCCCACTAGTATGCGACACGGAAAACTTCTTCCCCACATTCACTGCAAATGTATTCGCTTCATTAGCTACAGAAATATCTTTTGAATCTGAAAAATGTTTAATTTTTTCTGCTGCGAAATCGAGGATGTTTCCGGGCTCGGATTTTTTCACGTCTTTTTTGGTAACACCTAATTCAGCTAGTTCTTCAGCTGTGAAAACTTCGGAGAGATCATGTACTTGGCCTAATTTATTACCGGGATTTTTTGGATTAATTGGATTTACAGGATTATTAGCTTGGAGTGATTCAGCAGGATTTGGATTTGGGCTCACAATTTTGGAATCGTTTGCTAACTTCTCTTCGGACAAATTATTCTGCTGAACATTTTGTTGAACAGGATATTTTAATGGAGTCTCCTCATTGCGGATGTTTTTTTGTTCTGCTAATGAAGGTGAAATTGCCGGAGATTGTTTTACTTTATTGTTTTCTAATTTACGTTCACCCGTTTTTTTCTCATCATTCATTTGAGAATTATTGTTTTTATTCTTATCAGTGAATGGTTTGATATCTGCAATTGGCGCAGGAACTGTTGAATTATTTTTCTGTGGTGCTTTTACCGGAACTTCAGATTTACCTTTATCGTCAGCTACCATTTTTTCATCCTTACGATCAGGACGGAAAATAAAGTAGGCAATTGCAATTAAAATAATGGACGCTGCTATTGAAAGATTTCTATAGAATGAATTTGTAAAAGAAATAATCTTTGCTTCTTTCTTTAGTGCAGATTTATTCGCAAAGAGAATTGTATAATCAGGAAGTACTCTCGTTTTTTTAATGATCTCCAATTCTTGCGCGAATGAAGGATTAGATTTTAATTGTTGCTCTACAGACTTTTTTTCAGTACCACTCAAATCGTTTTCGAAGTAAGCGATTAGTTTCACTGTACTTGAAGCATCAACTTTCTTAAGACTGTTTTTATCTGCAAAGATAATTGGTTCAGTTTCTATAGCCGCATTAGAAAAAAGTTCGAACTCAGCTTTGAGGTCAGCATTCTCATTCAGAAAAACATGTAACTCTTCCTCCTGAACTTTGTTCAGTTTACCATCATAAAAATCGATGATATAGAGTTCGTAATTATTTCTTGTGATCATGTCAGATAACTCTTTCCGGTGAACCGATGTATTGTTTTAAAAATAATCGCGCCCGATAAATATAAACTTTCACTTGCGACTCGTTCAAATCCGTGATCTTCCCAATCTCTTCGTAACTGTAGCCTTCGAAATCTCGAAGCGTAATCACAGCTTTCTGAATTTCGGGAAGTAAATTCAGAGCGTCATTCAGTACTTTTTTAATATCTGAATATTGCTCTGAATGAAACAGACTTTCTTCATTCACTTCAGTATAATCAGAAATATGCTTTTTCTTTCTGATGCGGTCGATCATGGTGTGATAACCCGTTGTAAACAAATAACTCTTCGCTTTATTTCCATCCACCTTCTCATGATTCCGCCACATTTTTTCGAATGCATCCTGAACAACATCTCTGGCTTCCTCTTCATCCCTCATGTTCTTGAGGATAAATCGGAATAGACCATCAGCATGTTCATCAACACATTGATTGTATTCGGCGGGTGTCATTTTTTGTGGTAAAAGCGGTTGTGTTCAGAAATGGGACGGGCGAAGTGACTGAAAGTTACAGTTTTTTCCTTATTCCAAGTATTTCGCTTTATTTCAATGAGTTACATACAATAGTAATTAATGATTTGAGATTCGAATGGCAGCACTTGACTCAAATTACGAAACTCGAATTTCGACTTTCTAAATTTTAGTTTAGATCAAGAATTCAAATATCAAAAGCTACAACTCAAAAATAAATTTCGATTTTATTCTATGACATTGAATTTAAAATTCGAAACTCCTTCTTTAAAAAACAATTTTCCAAAGTAGATTCCACTGGAAAGTAAGAAAGAAATACTCAATTGATCTTCAGAATTACTCTCAGAGATTTTTTTTGAAAAGACTTTTTGTCCAATTGAATTATAAATTTCGAAATAAACTAAGTTATAATTGTTCGAAAAATGTACTGTAAGATTTCCTCGTGTAGGATTAGGATATATTTCAATAATATTTTCCGGTATCAATTCCAATCCGGTATTCAAACAAAAATCCGAAACTGTGCGTGTAGATGAAAAATTTGAAAACGGGACAGTAAAAGCAGAGTTTGCTACTGCACTTGTGAATATTGAATCATATGCACTTGTAAAATTGAATGATGTGAGATCGAAGGTATCCGATTGTAAATTACAAATCCCACTACCGAGTGAATCAACTTTAAAAATAAAATTGCCGCCACCGGGAACACCTCGCCCAAACAAGGTTAAAAGACCATCGCTATTTTCCATTATACTCTCAATTCTAGTAGTAGGATTTGCAGGGTCCGCACTAAAGTGCCATGAATATTGCGGAATGCCGTTTGGATCAAGTCCCAATAAAAAGCCCAATGTATAATCAATTGTTCCAACAATAATCAAATTGCCATTAGAACGTTCTATCACCTTATTGCCCCAACAACTTGTAGGATGACTATAAGTCCGATACCAAATAACATTTCCCAATGTGTCAACCTTTGCTAAAAAACACTTCACAACTGAATCCACTACTTTTCCTAAAAATAAAAAACTTCCATCATTCAATATCGACATTGAGATATCATAATTAAGAGAATCAGACAACAACCTCGACCAAATAATAACGCCGGTTGAGTCTAGTTTTGAATAAAATGAATGAGTGTTTTTTGATCCACATAAATAAAATCCATTATCGTTCGTCGGTATCATATTTCCAACATGAAACCTTTCTTGATTCCCTATTGTTTTTGTCCAGACAAGTGTACCAGTTGAATCAGTTCGTTGAATAAGTATTTTATACTGACCAAATAATGAATCATTTATAATTACTGCAGATACGAAATCACAATTCAAAGCCTCTATTGAAATAAAGCCATCGTTTGGGCCTGTCCCCGTTTCTCTTACGCTGATCCATTTCATTTTTCCTTGTTGATTTGTTTTTGCAATAAATGGTTTGGCGTAATTCGTAAGGTCAGTATAATACCCTGAAATTAAATAACCGGAATCAACAGTATTTTTCAGATCAACCACTCGTAAATATTGACCAACTGAATTATAATATGAGTTTGCAATTATATTGCCGAATTTATCAATTCTTAAAAACTCAGAAGAAATTGTAACGTTCGTATAACTTGAATCCAAACCTTGAACAATACAAAACGAAGGACCTCCAGCATATGAAGATTTGCCAAATGTCGTTTGTGAGAATGCGATGTTTATTTTCAAAGAAAATAATATCACAAGAAAAAATAACTTAGTTTTCATATTAAGTCTATTAATTAGCTACTGTGAAACTGAAAGAGTATATTTTTTGTCCTGATATAAGTCTTCCATAATAAATTCCTTGAGGGAGAGAAATTGGAATATTTATATTTCCCTCTTGAGATTCATTGATTTCTTTGAACAGAACTTTTTGCCCGAGGGAATTATAGACTTCGAGAGAAGATGCTGTAAAATTATTTGTGAGGGAAATTGTGAGGTTGTCTTTTACGGGATTGGGGTAGATTAATAGTTCTCTTTCTTTATCAACTGACACTTGATTGTTCACACAAAAGTTTGAGGTTCCGGTAAAGGACGAATAAGTCATACAATTCAACGAACTCGTTGAAGTAACATATGGTGAAATTGAAAATGTATCCGGTATTGTACTATTATTAAAACCAGTCACTTGAAATGTATCAGAAAGTGTATTACAAAGACCATCCCCCAAAGAATCAACTTTACAAATAAAATCAACCGTATACAATGATTGAAAATTTCCATATCCTAACAAAGTTAATGTTCTATCGTTTGATTCATATACGTCACATATATGCGAGCCCGTATTAGTCGGATCCGTAGTGTATTTCTTTGCAAATATTGGTATTCCTAAAGAATTTGTATTCAAAAGAAAGCCGTCATAATTTACGTAATCACTTCCAACAACTATCAATTCACCATTTAACCTTTCAATTACTTTAAAGGTCAAAAAATATCCGCTCCCATTGTATCCGCTATACCAAAGTAAATTTCCTGCCGGGTCAATTTTTGCAAGATAAAATTGAAGATTTGGAGAAAAAGAAAATTGTCCGAGAATAATAAAATTGCCATCAGACAACATTGAGATCTTTGCACCAGCTGAATTCATCGTATCATCAATTGCTCGCGACCATAAATTTGCACCTGATGAATCAAACTTAGCAATAAAGGTTTGCTGGCCTCTTCTCCCTGTTGCTAAAAAACTATTGTCATTTGTTGAACACAAGTCATACAACGTGCAGCTCTCTTGATTCTCAAAAGTTTCTGACCATTGTAAATTTCCAGACTGATCTGTTTTTTGTAAATATACTTTACTCTTATTTAATATTGAGTCATACAAATATGCCGATGAGATCAAACTTCCATCTAAAAGCTGGATCGTCTTGAATCCATGATTGCCTATCATACCATTTGTACGCCGCAACCATTGTACTTGTCCATTTAAATTTTCTTTTAGAACGAACGGTCCTCTATCTTGAGAAATACTATCAATAAAACCGGAAAGAATATAACATGAATCTATAGATCTGATAAACCCAGTTATTCTCAAATACGGAAAAGAAGGGCCTCCATAAGGTTGAACCATTCCAATTCCTAATTTATTAATACGAAAAATTGCCGCATTAGGCATGACAAGAGTATAAGAGGAATCAGGATTTACAACAAAATGATGAGAGTGGTTACCTGATATTATTTCTTTAGCGAACAATGCTTGTGAAAATGCCGAATTCATTTTCACAAGCAGAATAAAAAGAAGAAAAATTTGCCTAGCCTTCATAAAATTTGAGCACTTAATTTTTATGAAAGGAATGTAAGAACTATTCTCCAACTAGCGCTGGTATTTATGTGAACTTTTAACATTCTGTTGTCAATGGAATAAAACACAACAGTGAAATCTCCGACTAAAGTCCAAACAATTCAGTTACCTTTGCATCCTATGACGCAAGAAGAGCAAATTTCAGTATTCGATATGTTTAAAATCGGAATTGGTCCGTCCAGTTCGCATACTCTTGGACCGTGGCGCGCTGCGCATCGGTTCTTGAAATCGATCGAGGAGAAGAATATGTGGGCGGGAGTTGATAGAGTGGTTATCAAGTTGTATGGATCTCTTGCGAAAACGGGTCGCGGACATGGAACTGATATTGCTGTTCAACTTGGACTTTGCGGATATGATCCGGTGACATTTGATGTGAATGCTGTTTCTTCGACGATCGCTTCTATTGCACAAAAAAAGAAACTTACTCTCGATTCAAAAAAAGAAATTAATTTTTTACCGGAACGCGATATCGTTTTTCTTTTTTCGGAATCACTTCCAATCCACTCTAATGCATTAACGTTTACTGCATTTTACGATGATGAAATTCTTTTAGAAGAAACCTACTATTCTGTCGGTGGCGGATTTGTTGTAAAAGATGGCGAAGACAATTCGAAAAAGGAAAATAAAGTAAATCTGAAATATCCGATCGACAAAGCATCAGAATTACTTTTTTATTGCGATGAAAATAAAATGTCTGTTTCAGATGTTGTTCTTGAGAATGAAAAGTCATGGAAGAATGAAGCAGAGATTCGTAGCGGCATTCTGAACATCTGGAAAGTAATGACTGAATGTATCTATCGCGGTTGTCAAACCACAGGTGAATTACCGGGCGGATTAAAAGTTACTCGTCGTGCTGCAAAACTGAATGACAAGTTTCTAAACGGGCAACAACATAAAAATTTCGATGAATGGCTTACACTTCTAAAATCCGGTGGTCGGGATTTTAAATATACACTCGACTGGTTAACTTGTTTTGCCCTTGCAGTGAATGAAGAGAATGCATCATTCGGAAGAGTGGTCACTGCTCCAACCAATGGTGCTGCCGGAGTTATTCCAGCTGTACTTTTATATTACGTTGTGTTTTTCGATAACATTACTGAAGATGATATCACTCGTTTTCTTATGACTGCATCAGAGATCGGTAGTATTTTCAAAAAAGGTGCAACGATTTCTGCTGCAATGGGCGGTTGTCAGGCTGAGATCGGTGTATCTTCTGCAATGGCTGCCGGTGCATTGACTGAACGACTTGGTGGTTCACCGCGTCAGGTTTTAATGGCTTCTGAAATTGCAATGGAACATCACCTTGGACTTACTTGCGATCCGATAAAAGGATTGGTACAGATTCCATGCATTGAAAGAAATTCCATGGGTGCGATCAAAGCGATCACTGCTGCACAACTTGCATTACACAGTGACCCAACTCAAGCAAAAGTTTCTCTCGATGATGTTGTGAGAACAATGTGGAATACGGCTTTGGATATGAATACGAAATTCAAAGAAACGGCTGAAGGAGGATTGGCGACGAATGTGCCGTTAGGGTTGAGTGAGTGCTAGGTAACAATGAAAAATGAAAAATGAAAAATGAAAAAAATTAAATATTTTAAAATCAAACAATCAATATCCATTTATTTTTCGAACATATTTTTGGTCTTGCTTTTTTTCACATTGCCTTCTTTTGGACAAACGGAATCGGATTCCCTTTCTCAGAATAAAAAGAGTGGTGCTTTTTATGTGCGCTTTGCAGATAGCTTGAGTCAAGTAAGTGCATTGGCAGAATCGGATATTGCAAATCAGACTATGCATTTATTAACGCAAAGTGAAATTTCACCGGTTGTTTACTCTACTGACTTGCAATTCGAAAATGACTATAAAATAAAATATCTTGAATCAGGTTGTTCAGGACCCAAGGAAGAATTTGCTGTCAAATATAATTTTACAATTTTCGAATTCCTGAATAAGCACTATGGCAACAAATGGCGGAAGAAAATCAGGAAAGACGTTATTGGATTAGACAATTTTAAAAACAATAGTAAGTAGTAAGTGGTGAGTAGCGAAGTGGACAGTTGATTAGCTGCTAATTTATACTTCGACATAAACATAAACTATTAAAAAATTAGTTAATATTTAATTTTAAGTATTAAGAAATTGAAATTAACTGTCGCCGCGAAGTTGTCGTTCAATATTCCGATCCGGCATCACCCACATTACAGAAACCATTACGAATAAAATTCCTGAGATCATTGGACTCAAAAATGCGGCACCTATTGCTGTGAGGTATGCAAACAATGAGAACGTACCTTTTGATGTCTGCTTTCTTAGTATATCTGCCATAATGGAATCATTCGAACCGCTTGACGTAATCGCCTTCAATAAAATATAGTAAGCAACGCCATTCATCATTTGTAAAAATGCATACAGTATAACCGAGTTAGTACTGAAATGATTTTCGCCCATGTATGCTGTACCAAAAGGAGTGAGCGATAACCAAAATAATAAATGAGTATTTGACCAGAGGATCTTTGTATTAACACTTTTTACTGTGTGAAGTAAATGGTGATGGTTGCCCCAATAAATGGCGATGTTTACAAAACTCAAGACGTAACTCACAAAGATTGGAATCATGGGAATAAAATCAGAGAACGATTCGCCATGTGGGACTTTCAATTCAAGTACCATGATGGTAATAATGATTGCAATTACTCCATCGGAGAATGCTTCGAGTCGGGTTTTTGTCATAAACGTTTTGTATGAATCGTAAAAGTAGGAATTTTTTGTTTCCTGCAGATTTCGAAATTCATGCAGAATAACCTTTGAAAAATAATTGTTTTAATGTTTTTTATAGTGTTCTCCACATTATAAGAATCTCCCGCAGATGGCCGCAGATGAAGGCGCAGAAAAATTCGCAGATTAAGGCGCAGATTTTTCCCATTCCTATGTTGGCCGACATTATCGAGAATCTTAAAATAGTAGTTATAACTGAATTGAGAATTAATAAAAAACTAACAATCCTATCTGCGATTTAATCTGCGATCCCGATAGCTATCGGGATCTGCGCCTTCATCTGCGCCAATCTGCGGGAATAATTTCTTAATATTTTTTCTCCCGCCGATTTACGCAGAATAACCGCAGAAAAAATTAATGCTCTTTTTATTTTCCTTTGTGCTCTCTGTGTTTAAAATTTTTAATCTCGAATCACTTTTCGAGAAATCAAATTACCGGATTCATCTTTAATTCTAACAATATAAATTCCTTTTTCATTCGGTAATATTATCTTAGAATTTTCAAACACGAAATTCACTTTTTGTCCGACAGAATTAAAAACTTCTACTGAATTAATTTTTCCTTTGTATTCAAGTTTTACTATTCCATCGGTTGTTGGATTCGGAATAATGTTGAATGGTTTTAAATTATCTATGTCATCAACAGAATTTGGATTGCAATAAATAAGAAATTCGTTCATAGAAAACGTAATAGCTGCAGAGCCTCCGCCATCCATAACATTAAAAGTAACTTTTAACCATCCTGTATTTACTCCGTTCGAATATGCAATGTACTTTTCAAAAATAGACCAAGGGCCTATGCAACCAAAACATCCATAGTCGCCCAGATTGTAGATTGTATCGTTAGTGAATGCAAATGATCCGGAACAATTCAACGTATCACCTATTGAATAATAATTAGGTTGTTTAATGGCAAAAGAATTTGTGTCGGAACAAACATTGTATATCGGATTGTGCACATACATAAAAACCGAATTTGCACCATCGATTGCAGTTTCGCCACGAATCAATTGAAAGGTCAGATCAGGAATGTTATCACAATTCAAATCGATGGAACCTGTGGTGTCTTCGTTAACATTGACGATTGAGAAATTGAAATTCGGATCTACAATATAACCACCGACAGGAATTGTTCCTGCAATTACTTGCGCTTTAGAAGAAATGATACTGCTGACAAGAATTAAAGCGAGTGCGAAGATTGAAGCGTATTTTGTTTTCATGAGAAGATAGATTATTGTGTTTGAAAAACTATTACTCTAAATTAGTAAATATTTGGGTTTAGCTGATGCTCACTTTCAAAATTAACAATCTGCGCAAAATCTGCGAGATCAGCGGGAAAATTTTTCTGTGTCTTTTTCTCCCGCAGATTTCGCAGATTAAGGTGCAGATAAATTCGCAGATTAAGGCGCAGATTTTTTTAAATTCGAAATTGAACTACATTTTTGAAAAATTAAACCAGTTGGTGCAATTAAATCAGGGCTGATTAATAAACCATCAGGCTCATCTGCGATTTAATCAGCGAATTTATCTGCGCCTTAATCTGCGAAATCTGCGGGAAATATTCCATAAAAAAAGCCCGCAATGAATTTCACTGCGGGCCTTTTCAAAAATATATTTTCTTTTATGAATCCAATTTGAGGACTGCCAAGAATGCTTGCTGTGGAATTTCTACGTTTCCTACTTGACGCATGCGTTTCTTTCCTGCTTTTTGTTTTTCGAGGAGCTTTCGTTTACGGGAGATATCACCACCGTAGCATTTTGCTGTTACGTCTTTACGCAACGCTCTTACTGTCTCACGCGCTATGATCTTCGCACCGATACTTGCTTGAATGATAATTTCAAATTGCTGACGTGTAATCAACTCTTTTAACTTCTCACACATTTTTTTACCAAAATCAAATGAGTGCACGCGGTGTACAAGAGCTGACAATGCATCAACCGGTTCGCCATTCAGACGAATATCTAATTTCACTAAATCGCTTTGATGATAACCGATTGGGTGA
>JANOBV010000383.1:0-2260 GCA_031411835.1 Bacteroidota bacterium | reverse complement strand
GTTATTTCTTTCAGATCCCGGTCACTTTTTTTACCGAAGATGCTGGTAATCGCCTTATTGAGAATTCCAATCATATTTTTTGAGATAATGAGCCGTAAAAGTAAGCTAAATTTAAGAGATTATGAAGTAGTTATAAGCTGTTGTTAATTAGTGTATTATAATAGGAGAAATTGCCCTTTTTTAATAGTTCAAAGTTCAAGGTTTTCTACAATTTCGTTAGAACAATCTTCCCGGATTTTGTACCGTCAACATTGAAGTAATAAATTCCAGGAGAATAATTCGACAAATCGAGGTTAACAAAGTCCTCTCCAAAAGTGGTTTGTATGACTTTTTGTCCGATTGAGTTATAAATATCGATAGAATGTTCGCCATAATTTCCGATTTCTATTCTGAATTTTCCGGTACTTGGATTTGGAAAGACGATAGGTGAATTGTTCGACGCAACTTGTCCAACGGAATTATTAAAACAATAAAGCGAAAATTGATTAGAGAAAGAAACCCAATTTGGACTCAACATAAAATCGGTCAAGAAAATCGATTGTGAATCGGCACCGGAACTATCAGTGAAAGTATTTGTATTTGTTTGTAGAATTAATGGTTGCTGGTAACAGCCACTAGAACCATTTGCATCTGTTTTGACAAAATGCATTTCACCATTTATGTCACTCACACTTGAAATATATCCAATCGAAATTAAAGTATTGTTCATTCCATTAATTATGGAAGCGCCTTCACTGCTTCCTGAAGGGTCGCCATAGTTATTCGACCAAAGTACGTCTCCATTTGAATTCAGTCTTGCAATTGAAGTTTGATAAATTGGAGTAGTGTTGTTTAAAATGTTTGTCGAGCCGGTAATCACTAAATCGCCGTTGCTGCAGACTGCAATCGATCGAGCTTCATTGTACAGACTTGTTCCATAATTTTTATTCCAGATAACAGTTCCGGCTGAATCAATTTTGCAAACATTAAAATCAAAGTTGCCGGCTGAAATATTTTGACTTGATCCTGCAAAGACAAAATTACCATCCGGTAAACCAATAATTTGCATTAAGTTTTCACCTGAATTACTTCCCATTCGTTTTGACCAAAGCAGATTTCCCATTGTATCAATTAAAGAAATGTAGTCGTCATAGTCATTGTTCGATAAATTAAAAGTTGTTCCTGCCGCTAGGATCTGTCCTTGTCGATTAAAACATGCAGAACGATATTGATTATATTCAACAGCGCTATTTGCATTCGACCAGATCTGATTTCCGTTTCCATCTGTTCTGATTACAAGAGCAGATTGAATACCATTTCCAAAACTTTTTGTTGACCCTGCAATGTAAAATCCGCCATCGGCACTGTTTAGTACTTTGTTTCCGCCATCATCTGATGTACCTCCAAAAGTTTGGAAGAAGAATGGAAATCCTTGGTCATCTGTTTTTAATAGAAATACATCTGATGTAAGTGAATCTAGTAGTCCACCATATGTATAGCCGGTGATTGCAAATCCGCCATCCGGAGTTTGAATAATATCTGTTGGGAAATCATTTTTATTTGTACCGATCTTTGCTGACCATAGCAATCCGCCGTTATCATCTATATTGTAAATGACAAGATCTGCATTGTCGTTTCCTGTTGTTGTTCGATTTGTACTTACAACACAATATCCATTTCCTGTTGTTGCAGTAATCACATTTCCGAAATCGATTTCGCTATCACCATAAGAAGTCTGAAAAGTTGATTGGCCAAATGAGTTAACTGCAATAAATAAAAATGAAGAATAGAGTAGGAGATGTTTCATAGATTTTATTTCACGATTGAGAATATAAATTTAATATTATTGATCCTAATCAAGATCACATTTAAAAAAAGTTTTGAGAATTTAAAAAGCAATAAAAATCTGCCCATAAAAAAAGGACTGCCTTAAGCAGTCCCATATTTTGAATTTTGATCCCGATTGCTATCAGGATTAATTTTTCGTTTCCTCTTAGTATTCATCTTCATTAAAGAAGAAGTCATCCTTCGTTGGATAATCAGGCCAGATCTCTTCGATGCTTTCATAGGCTTCGCCCTCGTCTTCGAGTTCCTGAAGGTTCTCGATTACTTCAAGAGGAGCGCCGGAACGGATTCCGTAATCAATCAACTCGTCTTTAGTTGCAGGCCATGGAGCGTCTTCCAGGTGTTGGGCCAATTCAAGTGTCCAATACATATGAAATTATTTATTTAAGCTTTTTTATAGGGTGGCAAAAGTATAAAAATATACTTCAAAACCTAG
>JANOBV010000382.1:0-4065 GCA_031411835.1 Bacteroidota bacterium | reverse complement strand
TTGATTCATTACCTGAAGGATATAATCCAAACCTCGAGGCGAAGTGGGCATTGTTACAAAGCAAAGAGAAGAATGAAAAAGTTGTATTGCTTTGGGATAATAAAACATGGATGAAAATTGCAGCATGTTTTATTATATTATTATTGAGTGGAATAATTTGGATGAATAAAATAACTCAACCGAAATCTGAAATTGCAAATTCAGTTCCAGCTATAAAACCTACAATTGAACATTCAGTAAAAATTACCAATCATTTTGAAAAGATTGTATCTAATAATTCAACAATTCCGGAAGTAAAAAAATATCAGAAAAATAAAGCTAAGATTTCTATTCCAATTCAAGAAGAAAGAACTAAACCAGAAGAACAAATTGCAATCATTCCACAAAATATTGATTCATCTAATAGCATAATGCTAGAAAACAGTTCAACCATTGCGATTTCTAAACCTAAAAAATCGCGCTATGTACAAATGGATTTTGAAAATGCTATAGTACAACCTACGACTAAAAATACATTTGCTCAAGGATTTCAATTCCGTCTAGGGTTAAAGAGTTCCGGTACTATTGAACAAAACTCGAATGACAATTCTTCAATAAAATTGAAAAGAAATTTCTAACTAAATCAACCAACTATACTTATGAAAAAACTACTGCCATGTGCTTTATGGGCTTGCTTTGTTCTATTGCTAAATACAAACGCTCAATGCAAAGATAACGACGGCGCCTACAATTCTGAGGATACCGATAAAGATTCTATCATTATCAATCCTATGTCCGGAATAAAAATCATTTTGCTAGGCAAGAACACAAGCGATCTTGACCTTTATAATAATCTGGATTCGATGAAAACTTTATTTCTTGCAGATGTAGACGTAGCTATGAAGAACGGCACTTTCCCTACAACATCTAAAGTGACACATTACTTTATTCATCCAAACGGAAAGCGAAGATTGAAAGCCGAGAACGATGATTACATCGAACCGGCAGTAAATGTTCACAAAGAACTTAAGTCAATGAGTCTCGAACTTCCGGCATACAAATACATCATCTATGCATTGGGAAATGATTACGAGTTTCATATTTATCTCAAAGACCCAAGTGACTTATCAAAAGTATCGAGCATAAATTTGAAAGATGCATTAGCAGCTGCTTTAGAGGACAAAAAAATTATAAGACAGAGTACAAAAATTGAAATCGAAAAGACAAATGAACATTGGACAATAAAAGATCATAGCAGAGATAAAACCGATTTGCTTGAACTAACACCCGCATTCGGAATGAGTTTGATTGGTAGTCGATGGAGTCCGATGGCAGCATTTAATCTTTCGATTATCTTAGACGACAAATACGGAAACGCTTATATTAAAACCGGATTGAGCTATAGCGTAAATTCATTTGCTGATTGGTCGTCAGAAAAATTTACTAATCTCAATATCGTTGCCACCTACGGACTACGATACATGATGCGAGTGAGCGGGACTAAAAAAGGCTGGCTTGGTCTACAAGGTGGCTATATGAAATCATACGAGAAAGAAGGACCATTACACAACAAATTCAAAGCAGGCATAACATCAGAAGGATTTGGCGCTTTCAATTTTGACTTTGATGTGATTTTCCTGGGTAACAAAGAATCGATTTATGGGTTGACCTTGAAGGTACCTTTTTAAGGAAAGTCAAAATCCGACAAGGGTTAAAGAGGTCAAAGGTCATAGGTCAAAGGTTAGATGTGCATTACTAACCTTTGACCCTTGGCCTTTGACCTATTTTGATCAGCGATCATTATCCGCGATAAAGAACAATATCCACTGCATGCTCAAGTCCATCATCCACCAATGTAATTTTCTTATCTACAAGAATGGAATTATTTTCTTTCACCAACATCTCTCCTACTCCCGGATCTTGCGTGAATGAAATATGATATTGAGAAGATTTGTATCGATAGTGAATCTTGAACGATCCCCATTCAGCAGGAACACAAGGAACGAAATGAAGCTTGTCTGCTTCTTTACGTAGACCGAAGAAATGATCTGTGATCAATTGATTCATCCAACCTGCAGAACCAGTATACCACGTCCAACCACCATGTCCTTGGTGCGGCGATACAGCATATACATCACCAGCCATTACATATGGTTCTACTTTATATATTGCAATTTCTTCAGGAGTTCGTCCATGATTGATCGGATTGATCATCTTGAATAATTCCCATGCGCGTTCCGAATCGCCAAGTTTCGTGAATGCAATGATCATCCAAATTGCAGCATGAGAATATTGTCCGCCATTCTCACGAACACCGGCAACATAACCTTTGATGTAGCCTGGATTAGTTACAGATTTATCGAATGCAGGATCAAGCAAGCAAATAATATTATCTTTCTTATTTACTAATCGTTTGTAAGCAGAATTCATTGCAGTTTGTGCACGACCTTTTTCAGCCACACCGGAAATAACGGACCAGCTTTGTGAAAGTGAATCGATCTGACATTCATCATTGGTATGTGATCCAAGTGGAGTACCATCATCGAAATACGCACGACGATACCATTCGCCATCCCAAGCATTTTTTTCAATGTTTACTTTCAAGCGATCCGCTTCTGCTTTACATTGAATTGCAAAATCAGGATCTTGATGTCCTTCTGCAAGTTCAATGAAATTCATAAGTATGTCGTAAGTGAAAAATCCTAGCCACACACTTTCACCTCTACCGTGAATACCAACTTGGTCCATTCCATCATTCCAGTCACCCGAACCCATCAACGGTAAACCATGTTCACCATAACGGAACCCATTGTTAAGCGCTCTTACGCAATGATCATAGAGTGAAGATTTTTGCAATGACTGAATAGGCAGATCGTAATAAGATTCTTCTTCCTGATTCAAATGTCTTCCTTCAAGATAAGAAATCATTTCATCAAGGATCTGTTTATCGCCTGTCTGACGAATATATCTTATGGTTACATACGGAAGCCATAAGAAGTCATCAGAGCAACGTGTACGAACACCACGACCTGTAGGTGGATGCCACCAATGTTGAACATCACCTTCTTTGAATTGACGTGATGCAGCAAGTAATATTTGTTGGCGTGCAAGTTCAGGCTGTGCATGTAAGAGGGACAACACATCTTGTAATTGATCACGGAAACCGAATGCACCACCCGATTGATAAAATCCGCTGCGTCCCCATAGACGTGAAGAAAGCGTTTGATAGGTGATCCATCTATTTGCAATAATATTTGTTGCATCATCAGGTGTCTCCACTTGCATCGCTTCTAAAGTATTTTTCCAGAATGTTCTTACATGCTCAAGTGAACCGGCAGCTTTTTCGCTACCCTTAAATTTCTTCACCAGATTTGTTGCTTCATGCATATCTGCACCGGTGCCTAGGCGGAAAACAATTTCTTTCTCTTCTGCTTCGTCCAATTCAAATGGAATTTGAATTGCTGCACAAGGATCGAATCCCGCTCCTAATTTACCGGAGAGTTTTACTTTACTCATTGCATCAGGATTTTGCAATGATTGATTTCTACCAATGAATTCTGCTCTATCTGTTGTAAATGATTTTTTACGTTCATCAACATCAAAGAAGGTAACACGTCCCGGGAATTCTGTGTTGTAAGGATTCTTTGCAATCAGTGCTCCTGTATTTGCATCAAGCTCACTGAAAATATGCATTGCATTTTTCGGACGCAAATCACCCATCACCCATTCAGTATAACCGGTAACAGAAAGTTTACGAGGGCGACCCGATACATTTTTGATTTTAAGTACAGTAAATTTTACTGCACTATCGATATCCACATACACCCACATTTCAGATTTGATACCATCATCAAGATATTCGAAAATAGTATAACCCATTCCATGTCTTACAGTGTAAGAATTATTTCCAGGGCGAGGTAAAAGTGTTGTTGACCAAAACTTACCGGTTTCTTCATCACGAATGTAAAATACTTCGCCACCAAGATCACAAACAGGGTCATTGTTCCATGGAGTTAATCTGTATTCATGTGCATTCTCTGCCCAAGTATATGATTGCCCACTTTCAGTTACTACTGTACCAAAATT
>JANOBV010000381.1:0-8919 GCA_031411835.1 Bacteroidota bacterium | reverse complement strand
CCGAGATAACAATGGAGCATTCGTTCTTGCAGGTGTGCAAGATCACGTACGTAAATTAATTTCGATTTCTCAATTGGATGGTATGCTTGTTCAAGTACCTACAGTGAACGAAGCAATTGATTTAATTTTTATGGATGAAGTAGAAAAACAACTTCACAAAGAATAGCAGAAAATAATTCAATGAAAAAAATATTTACTCTGATTGCCGTTTGTTTTGCATTGGTCAATTCAAGCTTCGCTCAATGTGTTCCTGATACTGCAATTACACATAATGTCCCGGGTATCTATCCGGACAGTACAACTGGTTTACCACATTCTTATGTTGGTCTATCTTATTTAGCAGATATACAAGTCAGAGTATTGACAGATACAGTTTACTTAGGATTTCCCGCTACAATTGATTCAATCAAGATCAATTCTGTTTCAGGATTGCCAGCCGGATTTACTTACGATTGTACTCCATCGAATTGTGTTTTTCCCGGTGGATCGAATGCTTGTATTCAGTTAACAGGTACAGCTCCGACTACAGGGATGATGGGAGTGTATCCATTGACAGTAAACATGTCAATCTACGGACAAGCTTTTGGTATTCCGCAAACAGTAAATGATACAAATGATTCATACACTATCTTCATTGAAAACAATGTTGGTATTGCGCCGATCACGAATTTGAATTTTGCTGTTGGACAAAACACTCCGAATCCTTCATCTGTGAATACATTGATTCCTGTTAATGTTCCTCGTAGTGCAGTTGTTCATTTTTCTATCTCGAATTTATTAGGAAAGCAAATAATTTCTCGTGATGTAAATCTACAGAAAGGCGGAAATAACATTCCTGTTAATCTTCAAGGCTTGCAACCCGGAATCTATCTATACAACATTACATACGGAGGAAACTCTGTAACCCGCAGAATGATCGTATCAGAAAACTAAATGGTTTTTGAAGTTAGTATTTTAGGCAGCAGTTCCGCCACTCCCATATATCAAAGACATCCTACCGCTCAGGTTTTAAATATCCATGAGCGGTTTTTTTTAGTGGACTGCGGTGAAGGGACATTGATCCAGTTGAATCGGTACAAGATCAAGTTTCATCGCATCAATCACATTTTCATTTCGCATTTGCATGGCGATCATTATCTCGGACTGCTTGGTTTACTTTCAACAATGCATCTTCAAGGTCGCACGATTCCAATTGAACTTTATTGTCAGGAAGCACTAAAAGAAATTATCGATGTTCAGTTAAAGCATTCTGAAACTATTCTCCGTTTTCCGATTCACTATCACATGTTGGATCCAAAGAACTCTGCAGTGATCATGGAAGATGACGATCTTGAAGTAAGTACGATCATTCTAAATCATCGCATCCCTTGCACAGGATTTCTTTTCAAAGAGAAACCTCGCTTAAGAAAATTGCAGAAAGATCAACTTCAAAAATTTGGTATTCCTATTTCAGTTTATCAGGATTTGAAAAACGGTTTAGATTTTACCGACGAAAACGGGCGTGTAATTTCTAATTCAGATCTCACGACCGATCCTCGTAGTCCACGATCATATGCATTCTGTTCAGACACGTGTTACGATGAAAGAATTCTCCCTCAAATTTCAGAGATCGATTTGCTCTACCACGAAGCAACATTTTTAAGTGACAAAGAAGAGCGGGCAAAAGAAACATTTCATTCAACAGCAGCACAAGCAGCAACGATTGCAAAAAAAGCAAATGTAAAGCGGTTGATCATTGGGCATTTTTCTGCGCGGTATAAAAATCTTTATCCGTTGTTGGATGAAGCGAAGGAAGTTTTTCCGGAAACGACGTTGGCGATGGAGGGGGATATATTCTCCATACTTTAATTTAGCGAGAGGAATCATATACTTACACTTAACTCACACTTTGCATTCATTACAACGATCTGGGGAATAGTAATCATTGGATGTGTGTTTTTCTCCCGCAGATCCCGCAGATGAAGGCGCAGAAAAATTCGCAGATTAAATCGCAGAAAAAAATGTCGCGCCGCTCGGCGGAATTTTTAATTCCGCCGACATGTAGTTTGTCAATCGCTTGTTCCTACGAAATAGTTGCCAAGCGAAAATTGAAAGTTGTTGAAAATATTTTATGCTGAATCTGTGTGTAGGCGGAATTGAAAATTCCGCCTAGCGTCGGGGGCGCGCTCGCAAATGTTCGGCGGGATCCACGAGCGGTGGATTCAGCGCTCGGCGGAATTTTTAATTCCGCCGACACGTAGTTTTTCAATAGCTTGTTAGTACGAAACTATTGCCTCGCATATATTAAAATACTCGAAAATTAATTGTGTGAAATCTGTGTTAGGCAGAATTTTCGCCGCTCGGCTAGGGAATGTTTAGCGGAAAATCCCGACACACTTTCCTTACGTATCCCTTCAAGCGACATTCCGTCCGCACAATACATTCATCGAGTAACACAATACTAATGCCTAGACAGAATGTCGCTCGAGGACCTCGCTAACAACAAAGAAGTGGAATAATTTCTGATAAACATTCCCGACCGTCGAACAGTTTATATTTTCAACTATTGAATTTGATAGAAAAGTAAGTTTAATTTACATTTATAATTCGGCTGAAAATTTCGGCGAGAGGAGTGAACTAAGACTTGGACAATTGTTCTATTCCAACACAATCAAATTCATTTGTGAATGAAACTCTCGATATTCGATATCAATAAAATAGAAAGATGATTTTAACGAACTTGTATTTATCTTGAATTCTTCATCGTTAGAATTCCATTCTCCTTGAAAAGAAATACATCTTCCTGTGAGGTCGAACATTTTTATCACTGCATCTTTTGGTAGACCTTTTATAGTTGCAATATCTTTTGCCGGATTCGGGTATATTGAAATATTCATAAACTCCGGTTCTTCAATCTTATTTGGAATAAAATAAAGTTCAACAGATGAACTTGTGCAATTTGGAGGGAAATTAGTTCTAATTTCGACTCTGTAAATTCCTGCTATTGGTGATAGATAAATTTGTTGCGTTGCACCGGCAATTGCACTGTCATTTCTGTACCATTGATATAAGACACTTGTTGGCCCACTAGGAGAATAATAATGTGCAACCAGACTATAAGGACAAGACATGCATGAAGTTGAATCGAGAGTAATAGATGCAGAAAGATATGGTGTTGTAAATAGAGTAGTAGATGCTGTATTACCTACAGAATCAGTAACTGTTATAAAATAAGTTAATGTATCATTAATGAAAATCTTTGGTTCTTTTACAGTGTCAGATGAAAGTCCTGTAGATGGAGTCCATTGAAAATGGTATGGGCCGCACCCGCCAAGTACAATTGCACCGGTATTCATGCTATCGCTGTCACAATAGATGTAATTCATGTCTTCAACAGATAGGTACCTGAAAGAAATACTATTCGGATCTGCATAATTATATCTGTTGTAATAATGATAGTCGCCGGATCCTACCGATGAATAAGTTTCAGATGAACGAGGACGATAGAGTGGATCATAATTTATAGACCCGGTATGATATGCTGACATGAAGCAATTCGATGGACCACCCCATGCGATCTTAACTCCATTTGCATCAAATGAGTTTGTGTTTTCAATAAAGCATCCGCCATCATTCGAGCTTGAAAAAAGAAGAACTTGTTTATTGTTGATATAACCGTAACGAAATTCGTTTATATAGACATGTGCATCCAAATCTGAATAATAACTAATTGGAAGGTTTAAAGTATCCAATACTAAGCAAATTGTGTCTGTTATAAAATAATTGTTAATTGTGTCAAAATAAGTATTTGACATGTAAAGCTGAACATAATAATTATTTAATGGGTTATAATTGTATTTAGCGCTGTCAAACCAATTTACTAATGTAGTATCCCAAGTTTCGAGGGATAAACTATCACGAATATCGGATGCATTGTATGAGATCGTATATCGAATTGAATTGTTCCAAGTGCTTCCTTGTCCGGTCTGATAAACTATGTCATCAAGTCGGGATCCAGTATAATTGTAGGATGTCTTGTTTAAGTTTTCTAGTGTTCCTGATCCATTGTCTTTCAATTGAACATATTCTATTAAATTGTTATCTGAATTGTAAGTATAGTCTTCTTGAGAAGTAATCGCCCAAGTTGTTCCACTTCCGCGATAAATTAAGCGTGAAGTTATGAAGTTTGTCAGCGGATCATAAGTTAAAAGTCTTTTATCTTGATAAGTATATCCTGTGCCGGTACCATTAAAGGAATAAAAGGAAGTGGTATCGTTTTGGCCATTTCGTTCGATGTGATATCTTGTAAAGGTTCCAATAGATCTTGATGCATACACATTCCCATTCATTCCGAAACCTCGGTGACACCTTACTACGCTTCCCGTCAAAACATCGAAACTATCAGTATTAATTTCATTTGAATTCCCATATTCTTCAAATCGATGAACTATTACTACAGAATCGCCTGTGCAATTCTGCGTAAAGGCTTTGGATGAAAAGAGTGCAAAAAAGATTAGTAGGGTAAGTTTTTCTTTCATGAAATTTTTAATTAGGGTCATGAAAGATATACAAATCAATCGTATATTCAAATTAGAAATTTGTAAGTACGCCGTTCGGGGAATGTTTAGTAGAAAATACCATCACACTTTCCTTACGTATTCCATCAAGCGACATTCCGTCCGCACAAAAGATTTTCTTGCGACAGACTCGTATTTTTTTCTGCACTTTCATCTAAGAAATTTTCTGCTGACACCTAGCATATATTAAATTAATAGCGACGCATTTTCAACTTCTTAATTCAACAATTTCAAATAAAAAAACTATTGATAAATTTTGTATCGGTGGTATTAAAAATTCCGCCTGGCGTCGAGTCAAGCACAAACGTTACTCGCTACTCGGTGAAAGTTACCCCGCACTTACATATTTATATTTTTTCTGCGATTTAATCTGCGAATTTTTCTGCGCCTTTATCTGCGCCTTTATCTGCGGGATCTGCGGGATCTGCGGGAAATAAACACACAGAAAAATAATTATAAATTCCGCAGCGGAATGTCGCTCGACGAATTCGCTAACAACAATGAGAAGGACTTATTTTCTCTAAAAATTCCAAGTGAAAGTTTAAAGAAAAAATCACTTCCCAACCACCATCTTTATTTTCTTCAATTCCGCTTCCAAATCACGAAGCGCATAACGAATTCCCTCACGGAACTCTGAAAATAATCGAGGTATCAAATCTAAATGCTCATGATCACGCGCATACTCTTCAATATTCGTAATTATTTTTTTTAATTCGCCTAATTCAAAAATGGCAACACTTGATTTTATTTTATGTGCAACGGCATGTACTTCTTTCCAATTTGCTGCCGATAATGCGACTTCAATTTTTTGAATAGCTTCCGGTGCTTGCTTGAGGAAAATTTCTACCAATTGCATTGCTAATTCCTGATCGCCGCCGGTAAATTTATCCAAGAATTCCAAATCCATTCCGGGCTCCTTGAAGCGCGATGCATGACTTTCAACCTTAGTCGTTTCTTTTCTTGGACCGGGTTTTACGTATTTTAAAAGAACGGAAAAAAGTTCTTCAGGAGTATATGGTTTTACAACATAATCATCCAATCCTGCTTCTTTTGCTTTCGTTTTTTCTTTTTCGGAAGCATCAGCGGTGATCGCAATAACCGGTACGTTTCGCATTTCCTTGCGGAGGCGAAGTCGGATCTCTCTGGTAATTTCATAGCCATCCATTTCCGGCATTTGAATATCCATTAAGATCACATCGTAATTATTCACTCTCAATTTCTCTAATGCATTTCTGCCATTCGATGAAGTATCCAAATGCTCAAAGCCAAATTTCTTCAGCATATTTTTTATCAAAAGCTGATTCACTTGGTTGTCTTCAACGATCAATACTTGAACATGAGAATAATCGCCGGGCTGAATTTCTTCAAGCATCTGAGTGTTCTCAGGAACAACATCATTCTTTCCCATTTTGAATGAAATGTCTACAGAAAATTCTGAACCTTCATTCAATTTACTTTTCACAGAAATACTTCCGCCTTGTAATTCGACTAACTGTTTCACAATAGTCAATCCAAGTCCGGTTCCTTCGTAACGACGTTTATTGTTATCTGCTTGCTCGAAGCTTTCAAAGATGCTTGTTAGTTTGTTGTCAGGAATTCCAATTCCGGTGTCTGTCACTTTCATTCTAATTCTGCAAACATTATCTTTCTGCTCAAGTAATCGAATGTCAAGACTAACTTTTCCTTTTTCAGTAAACTTTAATGAGTTGCCGAGTAGGTTGACCAAGATCTGATTCAATCGAATCGGATCGCCGACTAATTTATCTTTTAAATTATAATCGATCGTACAACCTAATTGTATTTTTTTCTCATCAGCTTTCACCTGGAGAATTTGAATAATTCCTTTGATCAGATTTCTGAAATGAAATTCATTTTCGCTGAATTCAATTTTACCTGCATTGATCTTAGAGAAGTCGAGAATGTCATTGATGATAACCATTAAATTATTTGCAGATAATTTAATAGCATCGATGTATTCCTTTTGTTCTTTCGTCGGATCGGTTTTGCTAAGTAAATGCGCCATTCCCAAAACACCATTCATCGGTGTACGAATTTCGTGACTTACATTAGCAAGAAATTGTTCTTTTAATTTATCTGATAACTCTGCGATCTCTTTTTGCTTTTTTAATTCTTCGAGATCGTATTTAATATGTAAAGCTTTTGTCTTTAAACTAATTTCTTCCGAAGTCAGTTTTTTATCGAGATCGTAGTATTTTTTGAAATGAATCAGTGATGCTTCTGAATTTCCAATCTTCTCATAAGCTGCTGACAAGAACTGATGGATCTTGATTAACTGAGCTTCCATCGGTGAACTTTCAGCTATGACAAGCGCTTTATTTAAAACCTCTATTGCTTTGTCATATTGCGTCAATTCAATATATAAATTTCCCAGACTCTTTTTTACCTGAGCGATCACAATAGGAGAGGCTCCGTCTTGTGCAATTCTCAAGGAGTCGTTGAAATAATTTAATGCTTTATCGTATTCTTTTAGTTTTGTGTATAGAATAGCAAGACTTCCCAACGTTTTTACTTTCACATCAATTTCGGGTACGTGATCGATCTGATTTCCTGCACGAAGTAAATAGTACAATGCTTTGTCGTAATCATCTAACCAATTATAAGCATTTCCCAATAGAAAATAAGAATTCACCATTTGTGTTTTATTCTTAAGTCCTTCAAAAATTTTTAATGCCTTCTTAAAATGATCGACAGCATTTTCATACTCTTGCAAATAAGTATAAAGCTTTCCAAGTTTATTATAACAAATTGCGATTCCATCTGAATCACTAAGTTCTGTATAGATCTTGAGTGAATGTAAAATACAATCCAATGCACTTGGCCAATCACCTAATGTAAAATAGATCGAACAAATTTCAGTAAGACAATTCATTTCACTTTGCAAATCTCCTAAGTCACGGAAAAAGTGAATAGCTTCGTTGAAAGAACTGATTGCTTGCTTGTAGTTTTTTTGTACAAGGTAACACGCAGCTTTCTCACGAATGATTGATGCCATACCTTCTTTGTAATTTGCTTGTTGGGCAATAGAAAGCGCATCCTCAAGCAATGACATTGCCTGATTCACATTGCGACTCCGGAGAACCTGAGCGCGCTGAATTAAAATATCTACACTTTCTATGGCCATATTAAAAGCTCAGGTCTTTAGTTGACACTGACATTCAATCTTATTATAGTAGTTGATGACTACAAAGTTTTTATTAAAAGGTACGATTTCTTACACGAACCCGGATTTCTTCTGCTAAAAATATTTAAGAATCAATTATTTTTGGGTAAAGAAGTAAACTTCTTTCTTTGGCAAAGATAATAATCCCACAAGATGCTGCGTTTATAAATTGTTAAAAGTGGCTTCTTTGTTGGGCTTTCGGAAGTTGGAGCAGGGTAGAGTACTCTCATTTTTCGGAAATCGCGATGAGCTTGAAGTACTGCCAGAGCGTCTTTTTTCCCATTTGTAATAAGGAATTTCAAAGCTGCCAATAGGTCGAAAAATCGTCTTTTTAACAAAATTGATGATCTTTTCTTACCGGCATTTTTATAGATCATCAAAAGGTTATTCCTGAAATTCAAATAGGTTTTACGAGGATTATTCTTGGACAATGTTCCGCCACCAACGTGATAAACCGTCGATTTTCCGCAATAATAGACCTGGTATCCGACCACTTGCATTCTCCAACAAAGATCGATCTCCTCCATGTGCGCAAAGAATGCTGTATCGAGTCCACCTAATTTTTTATACAAATCCGACCTTACAAACATACATGCTCCCGTTGCCCAAAAGACAGGTAAAGAATCATCATATTGTTGTTCGTCTTTTTCAAGATCATTGAAAATTCTTCCTCTGCAAAACGGATATCCTAAGTGGTCAATAAATCCACCACCGGCTCCTGCGTATTCAAAACTGGTTTTATCGTAGAAGCTTAAGATCTTCGGTTGACAAGCACCAATTTTTTTGTCGGAGTCCATTAAAGATATGATTGGCTCGATCCAATTCGCCGTAACTTCAACGTCGCTATTTAATAATATAAAGTATTCTGCATCGACAAATTGAAGTGCTTCATTGTAACCACCTGTAAATCCTTTATTGCTATTGTTACGAATGATCCTAACTGATGGAAATTCTTTTTCAAGAATAGTGATTGAGTCATCCGTACTTCCATTGTCTGCCACAATTACTTGAGCAACCGATTCGCTGTGTCGAATTACACTGGGAAGAAATTGCTGAAGTAATTTTCTGCCATTCCAATTCAGAATGACAACGGCGACTTTTAGAGACATATATTAAATTCCGGTAGACTTCGTCAGCCGAGAATGGTGTAAAAATAGGAGAAAATTGTTAACGTGGGTTTTT
>JANOBV010000380.1:0-7644 GCA_031411835.1 Bacteroidota bacterium | reverse complement strand
AATATTATGAAGCTAAGAGCCGAACAACTGGTAAAAAAATACAAACAACGCACAGTTGTAAACAATGTTTCTATTGAGGTTTCTCAGGGCGAAATTGTTGGATTGTTGGGGCCGAATGGTGCGGGGAAAACTACGTCGTTTTATATGATCGTTGGATTGATAAAGCCGAATGAAGGTGAGATCTTTTTGGAGAATGA
Source organism: Bacteroidota bacterium (assembly GCA_031411835.1). Taxonomy (GTDB): domain Bacteria; phylum Bacteroidota; class Bacteroidia; order AKYH767-A; family 2013-40CM-41-45; genus JADKIH01. The sequence goes on along the minus strand of JANOBV010000380.1, from coordinate 7,447 downwards.
AAAAATTACCGACTTACCAATGTATAAACGTGCTCAACGTGGCATTGGATATTTAGCGCAGGAAGCAAGTGTGTTTCGTAAACTTAGTGTAGAAGATAATATCAAGGCGGTTCTTGAACTCACTGACTTAAGCAAAGAAGCGCAAGCAAAGAAACTAGAATCATTACTCGACGAATTTGGTTTGCAAAAAATTCGCGCTAGTCGAGGCGACCTATTATCAGGTGGCGAAAGAAGAAGAACCGAGATCGCTCGTGCTTTAGCAGTTGATCCGAAATTTATATTACTTGATGAACCTTTTGCAGGTGTTGACCCGATCGCCGTAGAAGACATTCAAGCAATCGTCGCACATTTGAAAGAAAGAAATATTGGAGTATTGATAACTGATCACAATGTACATGAAACATTGACAATCGTTGATCGCGCCTACCTTCTCTTCGAAGGAAAAATTCTAAAAGCCGGAACTGCAGAAGAACTTGCGAATGATGAGCAAGTGAGGAAGGTTTATTTGGGGCAGAATTTTGAATTACGGAAACAGTAAGTGGTAAGTAGTGATTGGTAAGTAGCAATGCTTCCTTTATTAATAGAGATTACAAGGAACAAATTTTATTTCTTGTGGCTAATTGCCAAATTGTAAGTACTGCTACTTACCAATTACCAATTACTAATTACCAATTCATTAATTTCTAGTAACCCAATTCCCAAAAGTAAGTATTGCTACTTACCACTTACCAATCACTACTTACTAGTTCGCACTAACCAGCTTATATGTAAAGTGCTCCATAATCGGATTACTCAACAACTTCTTACACGCTTCTTCCACTTTTACATTGGCCGCATCTTCTGTTGCAGCTTCAATTTCTAGTGTGATGTGTTTTCCGATTCGAACATTTTCAATTTCAGAAAGTCCCATGTTTTTTAGTCCGTGTGAAACGGCTTTTCCTTGTGGGTCTAACAACGCTTTCAATGGCATTACGTTGATCTCTGCTGTGAATTTCATATCAATTAGTTTTTTCTGTTACGTTTTTTACGAGCGACAAAAGTACGTATAAGATGATTATTATTGGAATGGCAGCCAAATTAAATATTGCAATTAAAATTGCTGCGCAAATAATTAGAATGTATTGAAAGGCATTCGATTTAAAATCAAACTTTTTAAATTTCAATGAAAAAAGTGGTAATTCAGCTATGAGCAACCAGGATAATATTCCTGTCAAAATCAAAATGAATAAAGGATTTAAAATCAGATTGTCGAATTGTCCGGGGAGTTGAATTAATATTAGCGGTAATGAAATAACTACTAAAGTACACGCCGGAGTTGGTAGTCCGATAAATGAAACGGATTGTCGAGTATCGAGATTGAATTTTGCCAGACGAATTGCAGAAAAAATTGTCAATACAAATGGCAGAAATTGTACGAATCTTCTGATATCTTGATTTGAAAGGATATTGTTCAAGTTAGACATTTGAAGTAATTTGAAAAGTATTGCGCCCGGAATAAATCCGAAAGTAACCATATCCGCCAATGAATCAATTTGCTTTCCGAAATCCGGATTCGATCCTACCCTTCTGGCAATCATTCCATCGAGCAAATCGAAAAACGCTGCAAGCAAAACAAAGTATGCAGCATAATCTAATCGATTGCGAAAGATCATGACGGCAGCAATGCAACCACTGAACAGATTTAAACTCGTAAGAAAATTCGGAATTTGTTTTTTCATAATTTGCTACTAAAATTAGCTGCATTTTTTGACTTTTGATCCCGACTATTATCGGGACTAATTTTTGAATTTGACAAAATCATTCGCCTATAAAACTCTTGCATTCACAAATTAAATCCAAGCACTAATTCATCCTTACAATTTGATTGTCAAGTAGAGGAAAACAAGTCCCGGTAGCAATCGGGATGAAAGAATTCCCTCAAAAGTAGTTTTTCCTTCTGAAATAACAACTTTTACGGGAAGAGTAACAGGCCAAATTAGTGAAATTTTAGACATTTTAGTTAACAAATAACAGGATCGCAACACTTTATTTCATGTAAGAAAAAACTCTGAATAGCCCGTTGTTGTTGACCTTTCAGACAAATATAGGGTAAACAAAAAACACCTTTTCAAAGTATAATTAGTTGTTCAAAAAATAGTTTTGGTTCGCCAAAATCTCAGATTGCATACGGCTGAAAATGCTATTTTTACAACTGAAGTTCTCTCTGAATAATTAAAATATAGCAATGGTTTATCCGTTTGTTGTGCTGAACCATAATAACCTACTTATGAAATTATTAAACCGCATTTTTTCTGCTTCTATCCTGACTTGTCTAGCTACTTCAGCTTTTGCGCAGGCGCCAAAGTATAGCAATGAATTCCTTTCAATCGGTATTGGCGGAAGAGGTATGGGAATGGCCGGTGCAGTCGCTGCCAGCACCGATGATGCTACATCAGCATTTTGGAATCCGGCCGGACTAAACGGTTTTGAATCGAATGTTCAGATCTCTGCCATGCACTCTGAGCTTTTTGCAGGAATTGCGAAATTCGATTACGCAACGCTTGCAACTCACATCGATGATAAACGCACTATCGCTTTTTCAATCATTCGTTTCGGAACTGATGATATCCCAAATACACTTGACCTTGTAGATGCATCAGGATTTATCGACTATTCTAGAATTACAAGTTTCTCAATAGCAGATTATAGTTTCATTTTTTCTTATGCGAAAAAATCTTCTATACCGGGATTAGACTTTGGTGGTAATGCTAAAATTATTCACCGTAAAGTTGGAGATTTTGGTAAAGCTTGGGGATTTGGTTTTGACCTAGGCGCTCAATACAAAAAAGATAAATGGCGCTTTGGTGTTCAAGCAAAAGATGTGACTTCAACTTTCAACGCTTGGAGCTATAATACAGAATTACTTGAAGAAACTTTTACTAAAACAGGAAATGAAATTCCAAAAAACACTACTGAAATTACTTTACCAAAATTGATTCTTGGTGCAGCATACAAATGGAATATTTCTAAGAAACTTACTTCATTAGTAGAAGTGGATGCTGACATGACATTCGACGGACAAAGAAACGTTGTGATAGTTGCTGACCCATTGAGTATCGATCCACATTTTGGTTTTGAACTTGGTTATAGTGAGTTTATTTTCTTACGTGGCGGAGTTCAGAATATTCAGCAAGTGAAAAACTTCGATGGCACAAAAAGCACGATCATGCAACCAAACATCGGACTTGGAATTAAAATTGGCAAATTGACAATTGACTACGCACTTGCCAATTTAAGTTCGACAGAATTTCTTCCGTCAAATATATTCTCCCTTAAGTTAGATATCAATAAACACTCCTCTCCGAAATAAGTAACCAATGAAAAAACTTTTACTGCTTCTGAATTTATTTATTATATCGTCTCTTGCCATTGCGCAACCTCCATATGAAAACGATTGGATCAGGTATAATCAAGAGTACTATAAAATAAAAGTTGCTCAAGACGGAATTTACCGCATTGGTTTGACTACACTTACTCAAGCAGGTTTTGCAGTCTCCGGATTAGACCCAAGAAAAATTCAACTTTTTCATAATGGACAAGAGGTAGCAATTTATTTAGAAGGAGAAAGCGATGGGACATTTGACGCATCAGATTTCATTGAGTTCTACGGACAAAAGAATGATGGAAGTTTAGATACAAAGCTTTATGCTGATCCACTTTATCAACCTGCCATTGAATATAGTGTTGCAAGTGATACCTCAGTTTATTTTTTAACATACAATGCTATTGGCACAGGACTTCGATTAACTCTTGTGAATGACAACAACTATTCATCTTACACTCCTGCGAATTTTTTTATAAGAGATGTTTACAAAGGTGGAATTGATGTTCCAAATTCGGGAATATATTTTGGATACAACCGAGGACGAAATGATCAATCAATTGAATATACAGAAAGCGAAGGCTGGGGAGCAGTATTCGGAAATTTTTCCGCGGGTAATTATCCTATCACATTTCCAGTTCCTACTGCAAATATTTATGCAGCAGGTCCCGATATTGAAATTAGAACAACCGTTGGCGGTGTAAATAATCTTGAGCATAATCTGACTATAAATTACCAAGGTAACTCTTACAGTGATACTGCTTATTATGCACAAACATTGAGACGACTTTACTTTACTCATCCTGCTTCAACTTTTACAAATTCAGTAACAAATTTCACATACAGCGTTAGTACGGCAGTTGGGCAAACAGACTATAGCATGATGTATAGTCTATATGTAAAGTATCCACACACATTTGATCTTGAAGGAGCGACGTCATTTAAACTTCTTGTGCCGGATGCTTCAGGCCAATCGATGACACGTGCAGACATTACTAATTTTAACGGTGGTACTGCTCCTATTCTCTATGACCTCACAAATAATCGCAGGATTTTAGTAAGTCAATCAGGTGCTGCTTACCAAACATTGATAGGCAATAATGGTTCATCAACTCCTAAAGTTTGTTATCTAGCAAATCCTAACGTTATTCAATATCCAACGATTGCCAAAATCGCATACGTTCAAAATAATCTAGGCTATTTCAATGATTATAGCGCAATGGCTGTTGATTCTGCATTTCTTATTATTACAAACAGAGCGCTATGGAATCAAGCAAAGACCTATGAAGTGCATCGTGACTTGACAGAAAATAATCATGCATTACTAATAGATGTAGCAGAATTGTATGATCAATTTGCATACGGAATAAGTAATCATCCATTAGGAATAAAAAACTTTTCGCGATGGTTACTCGACACTTGGACAGTTGCACCACCGTCTCACATTTTTATTTTAGGTAAATCAATTTCTGCTGCCGATTTCAGACTTGATCCATACCAACTCAATCAGTGTTTAGTTGCTTCTTATGGTGTTCCTCCTTCTGACATGCTATTCACGTCAGGAATCAATGGCTCTTTATGGGCGCCGAAAATTCCGATTGGAAGATTGAGTGCAACAAATGGAACAGAGATCTTAAACTATCTCGACAAAGTTGTAGAGTATGAAGATGCACAAGCAGGGGCTCCACAGGCTTGGATGAAAGAGATTTTACATTTCGGTGGCGGTGATGATGTAGCGCAGCAAAATCAACTCGCCGGATATCTTGATGGCTTTAAATCAATTCTAGAAGATAGTTTATACGGAGGAAGAGTTACTACGTATCTTAAATTCAACAATGATCCTATTCAATTTAATTTATCTGATAGCTTACAAAATCAAATTGATTCAGGAGTTGCTTTGTTGACATTTTTTGGACATGCATCAGGGGCAGGTTTTGATGCAAGTACTGATGAGCCGTCTGCTTATGGTAATCGTGGTCGTTATCCTATCATCGTAGCTAACTCCTGCTTTGCCGGTGATTTCCATACATACAGAAAAAGTATCAGCGAGAAATTTGTGCTAGAACCACAAAAAGCTGCCATTGGATTTCTTGCAAGTGTTGGACAAGGTATTCCAAATTACTTAAATGATTATTCAAGGGCACTTTTCGAGAATGCTTCTTATTATCACTATGGATCTTCAATTGGTCAGCTTATGAAAGAAGCAATTTTGAATTTGGAACCTTTTAATGATGAAGGCCACAAAATTGTTTGTAACGAAATGTCTTTTCAAGGAGATCCATCTTTGAAGTTAAATTGTTTCAGCAAACCGGATTATTCAATTACAGAACCAAAGATTGTCTACTCCCCTCTAAAAATCACAACTGATTTAGATTCATTCAACATTTCAGTTACTACTCGAAATTTTGGAAAAGCAATTCAGGATTCGATAACAGTAAAAGTAATTCGCACATTTCCAGATAACTTTGATTCAGTTTACAATTACACAATTGGAAATTGCTATTATTCAAATACAATTTCATTTAATGTTGCAACAGGAGGATTTGCTGCAGCAGGATTAAATAGAATTTCAGTTGAACTTGATCTGCCGGATTCTGTTGATGAATATGACAATTTCTTTAACAATACAGCAAGTACACAATTTTTTATTACTTCAAAAGATATTGTTCCGGTGTATCCACCAAAGTATGCTATACATCCATTCAATACAGTAACATTAAAAGGAAGCACTTCAAATCCATTTGCTCCTGTCACTGCATATCGATTTGAAATAGATACATTGGACCTTAATCATAAGGATGCAACGCCGGGAGCGCAGACGAGTCCGCTCTTCCGTTTCACTACTGTATCAGATAGCGGCGGAGTGATCGCATGGTCACCGCAAGGATATAATCTTTTGGACAGTGTTGTTTATTTCTGGAGAGTTGCTAATGATTCTATTCAATATGACCCGGTAAATTTCAACTGGCAACAAAGTTCTTTCCAATACATCAGTGGAAAAAGTGGTTGGTCGCAATCACACTTCTATCAATTCAAAGAGAATGAATTTACAAATGTAGTATTCGATACTACGACCAGATCATTTGATTTTGTATTCAACAATTACTCTTTAAGAATTCTTACTATTGGTTCACCGAATGCAAGTAATTTCAGAGACGTCGGATATTATTTCAATAATTCTCCGATGGAATACGATGGATGTCAAGTTACACCTGCAGTAATGGTTGCAGTATTGGATTCGATTTCACTACAACCCTGGACAACTTGTGATAACAATTTTGGACAAGCAAATACTTTTGTAAGAGATACTACCGGACCACAATGTGGCTCATTAAATGTTCGTGGAGTAATTCCGGGATGTAACAGAACGCGTCCGGAAAATTATTTCATCTTCCGCTATAACACGCCAACTCAAATGCAAGGATTACAAGACTTGGTTAATGCAGTGCCAACCGGAAATTATGTTTTATTGTATTCATGGTTTACATCAGCTTATTCCACTGTAGATCCTTTATTTTATAGCACACTTACATCTCTTGGATTTAACACAGGGAATCTCGGTGACAATACACCTTATGCATATTTTTTGAAGAAAGGAACAACTTCAGACAACATGGAACAACATTCAGGAAATCCTGTTGACACTGTAATTTTAAGTGCTCAGCTCCAATCTCATTGGAATAAAGGTTCAATCACGTCAACAACTCTAGGACCATCTTCAAATTGGGAAAGTTTACATTGGAATCAACGTCCAAAAGAATCACAACCTTATCAAGATTCAGTTTCAGTTTCTATTTATGGATTGAATAGAACTTTCAATACTTGGGATCTCTTAAAATCCGGAATTCAATATCAATCAGGAAAGGATACGACTTTGAGTTGGATCAATGCTTCAGTTTATCCAAACATAAGATTAGAAACATTTGTCGAAGATGATTCAATCAAGACTCCACCACAGATGACATATTGGAGAGTTTATCATACTGAAGTTCCTGAATGTGCTTTGAATCCGAATTACGTATATAATTTACAAAGCAACCCAATAACAGAAGGTGATACTCTAAAATTATCAATTGGTATAGAGAA
>JANOBV010000379.1:0-2411 GCA_031411835.1 Bacteroidota bacterium | reverse complement strand
AACAGATCCTGTTGAAGATGCAACGGGTTTACGTTTCGGAGGATCAACCGGTAATTCGATTTTTCCCATGATCGTTGGACCGGAAAGTTTTGTCCTTTTTATTCTGTGAATATCATCACCGGCAACTTGATCAGATGCAGCCGGTGGTTCTTCAGTCTTTGTTGCTACAGGAGTTTCAGGAGCTGCTGCCGTTGCAACAACTTCTTCTACTTTAGGAGTCGGAGGTGCAACTATAGGTTCAGGTGCTTTTTCCATCACCGGTTCCGCTGGCTTCACTTCTTCTTTAGGAGCAACAGGTTTTTCTTCTTTTGCTACAGGGGATTTCTTCGCTTTTTCAACTGCAACTTTTTCTGCGTCAGCAACAACTTTTGCTGCTAGAGCATCGTCGTCGTCTTTCTTCTTCTTCGCAGCAGTTTTCTTTACTTTTTCCTCCTTCGTGTCTTCGATAGGAGCTTCTTCCTTCGCAGCTTTCTTTTTCTTCGAATCGCCATCGATATCGATCATGCCAACAACTTTAGGTCCTTCGACTTTATCAGCTTTTGCTTTGATCACAGTAGCAGGCTTCTCTTTCGGAGCTTCCTCTTTTTTAGCTTTTGGAGCTTCTTCTTTTGGTGCTGTTGCTGCGCCTACGTTTTTGATGAGTATCTCAGCTGAGTCATCATCTTTTTTAGAAGCTGTTTTTGGCTTTTCCTGCGCATCAAGAATCACAGTCTCTTTTCTCATTTTACTCTGAGCAAGTTGTTGTGCTTCTTCTTTGGCAGATTTATCTCCCTGGAATTCTTTTAATAGTAGGGCATAGGCATCCCCGGGCAACTTCGTATTTGGGTTGCTTTCTACCTTAAATCCTTTCTTTGTTAGAAAATCCACTATGTGGTCTAAGCTAAGATTGAATTCTTTGATAGCCTTACTTAATCTAAACGTCTTTTCTGCTTCTGCCATATTTTGATTTTGCCCTGCAATAGCCCCCATTTAAAGGGACTTGTGCAAGGTAATAATTTATTGTACTCGGTAAACCCTAGTTTACCTATGATTTTACTCAAATTCTGAACGTAGAATACGAACTACTTCGCGAATCGTCTCTTCTTCAAGATCTGTACGTTTCACTAAGTCTTCTACCGGCAAATCAAGAACACTTCTTGCTGTATCACAGCCAATGTTCTTTAACTCGTCGATGATCCACGGTTCAATTTCATCTGCAAATTCTTCCAGATCCACATCTTCAGTGTCATCGTCATTATCACGATAAACATCGATTTCGTAACCTGATAGTTTTCCTGCTAGTTTAATGTTATTTCCACCTTTACCGATGGCAAGAGATACTTGATCAGGCTTTAAGAATACTGATGCACGTTTCTTTTCTTCGTCTAATTTTATCGTAGAAATTTTCGCCGGAGCTAATGCTCTAGAGATAAACAATGGAATATTTGTCGTGTAATTGATTACATCGATATTTTCATTGCGAAGTTCACGAACGATACCATGGATACGAGAACCTTTCATTCCAACACATGCTCCAACCGGATCAATTCTGTCGTCATAAGATTCAACTGCAACTTTTGCACGTTCACCCGGTTCACGAACGATCTTTTTGATAGTGATCAAACCATCAAATACTTCCGGAACTTCTAATTCAAATAACTTCTCTAGGAATAAAGGAGAAGTACGAGACAAAATGATCTTCGGAGTTGCATTCGTCATTTCAACACGTAATACAACTGCACGAACTGCATCACCTTTCTTGAAAAAATCAGATGGGATCTGTTCAGCTTTTGGTAAGATCAATTCATTACCATCGTCGTCCATGATCAACGTTTCTTTTTTCCAAGTCTGATATACTTCACCTGTGATGATCTCGCCAACACGATCTTTGTACTTACGGAAAATTCCTTCTTTCTCCAGCTCTTGTACACGTGCCATCAAATTTTGACGAGCAGCAAGTACAGCACGGCGACCGAAGTCCATGAATTTTACATTCTCAGAAACTTCTTCACCAACTTCAAAATCCGGTTCGATCTTCACCGCTTCAGAATATTCTACCTGAGTGTTGGGATCTTCAACTTGTCCATCTTCCACGATCAATCGATTGCGGAATGCTTCCAAGTCACCTTTTTCTGTGTTGATGACGATGTCGAAATTGTCAGCAGTACCGTATTTCTTACGAAGCATGTTTTTAAACACGTCTTCTAAAATACTCATCATGCTAGCACGATCGATGTTTTTTAGTTCCTTAAATTCCGAGAAGGCGTCTACCAGTTCAGCATGCTCGTTTTTCGTTTCTACCTTTGCCATTTGTTTCAAATGATTTTGTCGAATGAGAATATCACTCTCGTTTCTTTAATTGAGTTGAAGGGAATATTATTTAATTGTTTTTGTTTCTCTTTTTTATTGCCGGTCTTGATGATGATGTCTTC
>JANOBV010000378.1:0-7799 GCA_031411835.1 Bacteroidota bacterium | reverse complement strand
CATCAACACTTGTAATATTGATGAAGACCTCAGCGGCCATACATCAACCATTGTACTTAAAGGCACGATGGACGAAATGCGTCAAGTTCATTTGAACTGGACGGGTTACAAAGGTTGGTCATCGGGTGTTGAATATTACATACTCGAAAAGCTCGATGAGAATGGCCATTGGCAGCTCTTGAAGCAAGTTGATGGGGAGACTTATCGGTATGATTATCAGGAATAGTTTTTGTTAAAAAAGGTTTAAATTGATTAAGGTGTCTAAGGTGTATGCTACACATTAAACACCTTAATCAATTTAAACCATCCCAATATTTTCTCTGAATCAACTCGTTTCCTTATATTAGCAAAGTGAAACGCCCGGTCATCATCCTCTATCTTCTTGCCTTCTATATTTTATTCCAGTTCTGTTGGTGGGCTTATTTATTGGTGTCATTGAACGATGAAGTGTATCAACATAGAATTGAGAATGTAGGACTGCAGGTTTTAACACCGGACCAGAGAGATAAAATTACTTTTTCACTAGAAAAAAAAATAAACAACAGACGATGGATGGTAATCGGTGAAGGCTTGGTGTTTATTTCTATTCTTATTTGGGGAACGACAGTAATGTTGAAGATCTATCGAAAGGAAATGGCATTGGCTCGACAGCAAAAAAACTTTCTACTTTCGATCACACATGAATTCAAATCGCCATTAGCATCGATCAAGCTATACTTACAAACTTTGTTACGTCACGATCTTGATAAAAAGAAAGAGATCTCATTTATCAATAGTGCAATTGGAGACACTGATCGTTTGAATAATTTAGTTGAAAATGCTTTGATGGCAAATCTTATTGACCACAATGGATATTCTTTTTCCAAAGAAGATATTAATGTTTCAGCATTGATGCGCCTAATGATCCAGAAGTTCCAGCAAATTCCCGGGCATGAAAAAATTGAAACACATATTGAAGAAGGATTGTATGTTCATGCCGACAAGAATGCAATTTCAATTCTGCTTTCAAATTTAATTGAGAATGGCTGGAAATATTCTCCGAAAGAAAGTGCCTTAGAAGTAACGATTCAAAAATCCGAAACTAAAGTTTTAATCTCAATTGCTGATCAAGGAGTTGGAATTCCCGATAAAGAAAAGCAAAACATCTTCACAAAATTTTATCGCATCGGCAATGAAGAAACCCGCCGAACTAAAGGCACAGGCCTTGGGCTTTTTATTGTGAAATATATTGTTGAAGAACACGATGGTAAAATAAGTGTGATGGATAATAGGCCGAAGGGTTCGGTGTTTAAGGTGGAGTTGCCGGTGTTGGCTTAAGGTTGCGAAATTGTTTAAGTGGTTTAAGGGGTAAAAAACTACAACTTCAATATTTCTACTTAGCACCTTAAACAATTTAAACCAATTAAACACTTTGAACCAACCATTTTCAAAAATAAAAACCCTTACCTTAGCCCAATGAATCAACAAAAAATAGCCCTTATAGTCATGGACGGCTGGGGCCATGGGCGAAAAGATAATTCCAATGCAATTTACATAGCGAAAACTCCATTTGTAGATTCACTATATCCGAAATATCCGAATACAGAATTAAAAACAAGTGGAGAAGATGTAGGATTACCGGATGGACAAATGGGAAATTCGGAAGTTGGTCATTTAAATATTGGTGCCGGGCGAGTTGTGTATCAAGATCTGGTTAAGATCAATCTTTCTATTCGTGATAAGAGTTTGCATTCGAATGCAGTTGTACTTGATGCAATGAATTATTGCAAAAAAAATAACACAAAACTTCATCTCATCGGACTAGTTTCTGATGGTGGAGTTCATTCACATATAAATCATCTGAAAGCTCTTTGCGATATTGCCAAAGAAAATAATGTTTCGGATGTTTTTATTCACGCTTTTACTGATGGTCGTGATACTGATCCGAAAAGTGGATTAGGTTTTCTAAATGAACTAGAAAATCATCTAGAACATTCAACAGGAAAAATAGCTTCTATCATTGGTCGCTACTATGCAATGGATCGTGATAAAAGATGGGAACGTATCAAGCTTACTTATGATCTTTTGGTAAATGGAATTGGTCATGCTACAACAGATTACGCTAAAGCAATTCAAGAATCTTATGATGCCGGAGTGAGTGATGAATTTATTAAACCAATTGTTGTCACAGGAAATGATTCTAAGCCACTCGCAAAAATTCAAGAAGGTGATGCCGTGATTTGTTTTAATTTCAGAACAGACAGATGTAGAGAAATCACAACAGTACTGACACAAACTGATTTTCATGAGCAGAATATGCATAAGCTCAATTTGAAATATGTTACAATGTCAAATTACGACGATACATTTACAAACGTTGATATAATTTTCGACAAGGATAATCTTGTTAATACGCTTGGAGATATTCTTGCTCAAAACAACAAAACACAAGTTCGTGCTGCGGAGACTGAAAAATATCCGCACGTTACATTCTTTTTTAGTGGCGGAAGAGAAGAACCTTTCAAAGGTGAGACAAGGATCATGGCTCCATCGCCGAAAGTTGCAACCTATGATCTGCAACCGCAAATGAGTGCGAATGAATTGGCGAATGCTGTTTGCGAAAAATTAAATGCATACCAACCCGATTTCTTGTGTTTGAATTTCGCCAACACCGATATGGTTGGACATACTGGAGTTTTCAGTGCAGTAGTAACAGCAGCAGAAACAGTAGATGCTTGTGTGAAGAAAGTTGTGGAGACAGGATTGAAACTTGGTTACAGATTTTTGATCACTGCCGATCATGGCAATGCAGATTTTATGATCAATGACGATGGCACTCCGAATACAGCGCATACCACTAATCCTGTTCCATTGTTCTTAGTTGGCTCCGATTATAAATCTATAAGCAACGGTCGCTTGGCGGACATCGCTCCTACTATTCTTCACTTGATGCAACTTCCAATTCCGAAGGAGATGACAGGAAAAGTGCTTGTTGCTTAACAATGAATCCCGATAGCTATCGCATAGCTGTCAACTTAAATATATTTATTTGTATCGAAATTCTGTGTGCTGTCGCCAACTTTATTGCCGTCAGCTTTAGCTGACGGACTAAAAATAGAATGCAGTTGCCTGGCTTTAGCCACATGAACACAGTTTAGTTCTACTATATTTAACTAAAAAAAAATGTGGCTAAAGCCTCTATAATGCTATTCTTATTCCTCCGTCAGCTAAAGCTGACGGCAATAAAGTCCAATCTCCAAAATTCCCTTTTTTATAAATTTAAAAGCAAAGGAGCAAAATACATTCTTTTCTTTCTTACTTAAGTTGACGCCTATGCGATAGCTATCGGGATGAAAAATGAAATGGGTTGTTTACTTGTGATAGATTTTGGAAAAGTTTGAATAGTCGCTTTGAGTTGCATAAAATAACCGTCATTTATGGGGTAACGATTATCAATTAATTTAAAGTCATTTGTTTATTTAAAAATGCTGTGCGCCTCGGCGTATAGACATGCGGAAGGGGAAATTGAGGGGCTTTCCGCATGGCGTCAGCCTTGTTTTTTTTTACGATCGATTATTTTATTTATTGCTTAATGCATAGAGGGACTTTTTTGAAAATCGCCGCCCCGGGGTTAAATATGTATAGTCATGAAATTGAATGCAATTGAACATTAAATTTCAAAATCGTCTGACACGAAATATCGAAAATGACTCATCGCTTCTATTAAAATCGCAACATGATAATCAAATTTTTTTTACCTTCATATCCTCTTTAAACAACCCAAACACATTTATGGAAACGATTCAGAATTATATTAAGACGAATGAAAAAAGATTTATCGATGAATTGATTGAACTTTTAAAAATACCATCAGTAAGCGCCGATAGTAAATATGCAAAAGATGTTGCGCGAGCAGCTAATTATGTAAAAGCAGAACTTGTAAAAGCAGGTGCAGAAAATGTTGAGATCTGTCCGACACCCGGACATCCTATTGTGTACGGAGAAAAAATAATCGATCCGAAATTACCGACTATAATTGTTTACGGCCACTACGATGTTCAACCGGCTGATCCAATAAATCTATGGGATTCGCCTCCATTCGAACCGGTGATCAAAGATGGAAAAATTTATGCTCGTGGCGCATGTGACGATAAAGGACAAGTGTATATGCACATCAAAGCATTTGAATTAATGATGAAGACGAACACACTTCCTTGCAATGTTCGTTTTATGATTGAAGGCGAAGAGGAAGTTGGCTCATCACATTTAGGTCCATGGGTAAAAGAAAATAAAAGCAAATTGAAAGGTGATGTCATTCTTATATCAGATACGTCTATCATTGCCAATGATATTCCGTCTATAGAAAGTGGTCTGCGCGGACTTTGTTATTTAGAAGTTGAAGTGACTGGTCCTAATCGTGATCTTCACTCAGGCGTTTATGGCGGTGCTGTACCGAATCCAATTCAAGTGCTATGCAAAATGATCGATTCATTGAAAGACGAAAACAATCACATAACAATTCCCAGTTTTTATGATGAAGTACAAGAATTAACAAAAGAACAAAGAGAAGAACTGAACAAAACACCATTCGATCTAAATGAATATAAGAAAGACTTGGACATCGAAGATGTTATGGGAGAAAAGGGATATACGACACTAGAACGTACAGGTATTCGTCCGACGTTAGAAGTGAATGGTATTTGGGGTGGCTATATAGGAGAAGGAGCAAAAACTGTTTTACCCGGAAAAGCCTTTGCGAAGATCAGTATGCGATTAGTTCCAAATCAAGGTAGCGATAAGATCACAAAATTATTCGAAGATCATTTTAAAAAGATAGCACCGAAAGGAGTAAAGGTTGTTGTTAAACCTCATCATGGTGGCGAGCCTGTTGTTACTCCAACAGACAGTATTGCATTCAAAGCCGCAAGTAAAGCAATGGAAACAACTTTTGGCAAAAAACCAATTCCAACAAGAGGTGGCGGAAGTATTCCAATCGTTGCTCTATTCGAAAAAGAATTAGGATTGAAATCTGTATTGATGGGCTTTGGATTAGACAGCGATTTGATCCACTCCCCAAATGAACATTATGGTATTTTCAATTTCTTGAAAGGAATTGAAACAATTCCTTTGTTCTACAAGAACTTTACGGAAATGAGCAAATAATTGATTCATGGTAGCCGGCAAAACTCTTACCGGCTACCCTGTTTTTTTGATAATAAGTATTTGAGTTAAAAATATTTTTTACTTGATTTTTTTTTATTTTAGACGAGATGTTTATTACATTTCTTAGAAAGCACTTTTGGGCAATTGTTGCACTCTCACTTCTATTTAGACTGGAGAATCTTATAGTTTTTGCCAATTTGAATGTCGACAAGGCTATTCAATTAGCAGCAACGTATAATTTTATCCATGGAAATGGAATATTATTATCGACCGTTTTTACTTCAGACCTTTCGAGCATAAAATATATACCATTCTCCGGATGGCCGCCCGGCTTTACATTTTGGATCACTCCTATTACCTTCTTTGTTTCAAACCTTCAAACAGCAGCAATCATTGCCGATTGCATCTTCTTGATTCTTCTCTATTGGGGAATTTATAAGCTTCTTAAGATACTATTCTCCGAAAACTCAAAAGAATACTTTGCATTATTTTGTTTATTAAACATGTTCAGTTTTTCGCCAATATATTATTACACATCTACTGACCGCTACGCATTAACATTTTTTGTTTTTTCATTATACTTTTTCGTTAAGTGCATATCAGAAACAAAAACAAATCGACAAAGCAGTCTATTTGTGGCAATATTTATTTTCCTCGCTGCACTCACACGGTTTGCTTATTTACCATTGGCACTTGTAATTCCCGGAATGTTAATAGTCATCGGGAAAATTAAAAAAGACAAATTGCTTTTTCAAAATGGCATTCTATCACTAGTCACAGCATTTGCATTGAGTGTTTCACTCTATGCATTCCAAAAAGTTTATTATGGAAATGGAACCTACTTAGAACAATCCAAGTTTGCATTTCACTTTGAAAATTTATTGCAATTCGACCCCATTTTTTACAAAACATTTTTTTTCACAGATACATTTGAATCCAAATTAGCGGCGACAAGTGCAGTACGAATTTCAATCAGAGCGATAGGACTTCTATTTACGTTTCTCGTACTTGCAATTTTTTCGCAAACATTGTTTAGCAAACTAAGAACGAAATCATACGACAAGTATTTTTATTTCGACCTTGTATGTTTTTTTTCAATAACTACTACAATTGGAATGCTAGTAATGTTGAGCATTATTTCACCTGCTTCAAAATTTCAAGGTAACATCAGTTGGACCTATGTTGAAGAATCTCGTTATTATGCTCCGGCAATAACAATAATTCAGATTTATATAATCCGCTTGGTTTTTAGCAATGAAAGTAGACTACTTAAATTTACGAGCAAATGGCTAACTTTTGCATCCATTCTATTCAGCTTCTGTTATTTTTCATTCAAACATTTTAAGACTTATATTAAAAATGAAAAAGATGGGACTTTTCTATTTGACAAAAGAGCACTACTTCAACTCAGTACAAACCTAAGTCCATTGCAGAATATAAAAAACCCGGCGCTAATCGCTTCAAGAGATGAAATGATGAGGACCTACTCTATAATTAGCGGAGGAGTTCCAATAAGCAATTACGATAGCTTATTGCTGCCAACCACTATACTCCCAAAAAATAAAACTATTTTAATAGAATGTTCTGAAGTGAAATCAGAGCAAGAGAATGAATTCATTCAGAAAAATTCAGGCACGTTGCTTTTTAAAATCAACAACATGGATTGGTATAAAATCGCAACTCCATGAGACCTGAACAGATTTACATAGTTTTACCTTGTTATAATGAAGTTCAGGTAATCAGAACGACAATTTCAGATCTGCTACCTTACGGCTATAAAATTGTTGTGGTAAATGATGGTTCTTCAGAAAAAATTCAAGAAAAAATTGAAGACTTACAAATTATTTATTGTGAACACAAAATAAATTTAGGTCAAGGAGCCGCTCTTCGGACAGGAACAGAATTAGCACTTAGTAAAGGCGCGGAAATAATAGTTCATTTTGATTCTGATGGACAACACTCTTCTGCAGATATAAACGCTATGATTCAACCTTTACTGGAAAATAAATCAGACATAGTAATTGGATCAAGATTTCTCAACGAAAAAGATAAAGATGCAATACCAAGTAAAAGAAGGATGCTCTTGAATGTTGCGAAAATTGTAAACCATATTCTGACAGGAGTGAAATTAACCGATGCGCATAATGGGTTCAGAACCATGAACAGAGTTGCTGCAGAAAAATTAAAAATAAGAGAAAACAGAATGGCTCATGCATCGGAAATTTTGGTTTTGATCAGACGAAACAAACTGAGATATGCAGAGTGCCCAACGCACATTATTTACTCAGACTACTCTAAGCAGAAAGGACAAAGTGCATTTAACTCAATCAATATAGTAATCGATTTAATCTTAAATAAACTATTCAAATGAATTCATTTCAAATCATTCTGATCATAGCGCTTGTATCATTATTAGTGCTATACTTTATTTATTTCAAAAACCAATTGATCATTCGATTAATTCTGATCGGGACATTTTCATTCGGAATTTTTCTTGCGATCAATCCCGGATTCTCGATCAAAGCTGCGAATGCTTTAGGAATAGGAAGAGGTGTCGATCTATTATTCTATATCAGTATACTATTTGGCTTCATTGGCTTCATCGTTCTTTATGCAAAATACAGAAAGATGGAACTTCTGCTCACCGAACTTATCAG
>JANOBV010000377.1:0-12360 GCA_031411835.1 Bacteroidota bacterium | reverse complement strand
TTGCAGACTAACGCCATCCATTTGTTTCAATGAAATAGGATCAAAAGCGGATAATATGGTATCTAAATTTTCCAAATTAATATTCGTATACGTATTTTTTATCTGAAATTAAAGCACCTTTCCCATCTACTGTCTTCCGCTTTTGATCCTATCTCTTTGAAACAGATGGATGGTGTTAGTCTGCAAGACAGATTAGACACGAAGTTCATGTTCAAAGATGATTTGCTGCCGGCATTACTGGAAAAGATGACAGCAAATTATTTTGTGCTTGAAATAAAAGGCAAACGTTACAATCATTACGAGACTCTATATTTTGACACAAGTAATTTTGGACTTTATCTTCGTCATCATAATGGTAGAGTAAATCGATATAAATTCCGTTCGCGTCGTTATGTTGAATCTGATCTTAACTTTTTCGAAATAAAATTCAAGAATAATAAAGGTCGCACAATAAAAGAACGGATAAAAAAGAATGAGATCATTAAGGAGATCTGCGATACATCTAGTGAATTTGTGAAAAATATTTCCAATATCGATCCAAGTACTCTTGAACCTAAATTATGGGTAAACTATCGTAGAATGACTTTCGTAAATAAGCATTCTGCAGAACGTTTAACAATTGATACAAACCTGACTTTCATCGATGATAAAAGTAATGTGTTGTACAAAGGACTTGTGATCGCTGAATTAAAGCAGGGTGGAGCAAATGAGAAAAGTCCTTTCAATGGTTTGATGAGAGAATATTCTGTTCAGCAAAAATCAATTAGCAAATACTGTTTAGGAGTAATTACTCTGAACGAAACAATAAAAAGAAATAATTTTAAACCAACACTTTTATACCTCAATAAACTACTGAAAGCATCATGAACGACGCAATGAATCAATTTGAATTGTTCGATAAATTATCGGATAAATTTTTCTGGAGACTACTAATCGACGTATTAGCTATGGTCGTTTTAGTACGATTCATCTACTTTAGAATCTACAAGAAGAAGGATTATCTCTTTACATTCTTCTTATTCAATATTATTATCTTTATCATCACCTACCTTTTGAATAAAGTGGATATGTCTCTTGGTGCAGCATTTGGTTTGTTCGCAGTATTTTCAATGCTTCGGTACCGTACTGAAGGGATCACGACAAAGGATATGACTTATCTTTTTATCGTAATTGCAATCGGATTGATATGCGCAGTTAGTAAAGGAACATACTTCGAATTGGGACTTATCTGTACGATTCTGATTGGTTTCACTTATGCATTAGATGGCAATTGGCTTGTAAGAAATGAATTAGTTAAAACAGTGCAATATGAAAATATTGAATTGATCAAACCGGAAAATTATACAGCATTAGTAAACGATTTAAAGAATCGTACTGGATTAGATATTCACCGTGTAAGCGTAAATAAGATTGATTTCCTTAAAGACATTGCTATTGTAAAAATTTATTTCTATGAAGATAGTCTCCCTAAAATAGGAGCGAAGAAATGAAGTTAAATCGTTTATATTTGGTTGTATTGTCAATTTGCATGCTTGCTAAACCAGTGGCTGCGCAAATTGATGATACTCGTTTATGGACGAACATAACATTGAAACATAAGTTTACAAGAAAGCTAACGGCTTCCGTTTCTCAGCAACTAAGATTGGATCATGATGTGACTCAAGTTGATCAGCTTTTTTCTGAAGCCGGAATGGAGTATGAGCTTAAAAAGAATTTTAAGATTTCTTTGAACTATCGTTTTATTAATAAGAACGAAGATACCTACTACAGTAAGTCGCATCGACTTTATGCTGATGTATCTTATAAGTATAAGCCTAAGAAATTTGCATTCACTATTCGTGAACGAATTCAGGAAGAATATACTTCAATTAATAGTTCTGAAAACGGTAAAATTCCGGAGTGGGTACTTCGTTCTAAATTGGGAGTGTCTTATGATACAAAAACTCGATGTAAACCGTATGTGTCGTTCGAAGCTTATTACTTGATCCATAATGCTAAAAGTGATCCTGTGGGATTTAATAGAACTAGATATTCAACAGGTGTAGAGTATGAGTTCAATCGAATTCATACATTAGATCTGGGACTTATCTTCCAAAACAATTTGTATGATGGTTATAACAATTTTGTATATTCAATCAGCTACACTTATACGTTGTAGAAATAGTATTCTTAAATAAAGAGAAAAAGGAAATCGAAGTAAATTTGATTTCCTTTTTTTATTGTATAAAAGTAATATTTGAAAGCAGATTAGTGAATATCTACTTGCGTAGTAACAAAGTCACGGCATAACAACAAACGCCTTCTTCTCTTCCTATAAATCCTAGCTTTTCATTCGTTGTTGCTTTAATAGAAATATCGTCTTCTGTTATTTCCATCACTTTTGCTAATACCTTTTGCATTTGTGGAATGTAAGGGGCGATCTTAGGTTTCTCCAAACAAAGTGTGATATCAATATTCCCAATACGATAATTTTTCAGGTCAATTAGAAGACAAACCCGTTGTAAGAGAACCTTGCTGTCAATGTTTTTATAGTCTGATGATGTATCCGGAAAATGCTTTCCGATATCTCCAAGATTAGCTGCTCCTAACAATGCATCGCAAATTGCGTGGATCATCACATCGGCGTCAGAATGACCAAGGGCGCCTTTTGTATGAGCAATTTTTATTCCGCCTAGACAAAAATCACGGCCTTCTTCTAATTGATGAACATCAAAACCAAATCCAACTCGCATATTGTGTTTATTTTTTATGCAAATAAAAAAAAAGCGGATGAATGATCACCCGCTTTTTTAAAATTTTATTTTTATTTATTATTCTGTAGTTTCATTATCTGTAGACTTCGAAGCGTCAAAATCAAATATCAAAGTGAAGCGAAGTGTATTTTCTAATGGATTTCTTTGAGTTGTAGGTATTAAATAAGCAAAGTCAAGCCCAAATACATTGTATCTCAAACCTGCTCCAATTGTGAAATACTGGCGATTTCCTTTTGTTGATGCTTCGTGGAAGTAGCCCGCACGAATAGCAAATTGCTTGTCGTACCAGTATTCTGTTCCAATAGAATATGTAAACTCTTTCAACTCTTCAGCAAATCCTCCAGGTGCATCACCCCATGAAGAAATAATAGCCTGTGGAACTGAAGTATTGGATGGATCTTTACCGGCTAAAATGATCTTATTGCCGTCAGCATCATATGCGTAGTTTCCTGTTGAATCACGTTCGTAAACCGGTGGAGTAGGAACTAATAGCTTGTTTACATCAAAGCCAAATGAAATAGTATTGTATTTATCTAGTTCCATTTTCAAATTTGTTCCTAAACGGAAGTTAGTTGGAATGAAATCTTTTGTCTTAGTATCAGTATAAGAAATCTTTGTTCCGATGTTGCTGATATTTAATCCAAATGCAAGTTCCGAATTCTTTTTAGAGACATCCATTTCTTTCTTATAATAAACAGACACGTCTGCTGCAACTGATGTACCGGCATGAGTATTAACAGTTCCGTTCTGAATAGTAACGCCACCGGTAAGGTTAGAGTAGATATATCTTAATGCCAATCCACCTGAAAAACTTTCTCCTAGTTTTCTAGCATAAGCAAGATCAAATGCCCATTCACTTGGACTAAATGTATAGTATTTTATAGCTGATTCATCTGTGAAGTCTATACTTCCTAAAGAGAAGTATAGTAATGAAGCGGCAAATGTTTGATCTTTATTTAATTTCTTATATCCGGATACATAAGCTAAGTTGATGTCATTAACCAGAGCTCTCAACCATGGAGTATAGGATACAGAGAAACCCCCGCTTTTTTCAACAAAAGCAAGTTTTGCCGGATTCCAGTGGATTGAATTCGCATCCGGAGATGTGGCAACGCCATAGTCGCCCATGCCGCCAGCGCGTGAATCTGGTGCAATCTGTAAGAAAGGCACTGCAGTTGTTATAGTATTGACCTGTCCTAAGATAGAATCTCTAAAGGATGAAATCTGTGAACTCGAAGATTTCGAAAGGAAGACCATTGCCAAAGCAGGCAATACGCATTTTTTGAAGTTAAATTGCATTTTTATGTTAAATAGAATAAGCCAAATATACGGGAATTAATAAACTTTGTTCAGTTTAGCGGAGAATAACCAACTGCTCAAATTTGTCAGCATAATCGCCATCATTGGTCCGAATTCTCAATTTGTAAACATATACACCTTTGCCGATTTTATCACCAAAATCGTCTAAACCGTCCCATTCGATATCATCTGAACGATATCCGGTCGGTGTTATTTTAGTTGAAAGTGTTTTAATTAACTTTCCTGAAACAGTAAACACCTGAACTTGCACATCCATTTGAACAAACGGTCTGTTGTGTTCAAACATAAACGTAGTATGTGTTGTAAATGGATTCGGATAATTTAAAACATGGTCCAAAGCCAAGGTCGCACTTTCACTTACAATGAAATCTGTTGTCGCTTCACTAGAATTATTATAGACATCCCAAGCTTTCAATGTTAAAGTATGTGCACCACTAGTTAGATCTTTAAACGGATAATTCAATTTTCCTTTCTGGTAACTGTTTAGATCATTCTCGTAATAATCATTTAGAATATACCGTTTGTCTGTTTTGCTATCTAACTCAGCACTCATATCATGTCCAATCCCTGTTCCTACTGTATTCACTCCACTAGTATCAGAAATTACAGCATACAATATTGGATCTTTATTAGTCATGCCTCCACGAACAAAATTTTCATCGTTCATATATAATCGAATAACCGGGCCCTCATTGTCAGCAGTCGCATTTTGATTTACACCACCAATTGTAACGAGAGTGTCAGAACCACTTGCATCTATTTGTCCATTCTGAGCATAATAACTTAATCTTCCGTTGCCAAATTGATAGGCGATATCTTTTGGTACATAAAATGAATACGTGAAATCGCCATTGACGACACTAGATTTACCTGAATAAATTACACTCTTCTGCAATTTAAATGATTGTGGAATTGATGGATTTGTAGGATCATTTATATCATTTCCTAAAGTAGAGTAGGTGGCCATTTTATCATAAACAGTTGGATAAATAACTCCATTGAATGAAGTCAATTTTGCTCCTGAGTTATCTTGAACTTCACCGGTAATTGTAATTTTACTTAGTGCTTTTAGTGTATCTGTATTCAATCCAATTTGAACTCCATTAATCGTTTTGGTACTTACAGAATATTCAGGATAAGCTAACTTAATTGCAGGATCTCCTAGGTAAAGAAAGTTGCGGACATAAGGATCTGCATATTGATCTGATTTTGTCTTTTCGAAAATATCACCTGTTGTTTGGTATTCTCCATTCACCTTTTCAAAAATATGACTGTAGAATCGAGTACATAAATTGAAATTTGAACTTGAATATGCAAGACGAGAAGTGGTGAACATACATATTGCACCACCGATTGGATTTAAAAATACATATTCACCTGCAGAAATTCTATCCGGATCATCAACTCTGGTGAACTCACAAGTCGCAGTCAAAAAGGCTGCTAATCTATTTGTATTTGTCCAACTATTAATATCATCATTTTCAAGAACACGCTCATGTGCCCATCCTAATTCTCCCCCATGACCAATGTATGTCATTAAAAGCGTTCCTCTTTGAATACGATCTGTAATTGCTTTTTTTACTTCAGGATAACGTTGTCCGCCCGGAGTTGATTCTTGTTGATATGCATCAAAGTAAATTTTCTCTACATTGAAGGTTGGATAAATTGTACGAACTCGATTTGCAAGTGTGTCAGATTGACGGAAGTGAATATTGTAATCTTGATCATCGCCAACAAATGTTACAATGTTTCTCCAACTACCCATTACCGGTGAACCGCCGTTAACATAGTTTTTAATTTTATTTAAATGTTGGTTTGCTTCTGCAACAGATCCTACAGGAATGCGGCCAACACTCATATCAACTATTTCACTTGTACTCCATTCTCCTTCTGAATCATCAAGCAAAGCAAAGAAGTCATCTGAAATATATGTTTGTGTTTGATTTACTGAACCTGCAGACTGATATGATGTTACAAAATTTGTATTTGCCGGTATTCTGTATTTGTTATCGTATGATGCATCACCAAACAGAAGCAAGTATTTTGGTAACTCTGCTGTAGTTGTTGCGCGATCATAAAACATTTTTGAGAAATCTCTGATTGCTGAAACATCTTGAGCTCCACTACTGAATTCATTGAAAACTTGTTGAGTTGTTACAACAGTTACAGACATATTTTCTTTCTGGCGATGAAAGTCTGCCAACTCATTTGCTTCATTCAAAAATAGTGGATTCGTCACTATCAAATAGTTTGAAACAGGTAAACTATGCAAGTTTTGATTTTCTATTCTACCAACTGCTTTTGGAGTTAAATACATCGAATTATCAAACAAAACGAAGGTTTTTAATTTAGGAGTGGGTGTAGTAAATAAAACATTTGTGTTGACTAAAGAAGTTTGTTGCTCGATCACATTGTTTGGATCAGAAACATCCCACACATTCTTTGCACTTCCTGTAACATTTGAAATTGTAAACTCACTAATATTTGAAGCACCTAATGATTTTGTATCACGGAAAATAAATTGTCCGCTTGTGTTTGTGAGTGTTAATCCGCGACGATATTTCAATTCAATATAATTCAGCCATCCTTGTGCAGATGGATCGGATGAATACATACTCACTGTCACTTTAAATACCGGATTAGAACTAAAAAATGTTCTATTGAATGAGACCAATGATGCATAATTATCTTGTGCAGTTGTACCAACCATTGGATAATTAGTGTCGCCTATGAGATTGTTATTTATGTAAACTGAAAATCTATTATTCGTAGAATTAGTAGAACGGCCGGCAAATGCTGCTTTCATGAAAACAGTGTCAGAGCCAATAATATTTGGCGAATTAATATTGAATGTAAAAGAACTATTCAAATTGTCCATCGATTCCCCAAACCATTCACGACCTGACTTCAAAAAATTCACACCTTCAACTTCGTGAAATGAATAATCGTCGAATGAATTGACAGAAGTATTAGCACCGCTTACCGAACTTCTCGATTGAATTCGTTTTCCGTTTTGTTGGCCATACGTTAAAAAGAAGTAGGTAGTGTCCGAGTAATAATTAATCTGTCTTTTGAACGATGCTAATGAATCGTTGTATGTTAATTTCGTTTGACTTGTACCATAAAAAAGAATGTAATCAGTACTGTCAAATTTTGAATCACTTTCACCTTGTACTAAGATCGCGTTTTCTTTCAAGTCGTCAATTCTAGGAGTACTGTTCAGAAAAGCAAGCATGCCGCCTCCATTGCCATAAATTTGAATTTGACGTGGATCAATACTATCAATTGCAATTCCAAGATTCTTTAGAAAGCTGTAATCAATTTTATAAACTCCATCCTGAGTAACTCCGATTTTGTACCATTCTCCTGAGGCTAAAACACTGTTAGAGGCATATGTTCTTGACGCAATTCGATTCACAGAGTTCGAAGTTGTTTTCATGTCAATGTCAAATGACTTAAGCCTTTCGAATTGACCCGCTGAATTTTTTCGAATCGCTAGAATGAGAATAGAAGAGAAGGGTTGTTTCTTCTTGAAAGAAACTGTTGCAGTTACTTTGAAATCGTTAGTGATCGATTCGGAATTCTTAATGTAGCTTTTGTCGGTAATTAATTCTGCAACAACATTATTAAGCGAAACAGAAATTGAATTTGTTCCCTGAGGTAAAGCCTCTGTTACAAAATATTGAGGGTTGAAATTTTCGTCAGGAATTGAGTTCTTAAATTGTAAAGATTTTAAGGTTGACTCATCTTCAAAAACTGTCACAGTCGGTTCTGACCATTCAACATTGAACTGCTTTTTTGGATCTGCAGCTTGTAAAGAAAAATAAGAAAGGGAAATAAAAAGTCCTGTCAGAAATTTGAGTTTGCGCATGTGAGTTTAGTCGAGTTTCATTATGGTGCCCAATGTTAACGAGTGTTAGTATCACTTATTGTAACTTTAACTACAAATTTACCTATTTATTACAATTTAGTGCCATTTGTTTCAACATTCCATTGTCATTTTTTGTTCAACCAAACATTTAAGAAACTTTCTTTTTAAGGTAAAACTAAATTTTTTATCTTGCTCCGGCATTTACATAAATTGTATTTGGTTAAATTAAGTTCTCAAATCATACAGTTTATCGGAATCGCCCGAAATTAGTAACTTTCCGGACCGTAACTCTCTATCTTGACTACCGTATTACAAAGTCTAAAAAACCAATAATGCTCAGGAAGTTTCTGATTCTTATTTTTATCGGCCTTTCCGGTTCTGTTTTAGCACAGGATCCTGAGTTCACGCAGTTTTATGCAAATCCGCTATATCTCAATCCGGCATTTGCAGGGTCAGTGCGTTGTCCCAGAGTTTCACTTAATTATCGTAATCAATGGCCTGCCCTTACCGGTACATTTGTTACTTCTTCAGCTTCTTATGATCAGCATGTTGAAGCACTTGGTGGTGGAATTGGTTTGCTTGTTTTGAATGATAAAGCAGGTGAAGGAACTCTTACCACAACAAATATTAGCGCAATCTATTCTTATCAGTTAAACATAAATCGTGAATTCAGTATTAAGTTCGGAATGCAAGGAACCTATGCTCAGAAAAAAGTCGATTGGGATAAATTGACCTTTGGTGATATGATCGATCCGCGATTTGGATTCATTTATACTACTCAAGAAAATCGCCCAAATGAAAATAAAAGTTTCTGGGACTTTTCTGCAGGGATCTTAGGATATAGCAATCGTTATTACGGTGGAGTAGCAGTGAATCACCTTACTGAGCCACAAGAGTTTTATATTAAAGCTGCTGAGGGAAGTAATCTCCCAATGAAAATAACTGCTCACGCCGGTGCAATCATTCCAATCGGTGGTAACAGAGATGGAACTACTTACATCTCGCCAAATTTTATTTACCAACAACAACGCGATTTCAAACAATATAACATCGGATTCTATATTGCCAAAGCACCACTTGTTGGTGGTATCTGGTATAGAGGTGGTGACTCATTCATCGTCTTAGTTGGTCTTCAACAAGGCATCTTTAAATTCGGTTACAGTTACGATATAACCGTTTCTAAATTAGCCAATGCATCTGCCGGTTCTCACGAACTTTCTTTAGGATTACAATTTGCTTGTCATCCCAAAAAGAAACGTTTCAGAACCCTCAAATGCCCTTCTTTCTAATTATCTAAATAAAATAAATATATTTGGCTTTCGTTTCAGCTCAATAAATAACAACGACCTCCCGAAAATGAAAATGATCTCTCGGAATTATTTCAGCCTCATGGCTTTAACTCTTCTTCTTGCTTCTTGCGGAAAAGAGAAATCGTCTGTGACCGGATGGAATTACAATGATCCTGCTAATGGCGGATTCGAAGTGGCTCCTTATGATGAACAAGAAACAGGCCCCGGACTTGTTTTAGTAGAAGGTGGTACTTTCTCGATGGGTAGAACAGAACAAGACATTACACAGGATTGGAATAATATTCCTCGTCGTGTGACTGTTTCTTCTTACTATATCGATGAAACAGAGGTTGCTAACGTTCACTATTTAGAATATCTATATTGGGTATCAAGAGTGTTCAGCGCTGATTATCCTGAAGTTTACAAAAAAGCTTTACCTGATACATTAGTATGGCGTGATCGTCTGGCTTATAATGAGCCTTTGGTTGAACTTTACTTACGTCACCCGGCTTATCAACAATATCCTGTTGTAGGTGTTAACTGGTTACAAGCTTCTGATTTTTGTGCTTGGAGAACGGATCGTGTAAACGAACAAATTCTAATTCGCGAAGGTATCCTTCGTGTAAACCCAAATCAGATCAATGAAGATAACTTCAATACTGATTCATATTTATCGGGTCAATACGAAGGTCTTGTTAAAACTGATATGGCTGACTTGAACCCAAGCTCAGGTAATAACGGTACTCGTAAAGTAAGAATGGAAGATGGTATCCTTCTTCCACGTTATAGACTCCCGACAGAAGCTGAGTGGGAATATGCTGCTCTTTCTCAAGTTGGAAATACAGTTTACGAACGCGTAACTGACCGTCGTCAATATCCTTGGAATGGTCACATCACTCGTAACAAAGACGAAAAATACAAAGGTCAAATGATGGCCAATTTTAAACGTGGACGTGGTGATAACATGGGTACTGCAGGTTTCTTAAATGATAACGCAGATATTCCTGCTCCGGTTCATTCATACTGGCCAAATGATTACGGTCTATATTGTATGGCGGGTAACGTGAATGAGTGGGTGATGGATGTTTATCGTCCATTATCACCTGAAGATAAAAGTGATTTCAATCCATTCCGTGGCAACGTATTCTCTACACAACAACGTGATGAAGAAGGTGCAATCATAGAGAAAGATAGTCTTGGTCGTATCCCTCAACGTGAAGTTACTCCTGAAGAAAGTGCTGAACGTCGAAACTATACAAAGTCTGATAACATCAATTACCTTGATGCAGATGAGGCTGAATTCATTAAATACGATTACGGTGTTACTTCTCTGATCAATGATAAAGCCCGCGTTTACAAAGGTGGTTCATGGAGAGATCGTGCATACTTTATGAATCCGGGAGCACGTCGTTTCACTGACGAAAGACAAAGTACAAATGACCTTGGTTTCCGTTGTGCAATGACTAGAGTAGGTAGTCCAGTAGGTTTAGGTACCGGAAGAAAAGCAAGAACAAAATAATCTGCTTTAAGCAGCAACAATATTTTTTTTTTACCCCGCACATGCGGGGTTTTTTTATGCCCAATAATTTCATTCAATCTGGTTCTTTTGGATTGATTAATGAAAATGGAAGTCATGTTTTTTATACTGTAAGAAACGCTCCCCTTTTGATCAACCTAACATGCTGTGATCGTGTATAATGGGTATAATTCTAATAAAAGAAAAAATGAAAAAAATCTCCATTTTATTGGCAATGCTCTTTACTAGCATGATCTCCTTTGGACAGATTGATAACTTAAGCAATCTAAGCGCTGAATGGATGCGTTCAGGAGTAAGAAATGCTGCAACAGATGCTGCCGATATCGTAGTGTATAATCCGGCAGGAGTTACTTCCTTGAAAAACGGATTGCATATTAATTTTAGCAATCAATCGCTTTTCAGAAAGCCATCTCATTCATATGATCTTGGAATGGGTGCAGGACAACAAACGAGCGAACAAAGTAGCCCTGATTTTTTCTTGCCAAATCTTTATATCGCATATAGAAAAAATAACTGGGCATTGTATTCA
Organism: Bacteroidota bacterium; assembly: GCA_031411835.1. Classification (GTDB taxonomy): domain Bacteria; phylum Bacteroidota; class Bacteroidia; order AKYH767-A; family 2013-40CM-41-45; genus JADKIH01. The sequence continues at coordinate 1,061 of JANOBV010000377.1, read as the reverse complement.
GGAGTTTTCTTTTCAGGCGGAGGTGCAACGATCGATTATAAAGATGGATCGATCACAACTGACTTGATTGGATTAGGAGCATTAGGTGCTGCACAAGGCGCGTATACTTCTGTTAAAGATCCATTCATCAAAGCAAGTTCAATGTATATGACTACAACTCTTGGTGGTTCTTATGCTGTTCAACATGGCATTTCATTCTCTGCAGCGATCAGATATTTGTCTGCAACAAATAATTCAGAATTAGGAACGACTCTTACTTCATCTCCATTTGAATTTCCTGATGTTCCAATGAGTCTTAAAACAAGCGACAAAGCATCTGGAGTGAGTGGTGTATTTGGAGTGAGTTTAACTGCATTGGATAAACTTAGTATTTCTGCTCGTTATGAAAGTCAGGTGAAACTAAACTTCAAAACAACTCAGGATCACGATGACTTCGGATTAACAACCGATGGTGCATTGAATCGTAGAGATCTTCCTGCAGTACTTGCTTTTGGAGCAGCATACGATGTGACTTCCAAATTTAAATTGATGGCAGACTATAATTACTACTTCCAGGAAGATGCTAATTGGGGTAAGTCATCAACAGCAACGAATGAAGTGCCACTTTCTTCATTAGCGGGTAACTCAACTATTCTTGCATTCGGATTCCAATACAAAGCAACTACTAAAATTATCTTGAGTTCAGGAATTGGTTTTACAAAAATGGATTTCAAAGACAAAGACGGATACTACGCAAACCTTGGAACTATTGAAGTTGTTCAAAGCGACAACACAAATTTGAATATGGGTTTTGCTTTCAAACCAATTAAAAATATCACATTAAACGTGGGTTATATGCATGTATTCTATCCTTCAGATCAACAGGTCAAAGTTTTGAATGCACAACCACTTGACGTAACTGTGAATGCGAATAGTCACATCAATGCGTTTGCGTTGGGAGTGAACTTGTCGTTTTGATTTCAATTCTTTCTAAGTGTTTAAATTAAAAATTCAAACACTTAAATCACTAAAATTTTAGCCACGAATTCACGAATGAATTATTTTTTTATTCGTGAATTCGT
>JANOBV010000376.1:0-8407 GCA_031411835.1 Bacteroidota bacterium | reverse complement strand
ATGGCCGGTGCAGATTTAACCTATGAATACATTGGAAACAACCAGTACCTTGTTACATACACACTCTATCGTGATTGTACAGGTATTGATGCTCCGATAACTGAAAGCTTACAGGTTGGTTCTACAACATGTGGAACAGGTGTTTCTCAATCACTGACATTAGAGCAAGTTCCAGGAACTGGAACTGAAATTTCTCTAAACTGTCCGGGAAATCCTTCAACATGTGCAGGTGGAACAGCACCGGGGATTCAAGCATATGAATACACTACAGTTGTTACCCTTCCGGCTCAATGTCCTGATTGGAACTTTAGTGTTTCAAATTGTTGTAGAAATGCTGCCATCACTACACTCGACTTCGGTTCAGGAGATGGCCAGTATCTTGAAGCTTACTTGAACAATACGACGGTAAACAACAATTCACCAACTTTCACAAACTATCCGGTTGCATTTGAATGTATCGGACAAAACAATTTTTATAATCATGGTGTAATTGATGCTGATGGTGATTCATTAGTTTATTACTTCATCCCTCCTCGTACAGGAGCAAATCAATCAGTTTCTTATTCAACGGGTTATTCAATTGCAAACCCTATCACTTCTTCTCCTGCAGTAACAATCAATCAAGCTAATGGTGATATCTTCATGCACCCAACAAACACAGAAGTGGGAGTTGTTGCAGTATTGATTCAAGAATACCGCAATGGAGTTCTTATTGGTTCTGTAATGAGAGATATCCAAATCTATACTGTTGCATGTTCGAATACTTTACCATCAGCATCAGGAATAAATGGTGGCGGTAACTTCTCAACATCTGCTTGTACAGGTGGTCAACTTTGTTTCGACATCATCACTAATGATACTGATCCCGGTCAAAATCTTACATTGACTTGGAATAACGGTATCCCGGGAGCTACTTTTACAGTAACTGGTTCACCAAATCCGGTTGGTCATTTCTGCTGGGCTCCAACGGCTGCAGATGCTCGTCCGCAGCCTTATTCATTTACAGTTACAGTTCGTGATGATGCTTGTCCTTCAAACGGACTTCAGACTTATAGCTTCTCTGTTGTAGTTTCAAACATGGCATTGAATGTAACATCGACACCAAGTGTTGCATGTTATGGCAATCACAATGGATCAGCAACTGTAGCTGCTTCTGGAAACCCACCATTAACTTACCTTTGGACTTCAGCTCAATTAGCAAATGAATTAACATCACAATCAATTTCTCACCTAGTTGCAGGAACATATACAATTAACGTAACAGATGGTTCCGGTTGTGTAGGTTCTCAAACAGTTGTTATCTCTCAACCGGCTCCTTTAGTTGTAACAACTGCAGGTACTAATGCAGGTTGCGGTGGCGCATTAGGAAGTGCAGAAGCAACAGCTAACGGCGGTACAGGTGCAATTACTTATGCTTGGAATACAGTTCCAGCTCAAACAGGTCCTAATGCTGTTGACCTTTCAACAGGATTATATACTGTTACTGTAACTGATGCAAACAACTGTCATAATTCAACAACAGTAAATATCATCAGCAATACTCCGGTAACTTTTGCCATGAGTTCAACTCCTGCTACTTGTCTTGCAAATGATGGTACTGCTCATGTAACAACACAAGGTGGAAGTGGTAACTTTACATATGTATGGACTCCTAACGTTTCTTCAGGTACAACAGCTACAGGATTGATCGCAGGTATCTATGAGTGTGTTGCTACAGATGTAACAAGTGGATGTTCTCAAACACTTACAACTAACGTTGCTAATGCTGCAGGAATCACTGCAACAGTAACTACATTGGTTGATGCATCATGTCCTGGTGCAGAAGATGGATCAGCTTTGGTTACTATTTCAGGTGGTACTTCTCCTTACACAGTTCTTTGGGCTAGTGGAGAAACTACTGTAACAGCAGAACAATTAACAGCTGGAACACAAACAGTAATGGTAGAAGATTACTTAGGATGCCGTGCTTATGCTTCATTTACAATCGGCTCAATTAGTCAAGGTCCATCTGTTGATCTAGGTGTTGATACTACACTTTGTATTGGTGAAATACTAGTACTTGATGCAGGTGCTGGTAACACTTATCTTTGGTCAGACAACTCTACAGCGCAAACACTTTCTGTAAGTTCAGCGGGTACATATTCAGTATTGGTAACTAATGCATCAGGCTGTGAGGCATTTGATGCAATCGCAGTAGACTTCATTACTTGTACTCCATTCCACTCAAATAGTAATCCAGCTTCTAGTCCGGTATCAGTTTATCCTAACCCGGCTAAAAACCAACTTCATGTAAATGTTACTAAGATTCGTGATACTAAAGTTTCAATCACAGTAACTGATATCCTTGGAAACAATGTTTACTTCTCGAATGAAGTTTCAGGTTATGGGTATTCAAAATTGATCGACATCAGCTCACTTACTGCAGGAGTTTATACAGTAAAAGTTGCTTACGATAATGAGATGAATACATCTAGAATTGTAAAACAATAAACTAAACCATAGTTATTTATCAAAGGGGTTCATGTTCAACGTGAACCCCTTTTTTTGTTTAGTAATTTGTGAGTAGTAATTGGTAATTGGCTGGGTACGGGTGAATACAAGCATTCAACTATTTTTTAATTTTTATAATCAATACCAATTGTTTCTTAGAAGGGGCATTGAAGTTAAAACACATTTCACCCACCCTACTAAAATGCGCATTCATAGGGCTGTATCGATTGAATGCGGAAATGAATTGAAAAAATAGCGACTCGGGGTTAAATTGTCCTTGTTCAACCTGAAATCTGGTTTCCGATGTCAATTAGTAACCCTTCTTTTTCGCTTAAAAATGCAGCATCAACATATTGGTTGATCCTACTACTTTCAATGAGCTTTGAGGCCAAATCAAGCCATATGGCCGGGGCTGAGATCAGCTATAGCTCTGAAGGAAATGATAGCTATAAGATCTCCTATACCCTTTATACCGATTGCTCAGGGAGCTTGCCACCTATAAGTGTGAATCTGATGATTAAATCTGAAAGTTGCAGTATTAATGCAATGCATCCTTTAGCCTTAATTCCCGGATCTGAAATTGAAATAAGCACTAATTGTTCATCATCACCATCAACATGTAATGGAGGAACATCATCAGGTTTTAAACAAATTAAATACTCTTCTTCCATTTTGCTTTCTGAAAAATGCGATGACATTATTTTTAGTGTAACCGATTGTTGTAGAAATTCTGCAATTACATCAATAATAAATCCTGAATCACAACCATTGTATGTGCAGGCACATCTTGACAATATTTCCGAGCCAAACAACTCCCCTGTCTTCGAATCAAAACCAATTTTAGTATTAAATTCTAATCAATCTAATCTATTATCAGAAAGTGCACTTGATACAGATGGTGATTCTTTGGTCTATACTTTAATCGCTCCAAAAACGAGTGAAATTACCAATGTAAATTATGCATCCGGTTATTCTACAAATCATTTTGTCAATACAATTGTACCTATTGAATTTAATACAAACAATGGGACACTAAAGCTGATTCCTTCAGGGATTGAAACTGCAATATTTGCAATTAGAGTATCTGAATTCAGAAACGGAAAATGCATCGGATCAACAATGCGTGATATCCAAGTGATCTCAACAAATAGTTCAAATCATCTACCTTCCATCCAGCAATTGGAAGCTTTGTCTTCTCCAATCTATAAGGTTTGCATAGGCGAAGAATTAACCATCAATTTGTCATCAGTCGATCTCGATTCCGGTCAAGCTGCAATCATTAATGTGTCGTCAAACATTTCTGATCTGGTTATAACTAAATCGACAGATCAACTTCAAAAATCATCTATAAAATGGATTGCAAATTCCGCCAGTTTAATGGCAGGGAATTTATGGATCAAAGTGGTGGTCACCGATAATGCCTGTCCAATGAATGGGACAAGAACATATTTCCTAACTATTAAAGTCAGTGAACTTATCGTTTCAGCTTCTGTTACAAATTCAGATTGTGCCGGAAAAAATAATGGGGCAATCCAAACTTGGATTTCCGGAAATCAAGCTGTAGATTATAAATGGTCAAATTCAAATATGAATCTATCATACGCTAATGGTCTTTCCGCCGGAGTGTATACTGTTTCAATCGACAATTTGAACGGCTGCAATGTAAATAGAACTTTTCAAATAAATAATTTAGAAACTATTTCCGCAGAAATCACTACAACTTCCGCTACTTGTGGAGGAGATAATGGCAAAGCAGAAATTATTGTTTCCGGTGGCACACAACCATATCATTACAAATGGAATGATGGAAACGAACTTCAATCTAGGACCAATATGAATAAAGGAATTTATTCAGTCGAAGTCACCGATCAAATTGGATGTAAGCAGTTAAAAACTGTTATTATTGAAAATGAAAACTGCAACCCGAAACTAGCTCAATTCAAACTTTACCCAAATCCTGCAACACATCAAATCACACTTCAAAACGATTATTTGAATACTACTATTGTTTACATCGTAATCTCAGATGTTTCAGGAAAAATTGTTTATAAAAAAGACAATGAAATTACAGACAACCTGTTGACAATTATAGATGTTAGTGATCTCTCAACAGGACTCTATATGGTGAATATAATTTCCATTCAAGAAACCCAAGTGATACCTTTTTTCAAATTGCAATAAATGAGTCACGAAAAGGTCAATCTCTAAATTCAATAGTTAATAAATTCCTTTTTCCTTCATCTTTCGACTTCGTAAGTTTTGATTAAAGAACTACTTTTACGCCTCAATTCAAGTCGAAGTGGTTGCACTCTTAAAAAAGGAAATAAATAGCTTTTTCAGTTCTTTGATCGGTTATATCGTTATAATCGTTTTCTTGCTCACGTTGGGACTGATCATGTGGATCTTCCCCGGAGCAGATTTCAACATCATTGAAAGTGGATTCTCTAACATCGATCCATTATTCATAGTTGCGCCATGGGTTTTTCTCTTTCTTATTCCTGCCGTTACAATGAAGATGTTTGCAGAAGAGCAAAAGAGCGGGACTATTGAAATACTTTTAACACAACCATTAACTGATCTTCAAATTGTCTTGGCAAAATACTTTTCTGCGGTATTATTGGTCATCATTGCTTTAATACCTACGCTGGTCTATTATATCACTGTTTACATGCTTGCGAATCCGGCTGGTAATATTGATAGTGCCGGAATAATTGGTTCTTACATCGGGCTTATTTTTCTTTGCAGTGGATTTGCGTCGATTGGTGTCTTCGCTTCTGCACTATCGAATAATCAGATTGTTTCATTTATTCTCGCAGTAATACTTTCCTTTTTCTTTTACAGCGGATTTGAATTCTTAGCATCTATAATAACTCATCCAACACTGAGTAATATTCTGGCACAACTAGGAATTAGCAGTCACTATGGTTCAATGAGCCGTGGAGTAATAGATTCTAGAGATGTGATCTACTTCATTTCTCTTACGCTCTTCTTTGTATTCTTCACCCGTTTTATTCTTGAAAAACGAAAATGGTAAACGGTAAAATGAAAAACAACAGAAGCGCTAAGCGACAAAGCATTATCCGTATGGTGTTGCTTTTAGGAATTCTTATTCTTGTTAATGTTATTGCTCAATTTGTTTTCGAGCGTATTGACATGACGCAGGAAAAACGGTATTCATTATCGAAGTCTTCAAAAGATCTTGCTTCAGGTTTAGAAGATATTGTTTACTTTAAAATTTATCTTGATGGTGATCTACCGCCCGGGTTTTTAAAGTTGAAAAACTCATTGAAAGAAATGCTTGACGAATTCAGAATTTATTCGAATGACAATATCGAATATGAATTCATTGATCCTTCTGCAAACCCTGATGAAAAACAAAGGGTGGAATTATACAAACAGCTTTCACAAAAAGGACTTTTTCCGACGAATCTCGAAGAGAACGAAAAAGGTCAGCAAAGTCAGAAGATCATTTTTCCCGGAGCGATTGTAAATTACAGAAGTCAGGAAATTCCGATGCAAATTTTGAAGAGTAAGTTTGGCGGCAATTCTGATGTCATGTTGAATAATTCTATTGAGAATTTGGAATATGAGATAAGTACTGTTTTGAGAAAATTATCCAGAGAGAAGTCTACTTCTATTGCTTTTTTAAGAGGACACAATGAACTATCAACAAAGAAAATATCGGATGCAGCAAATGGTTTAAGCGATTTTTATATTGTCGATACGGTTAATATTGACGGCAGATTAAATGCATTAAAAGATTACAAACTTTTGATAATTGCAAAACCTGACTCAGCATTTGACGAGAAAGATAAGTTTGTAATCGATCAATTCATCATGAAAGGCGGACGAGTACTGTGGTTGATCGATCAATTAGCAATGGACATGGACAGTTTAGAAAAGCAAAGTACAAACGTTGCCATTCCAAAAGAGTTAAATCTTGACGACATGCTTTTCCGTTACGGAGTAAGGATAAATCCGGATTTCGTTTTGGATATGCAAGCGGCACCAATTCCTGTTGTAACCGGTTATGTTGGTAATCAACCAAAGCAAGAAATATTTCCGTGGTACTATTATCCATTACTTTCTGCAGAAGGGAAAAATCCGATAGTGAACAATCTTAACATGGTAAAAACCGAGTTTGCAAGTTCGATAGATACTATAGAGATAGAGAATGTTACAAAAACAATCCTATTAACATCTTCCAAGCTGAGTCGATTACAAGCAGCGCCTGCAAGAGTTAGTTTGAATATTCTCAGAGAAAAAGCTGACCCTCTAATGTTCAACAGAAGAAATATTCCAATTGCTGTTTTGCTTGAAGGAAGTTTTAATTCTAATTATGAAAATAGATTACCTACTGCAATTGCCACATCTAGAGACATTGATTTCAAAGTAAAGAGTGTTGACACAAAAATGATCGTTGTAAGTGATGGCGATGTAATTTCAAGTTATGTAAGTAAAAAAGGCAATGTATATCCATTAGGTTATGATCGTTTTACAAGGCAAACATTTGGCAATAAAAGTTTCATTCTAAATTGCATTGATTACTTATGCGATAATAAAGGTGTTCTTGAATTGCGAGCAAAAGAAATCAAAATGCGTTTACTTGATCCGGCGAAGATCGAACAACCACAATTTATTCAATGGTTAAATGTAATTCTTCCGACGATCTTGATCATTATTTTCGGATTGATCTTTACATTTATCAGAAAACGAAAATTTACCAGCTAATTTTACTTGAATGAAAAACAATAAAACTCTCCTCCTACTTTTTGTTCTCCTAGCCGTCATAAGTGTCTTTTTTATTTATAGAACCAAATACAGCACAGTTAAAGACGACCTAAAAGATTTCGCTGTAAAGGATACAGCATCTATCACGAAGATCTTTCTTGCTGATAAAACAGGGAAATCGCTTACGCTAACAAGAGGAACTGACAAGGTATGGGTTTTGAATGATAAATATTCTCCGCGAAGATCGAATATTTTGAATTTACTAGAAGTAATTTACAAAGTTGATGTTCGCACTAAAGTCGCAAAAGCTGCATACAATACTGTTTTGAAATCGCTGGCAAGCAATGGAATCAAGTGTGAAATTTATTTACAAGGTAAAGATAAACCTGAGCGTGTAATTTATGTTGGTGGACAAACAGAAGATGCAATGGGAACATTTATGATGATAGAGAATTCCAATTCGCCATTCATTACACAAATTCCCGGATTCAATGGTTACCTCACTCCTCGGTTTAGTACTGATGAAATGAGTTGGAGAGATCCGGCATTATTTACTTATCAGCCTGAAAAAATAAGATCGATAAAATTAGAGTACGGCAACTATCCGCAGAACTCATTTCTCATAGAGCAAAAAGAAGGAAGAAAGAAAGTTTCATCGGCAGATGGATCAAATTCACTTTCTGCTCCTGACACAATTGGTGTTGACAATTATTTCAATTTATATTCAACGATCTATTTTGAATCAATTGTTACAACGATGAATAAAAATTCTGTTGATTCAATGCGCTCCTTACCGCCATCAATTTTATTGACCATCAGTGATGCCGATAGTGGTTCAAAGCGATTGAGCATTTATCCAATGCCACTTTCAAAAACATCGTTGGCACAAAGCGATTCATTAGGAAATCCATTGAAGTTTGATCTCGATAGAGTTTATGGATATCTACAACCTGATGATTTAGTAGTCTTAATTCAACAACAAAACATCAATAAACTTTTCAGAAGAAAAATTGATTTCGATTTAAATAAGTCGAATAATCCGATGCTCAGAAAGCGTTAAATTTTTGCCTTTTATGTTGATATTTAATTGATTTTGGAAGATTATTTTCTTTGGGAGTTAAAGGCGAATATGTAGGTTTGTGTTTCAGGTTATTTCAGCAGTACACCTTTGCTATAAACTGTTATG
>JANOBV010000375.1:0-11249 GCA_031411835.1 Bacteroidota bacterium | reverse complement strand
CAGAGGAATTCCAAACTTTTTGTAAATGGATGTAAAGGTTTGTCCACAATCAGTACTTATAAGAACTTCTAATGTATCTGAGTAGTTTGGATTGAGTGCAGGGTCAGTATAGAGCTTATAAGCCAGATAAAAACTAAATCTTGGATTTGCAATTGATGTTAGATCATATGCTTCTGTTTCCAACTCATCGATTTCACCGGATGCATTGTAATTATAATTGTCCATCCAAAGCGACCCTGGATTTGCATCCTGACTTACGGATGATCTAGCCCAAGTAGTTGCTCCATCAGGATTAGCTAGGGACCATCCTGAAGGAGGGAATGATGTACTTGAAAAATTCTGGGTGTAAGGTAAATTCTGTCCTGTAGAAATAATATTAAAAGTCGAAGAGGAAGTGTCATTCAGGTTATTCATATCAGTTATTCCATTTGGAATTGTCGTATAAGAAATAAACGTGTGGCTACCGGGCGCAGAAACAATAACCGGTAATAACACGGTTACTGTATCGAGAGATCCAAGAGTTCCTGTCCAAGAAAAAGTTTGAACAGCATTATTATCCAACTTAAAATTTATAGTAGCAGAAGTCAAGTTCGATGATCCCCAATTTTTAAGGATTATCATTGGTTGTATGGAATCAGTACAATAGTTATTAGAAGGCGAAACAATAGAATTTATACCGGCATCAATAGCTAAAAGACTAACAGGTTGAATTCCTATTGAATTAACAATTGAAGGATAAAAATTTGTTACAGCAGCAACCATTCTTGTTGTTTGTCCATTCGTAAACATATTTAAACAATTGTCGTCGCTGTAATCCATGTAATTCATAAACATTATTCCCGGTGATGCTACAGAACAAGCATCCAATGCAGGAAAGGTGAGGCAACCAAAAGTAGCATCTGACTGATTGGGAGTATCACTAACCTGATCACTTCCGTTACAGGCCCCACCATCATCTCCCCAGATGTGAAAAAGATTGAAGCAATGGCTAATTTCATGTGTTGTTGTTCTTCCTAAATCATATGGTGGATTGACATTTCCCACTCTTCCAAAAGCATCATACTGGCATACAAAACCGTAAGTGTTACTTGAAGCTGTTGTTGGAAATTCACCATAACCAAGTACACCGCCACTTAGATTTCCCACCCAAATATTTAAGTACGTATTTACATCCCATGCGTCTGATCCACCTTGAGAATTAAACTTGATCGCATCGTTTGTCGAAAAAGAATTGCTGGAAGTTTGTACTCTTACAATACCATTCGTTGGATTCCCATTCGGATCTCTTCTGGCAAGAATAAAATGATATGGCATCCTGCCCGCAATAGGGCGCCAGACTGCAGGAGTATTTATTGAGTCTGCATTTGTTCTTGAGAAGTCCTCATTAAGAGCATCAATCTGCGAGATCACCTGCTGATCAGTAATATTTTGACCTGATGTTTTCCAGACAACGTGAACTACAATTGGAATTGTATCAGGACTTGTCTGATTTGAAATCCTGCTAGAATTGTAATTATTATTTTTTTCTATGAATTTATTTATCAAATTTTCAGACAGCTTAAATGACTCTGCATATCTGGAATCAGTTTGCATTTTCCACGTATGGTGTTCCATTGTACCACACTTATTAGGGGTTTGTGCATTTGAAAATGCAACTAACAATAAAAGGAAGGTTGTTAAGTAAATTTTATTTTTCATATTATTATGGTTTATTGTTTTATTTAATCGATGTAAAAGACGGTGGAGATTTAAATTCTCTCCACTGTCTTACAAATGAATCAATATGTAAAGGAAAGTCCGCCACCTAATCCCATATCGCTATCATAATGTGTAGATAAAGATATATACTTAGTCACAATATATCTGAATCCTGCCATATATTCTTTATCAGTGTTTACCATCCAGTTAAATCTTAGCCGCGATGTTAGCGGAACGTCTTCTCTCATCAATTGAAATCGGAATAGGCCATTTCCGTCAATTCTGGCATCCGCTAAGATAAGCATTGGTAAAGTATATCGTATCCCGATCACGCCGGTTTTTCTGTCGTTCTTGTTGCTATTCTGATCAAGGAAGGTTTTACTATCGTCGCCAAAAATATTTTTAGGACCGCCCTCTTTTTTAAAATGATAATCGAAGCCAACATAAGGAAACCACCATTGCATTTTACCAAGATATTTTCCAATCATCGTTTCACTTTCGTAACCATGTTCGTCATGATAACCCAAATGCCAGGTTGTTTCCGCTTTCCATCTGGTTTGAGCTAACATTGCTTCTCCATCGCTTCCGTTACTCTCGATTCCTACACGTGCCATAAAATGTGTCTGACGATCATCGCCGAATAATTTTCGTTGAGCAAGTTTAGGATTAGGGATTTCCGGATTTTTTGGTGAATCTTCATAGCTAAATACTCTTCCCATGCCACTCATCATGTGATACAAAATGTGGCAATGAAAAAACCAATCTCCGCTTTCCGTTGCTGCAAATTCTATTGTATCAATTTCCATTGGCATGATGTCTAATACATTTTTGAGAGGAGAATAATCACCTTGACCATTTAACAAACGGAAATCGTGACCATGAAGGTGCATTGGATGTCGCATCATGGTATTATTATATAATATGATGCGGATATTTTCACCCTTCTTGATTAAAATTTTATCAGACTCAGAAACAGTTTTATTGTCAAGCGTCCAAACATACCTGTTCATATTTCCTGTTAGTTCAAAATTAAGTTCGCGTAAAGGACCTGATCGCAAAGTACTTTTTTCAGTGGCTTTTAGCATTCCATAATTCAGAGTAATTATTTCAGATTCTATTCCGCTCATATTCATTCCTTCCATGCTTTTGTTATCATCCATCTTCATTGAAGGCTCTTCATTGCTGTGTTTCTTTTCGTCTCCGCTAACTTCAGGATACATCACAACATTCATATCCATTATTTGATTACTCATTTGCATTCCCATAGGCTCCATGTCTCCATTCATTTTCATCATGGAATTCATCATTTTCATACCTGCAAAATACCTAAGCTTTGGAAGATAATTTGCAGGCATCTTCATCCCACCACCTAACCACAGAGAAGAATGACCGGTCCGATCTTCAGGGGTAACTAAAAATTCATAACTCATATTTTCAGGAACAGTAACGATAACATCATAGGTTTCGGCAACAGCAATTAACAATCTGTCTACTTGAACAGGTTCCACATCATTACCGTCATTACCCACCACGGTAATTTTTCCGCCGGCATAACTTAACCAGAAATAAGTAGAAGCGCCGCCATTGATAATCCGAAGTTTTACTTTGTCTCCGGCTTTAAATTCCGGATGCTCGGATTGATTTACTCCATTCAATAGAAATTTTTCATAGTATACATCGCTTACATCCATTGCATTCATACGCTTCCATTCATTTTTTAACTTGACGGATAAGTGCCCTGAGGTTATTGCTTCACCATAACTTTGCGAGCTTCCTTTTTTAATCGCAAACCAGTCTGTAGCATTATGCAATGAACGGTCAACTTCATGTGGATTCATGTCCGTCCAATCACTTAATACAATTGGAATGGTAGGAATTTCAGTTTCATTTTTTTTCTTCAATATCAAAGCGCCATACATACCGCTTTGTTCTTGTAATTCAGAATGCGAATGATACCAGTAGGTGCCATTCTGAATAATGGGAAATTTGTAAAGGTGTGTTTCATGAGCCTTTATTGGCATTTGCGTCATATAAGGAACTCCATCGAATTGATTTGGAAGAAATATACCATGCCAATGAATAGTAGTTCCTACATCCAGATTATTGTGTACATATATTTCAGCAGTATCACCTTCAGTAAAAGTTAATACTGGCCCGGGAATGGTTCCGTTAATTGAGATGGCAGCTTTTGACTTTCCGGAAAAAGTTACGACAGTGTCAGAAACATAAAGGTCATATCTGACTAATTTAGGTAAGTATGTTGAAACCGGAGATTCAATTTTATGCTCAGCTTTTTCAATGGGTTCATTTTTTATGGGCACTTTATTTTCAACAGGTATTTCCTTATTTGAAACATCCTTTTGATCTACCTTGTTTTTACTTTCATCTTTCTTTTTGGCAATTGTTTTTCTAAGTAATTTCATTCCACACTTAGGACAACTGCCCGGTTTGGATGAGTGTATTTCAGGATGCATCACACAAGTAAAATAGATGGAATCCTGTTCAATTTTATTTTCCGGCATTGAATGATTTTTATGACCTTGAGAAAAGGAGGTCAATGCTGATAAAATTGAAATGAGGGCGATTATGAGAGTTTTCATTTTTTGTCTTTAATGTTTCTATTATTTTTCGAGTAAGTCATTTTTACTATTAAACTGAGCTGTATATATTTTCTTTCCTTTTTTCAATCTGCATGTGATGTTAAAGTCTTTACCGTTATCTGCATCCATTGCAGTCAGTTTTCCATCCATCATCATCAGATCAATAGTTATTTTTTTATTTCCCAAATAGTCTACCTCAACTTCTCCGGAAACAGTATTCATATTAATTGGAGTTGCATTACTGTCGAGAAGATAAAAAATCAGATCACGACCATTTTTCACAATTTCAATATGATTTGGCTCCGCTTCTTGAATAGTACCACTATGAGGTCCTTTCCCCGGTTCACCAACATGGTGATCATCATTGTTAGGTTCAATTTCTTTTTGTTCGATTATTGAATCAGTAATTTCTTTTTGATTTACATCAGGGTTCACATTAATTTTATAGCCATCAAGATATTTACCCAATGGTCCAACGCCTTCCATGTGAACTAACATCGATCCATGATGACCGGCAATTGATACTGTAATTGCTGAAGCAATTAAAAATAGTGTAGCCGCCAGTTCAACCCACAATTTTCTTTTCAATACAAATTGAGAAGAAGATTTTAATATTAGTGCGATCAGAGATAGCCACCAAGTATATGCCGCCATTTGCTCATGAGTTTCAAAAATTTCTTTTGTTTTTCCATACAGTTCCCCAGGCATTGCGTGAAGGGGGTTTGAAGAAAGCCAAGCTGTTACGACGCCTACAAAAAGTAGAAGGAGAGTAACTATGCTAAATTCTTTTTTGTAAAAGAAAAAGGAGAGCAATTGAAATAATGCAGCAATAATTAATAAAACAATTGGAAAGTGAACGATGAGCGGGTGATAATTAGGAAATGCATTTACAGCTTCCATTTGTTGGTGTTCGAACATCTCCTTTTCCATTAACAATTGAGATTCTTTACTCGATTGGGAGATCTGTGACGTGTCTTTATTATGTTGTTCATGAGCATAAGAAAGTGGGGTGGAGACAATGAATAAAAATGCAAGGAAAAAGAATATTGTTTTCATTTTTTGGCTTTATTTTAAATGGGATTAGCAATCAGAATTAGATCTACTATCGATTAGCGCAAGTATTTATAGCCGACCACTAAAAAAAGTATCGGCATCATTGCAAATCAATAAATCAAACTCGGTAAACGCTGTTCATTAAATAAACAGGCTGTTTGCTTTTAAAAGGAGGCGCATGAAATCTAGAAAAATCAAAAGCTTTTAGTTGTATGTCTGTAAAATTGAAAGTCAGTAAAACTGTACTGCTAATCTGTTTTGTAAAAATTCCACTTGGGAAATTAATCTGACTAGTTGCCTTTTGACTATCAGTAATCTTTACAGCTATAGTAGCATCTGAACAACACCCTTTGGACATTTTTTTACTACAAGAACATTTATCATCATGACTTGATCCTACAGAAACGACGCTCAGTTTCTTTCCACACCAATGTGCGTTTATACTTACTCCTATCGCAGGAATCAAATAAAAAAATATCAGCAAAAAAGAAAGAATTTTCCGCATTTGCAAAATTAGCCAAAAATTATTTAGGTAACAAATTTAAGCCATATTAATCATTGATTGATATGGCTTAAATGATTCTATTTTAATTGTTTGAATTGAACCAAGTCTGTATGAAGTTGATCTCTATTTGCTGTCACTTTTGATCTCAGTTGTATCTGCTGGTGTAATTATAGTTTGTTTCTTTTTAAAAGGAAGTGGAGTCCATGTTCCTTTACCGAGTGGATTCGTACAATTCACTAACGAGAAACATAAAAGACTTAAAGTGTTTTCAGTCATAACAATTAATTTTCGTGATCCAATTTTCTCGAGGTTGTCTCCAAAAGCGGGTACTGAAATAAAAATTGCGTTAAGCAAAATTGATAGAGCAATCAGAAGTCTATATTTCATTTTTAGAATTATTAAGAATCTTGACTTAGTCGTGTTTGATTAATTTTCTTTTAAATGTTGAATTGTTTTTATTAACTATAACACAAAAGTATATACCGTTATTTTCATTTGTTAGATCGATTTCTTTTTGATTTGATTCCAATTTAGTTCTATAAATCAATTTTGCAAACGAATTGAAAATATTGATTTCTATTTCTTCATTTCTTGTATTCGTAATTGAAAATTTCCCGCTTGAAGGATTTGGCGAAATGTCAAAATATGAATTTGTGTTTGATTCTAATATCGGATTGAGAAAGTCTTGATATGTAATACTTCCAAGATTACCGATAGAATCGGTCCTTATTTCAACTAATTTATCTCTATGGTTTGGAGAATAAAATGTGTACAGGTAATAATTTTCATGGACATACTGATAAGGACCAGACAAATCATATAATTGACCATCCGAATAATAATGGGTTTTTATTCGTAACACGTTTGGAATATTAAAACTTCCGGTGAATAATATTCCCCATGCATCTGCAAGTATTGTGACTGTTCCTCGTACATCGCCACCAAAAGGTGGCGTTGATTGTGTATAAAAAAAAGTATCAATAAATGAGTCGTTATATGTTATTGGTAAGCGAAGGATGTCAATCGGATTGTAATAAATCACCGAAGCAGTATTATTATAATTCCAACCTAAATATCTGTAAATACTTGGATTAATTTGTAAGAAATCAATCCAGCTGGTTCCTAAAATGATATTTGCTGAATCAAATGAAGTTGGCACAACAACTGAAGTTGAACTTTGATAATAATAAATATATCCTGATGTTGTTGAACACGAATCAAGAATGGTAAAATTCCAGATTTGATTTGGGCCTGAAGGTGAATTAATGATTTGTGGATTTGAACAATACTTGAAACTTACAGTGGTCATTGAATCCGGAACATTTAAAGATGTGATAACGGGTTGAGAATAAATTTGATGAGAGAGAAATAAAAGAAATGTAAGCATGATTTTCATCTAGTGAATATAGTAAAAGGTGATAAGTCCTACTCACGTGGTAACTCGTAAAAGAAAAACACCCTGTAAGTACATGACCTACAGGGTGTTAATTCTCAAAATGTTGTCCTACCAGGATTCGAACCTAGAAAGGCAGAATCAAAATCTGCAGTGTTACCATTACACCATAGGACAGTTTTGGGACGGCAAAAGTAGTGATTTGATTGAGTTTTGCAAACAAATACTAAGATTAAAGGATTATTGAATCAAAGGATTTTTAGATTTTCAGGAAAGAACGGATGTTAGGATTTGATATGTAGGACTTTAGCTAAGTGCTTAGTTTTTACTTGCTTCCAGATAAATGTCCCAGCAATCGTCGAGTTTTTCACGTTGTAAAAAGAAGTCTTTTGTGGTGATTGCTGTTGTTGTGTCCACTTTTTCTTTCAATTTATTGCGCATCATATTGGTGATCAGATTGTATGGTTTTGCTAGCCATGCTGAAGGGAGCTTCTGATGCAATTTGAAAATATCCCACTTCAAGATCATGCGAACGAATTTTCCGTTCTCTTCATAGTATGTATTGACAACCGTATTTCCGTTTAGGCCTTGCAATGCATAGCCTCCAGTTAACGAACTGATCTCACCTTTGATCTCGTCGAATGTATATTCATGAACATGAAACGGATTTCTTGCTAATGACTTTTTAGAATTAGGAGTTGTGATCATCACTTTTCCACCGGGCTTCAAAACGCGCAGACATTCTTTCATGAATTCTTTACGTGCATGAATATGTTCGATGAATTGAAATGCAGTCACTATATCAAATGAATTATCTTCAAATGGCAATGGCGGAATTTCTGCTCGCTTGAATGAAAGGTTTTTAATCGTTGAATATCTGCTTTTGTTTTCGTCGATAGTTGTTTGATCGTAATCAAGTCCCATGATCTCACTTGCAGATTCTGCCATCAATGCTGTCCCATATGCATTACCACAACCAACATCTAGTACTTTCTTTCCTGTGATAAATGGTTTTGCATATTCATACGCATATTGACAACGTTGATATGTTACATTATTTGCTTCGTCGTGTTGGGCTCTTTCGTGGGAACTCATTTGTTTCGTTGGTGGTTATTGGTGGTTAACTTGGGTGAGTAGTAAGTGGTAAGTAGTAAGTAGTAAGTAGTAAGTAGTAAGTAGTAAGTAGTAAGTAGTAAGTAGTGAGTAGCAATGCTTACATAATGACTAAATGCTTCCAGTAAGTAATTACCACCACATACTAAATTTTATAATATTTTCATTTAATCATTTTTCTTTGTGATCAATAGCAGGTGATTTTAAATTCGTAGTTGCACCATTCAAGTATAGGTATTCACCACTTACTTAATAACTTTTTGCAAATTGCAAGTATTGCTACTTACCACTTACTACTTACCACTCACTACTATTCGTTCCGTTCTCGTCCCTAAATCTGATTGAAACTTCAAGAAGTATGTACCATTTGAATAGTCTGAAAGGTCTAAAGCGAATTTGTTTTCGTCATTGATCACTCTTGATGCAATTGTTTTTCCGATCATGTCAGTAACAGTCAAGATTACTTTTTCATAGCTGTTTAGTTTGATGTTGAAATGTCCTGTCGATGGGTTTGGATAAATCTCAACAGTGTTTGCCAAGTTGGTGTTATTGATTCCTGTCGGACCGCTGCATGAGATCATCACCATCCATCCCGCAGCTGTTGCTCCACCATCAGAATGAAACTTAAATGTCAATGTTCCTGTACTGTGTGTAGATGTTACGATTCCGGGTGAATTCATTCCGCAATATGTGCCTACTAATTGTGTGAAAGCAGTTGGACCATTGTAGATCTTCAAATAATCATAGCCACAATTTGTTTCATCTTCTACATCGAAGGATTGAAAATCTGCTGTTATGAATTGACCACTTGACAATGGTGATATTGTTTTTTCGAAATCTGTATTGTCGCTGTAATTACTTGCACCACCTTGATCAAGAAATACTGCAGAACATGTTGTCATGTCAGTGTTATTCATCAAGTCAATTACTCCAATAACAATTGTTTTTGTAATGTATGTTGAATCATTGCCGTCTGAAAGTGTGAAACGAAGTGTAATACTCTGTCCTGATGTTAGTGACGGATCTGCAGTAATATTGATCGATGAATTGACAAGTTGAGAAACAGTGATCACCCCAACATTTATTGGGGTTGTATTTACAGTAACCAATGAAGCATTTGCTCCTATTGGAACGCATGATAATGTTGCTGCTGCAGAACTAAGTTGACCATTGTTTGTCGATGTAAGATCGACGTTTGCAGATTCACCCGGCTCGAGGAAACCATTTGCATTATCATCGCCTGAAAGTGAATTGTAAGTAAGATTCAATGATGGCCCGGGAGCTCCTGTTCCTAATTTGTATTGAATAACAGTACTTTCATTTCCGATATCCCAAACATGTAATCCACTTGGATCACCATTGTAGAAATTGGAAGTTGGCAATGTTGTCTCACTGTATTCATTGTTAAAACTAAAATTGAAACATGCTGTAGTATGATCTTGAATATCGTTTCCTGCATGAACTAAATATACTTCATGATCAAACGATTGATTGTCACCATTACGATTGATATGCCAGATCGTTAATCCTTCGTCATCGATATACAAACTTCTATCGGTCATCATTCTGTTTTCAAGAAGGAAGAATTCATTGGTGTCATTGATGTTGTTATAACGATAACATGTCAACGAATTGGCAGTATCGTTAATGATGCCATTATAATTTGTTACATCAATAGCAGTATTCCATCCGCAATTATTTTTGAAAAGCGGATTCGGTGGAGTAGGGTTGAATGAATTTCCATACCAACACATCAAATCAAAAGAACCAATTCCATCTGGCCCTGTTGAATTATCGTATTTATATGTGTCAGGCCAGTGGCCTATCATATGTCCGTTTTCATGGGCAACAACAGCAAGTTTTAATGGACTATTTGCCGGTGAACAATTATAGTCGTTTGAATGCACACCGTCTGCAGAGAAGCTAATATAATTTCCTTTGTGATGCCACATCCCTTGCGCCCACACCGGCGGATAACCAGTGTACATTAAATTAATTGCTTTAATGCTATTGTCAGGATTTGTAGAAAGTGTGCTGAAGTCAAAACCCATCGAGTCGATCCAATTTAATGCTAGACCAAGAATTTGTTGTGCTCCTACTGCATACGGCATTGCATCGTAATCTGCAAATGTTAAAGGCGCTCTGAAATATCCGTAAACTATATTTTCATAGTTCACAATTCCACCGGAAATGTCTCTGTAGAAAGTTCTTAAAGATCCATTGTTTCCGAAATTATTATACGATAGATCATTACAAAAATTATCGAATTCACTCATTGGTAAAACACCCGGCTCATCAGAAAAATCTACTACAATACATAGTCCGAAAATATTTCCTGAAACAGGATTGATTGGAGTTCCATTTGTCTGATTGCTTCCACCAGAGCCACTACTGTTTCTTTCAAAGATTCCTTTTTCGTTTCCGCTCAATGCCTGCTTGTTCTTTTCAATAATTGCAAGACGAGTTTTTGTTGAAATGTCTAAATGTTTTGTGAATTGAGCAACAGCTGCCGGAGTGCTTATGCTGCTTTTTGTTCCTGTGTAAATGATTCCTGTAGAAATTAATTCACTTCCGTCATTCGACAATTTTGCATAAACAATATTGTTTGATGAATGATCACGAATTAGTGTAAATCCATCAAGTCCCTCTGCACGCATATAATATTCTGTACCGAATAATTTGATGTCAACACTACTGCCATCTGCTTGTTTGAATGGCACAATTTCTCCATTGAAAGGCGATGCCATTGCTGCAACAGAATAGAGGAATACGATGAAGAATAAAAGTTTTTTCACGGGATTTTTTTTAATTTTCAGATGCCCAAGATAAGGGAATTTTGTTAGTGGATTGTAAGGATTTGGCAAGAATTTGAGGTGTTTGAGCGTTG
>JANOBV010000374.1:0-7971 GCA_031411835.1 Bacteroidota bacterium | reverse complement strand
CAGGTCTTTGTTGTAATCGTCCACCGGAACTTCTTCATACTTCCCTTTACGTTCTGTACGTGCAGTTTTTTTCGATTTGAATGGATGAAGAAAAACTTTCTCATCGTTGAAGAGAACACTTTTTCCTTTTGTTGTAATTTTCAAAACAGAGTATTCGCCATATTTTTCTATGAAATGCATGTCGAGTAGTTGTTTGAAATAATGTCGCCATTCTTCTAACGAAAATTCGCTTCCTCTTCCAAATGTCGGTAGATATTTATGTTCGTCGTAAATTTTTGCTGTAGTAGAGCCTTTCAGAAAATTGATCACATACAGTGCACCGAATTTTTCTTTCAGTCTGCTGATAGCAGATAATGCTTTTTGTGCGATTATGGTGGCATCGATCGTTTCCGCAACTTTTGTATTAAGACAAATATCACAGTTTCCGCACGGCGCTTCGAATTCTTCGTCGAAATAGTTTAGCAGATATTTTCTTCTGCAAGTATACGATGAACAGAAGTCAGCCATACGTTCCAATTTCTGCATCATGATCTTCGTCTGTGCAGCACTCGTTTCATTGAAAGCGAATTTTTTCAACTTCATTAGATCGCCTGCACTGTAAAACAATAATGCTTGCGAAGGAAGTCCATCACGACCGGCGCGACCGGTCTCCTGATAATAACCTTCAATATTTTTCGGCATGCTTGTATGCACAACAAATCTCACATTCGATTTATCGATTCCCATTCCGAAAGCAGTGGTCGCAACTATGATCTTCGTTTCGTCACGTTTGAATTTTTCTTGTCGCTCTGAGCGTGTGCTCGCATCGAGTCCTGCATGATAAGCTTGAGCACTGAAACCTGCTTCAGACAATTTCTCCGCATAATCTTCCGTGTTAGCACGCGAGAGACAATAGATAATTCCCGTTTCATCTTTTCGCGCAGCTAAAAATTCTGTGAGTTTGCTAAAGTGATCGTTTTTATCTTCGACAGTATAACGAATATTCGCTCTATTGAAACTCGAAATAAAAACTTTCGGATCGTCGAGGTGAAGTCGTTCGAGAATATCTTTCCGAGTAAGCTCATCAGCCGTTGCAGTAAGAGCGATCACCGGAACATCGGGAAAGTTTGATTTTAATTTCGACAGTGTTAAATAGTCCGGACGAAAATCATGTCCCCAATGTGATATACAATGCGCTTCATCGATAGCGAACAATGAAATGTTGAGTCGTTTCATGAAGCCAAAAAAATCGCCCGACGAAGCACTCAATCGTTCGGGTGCAATGTAAAGTAGTTTCACATCGCCTCTAATTATTTCCTGTATCAATTGATCTTGTGTGTAACTGTCTTGCGATGAATTCAGAAACGCAGCATTCACACCATTGAGTCGTAATGCATCCACTTGATCTTTCATCAATGCAATGAGTGGAGAAATGACAACAGTAATTCCCGTCATCATCAAAGCCGGTACTTGATAGCAAAGCGATTTTCCGCCGCCCGTAGGCATAAGCACAAGGCAATCTTTTTTATCTCGAGTAACGGCCTTGATAATATCCTCCTGCATCGGACGAAATTTCTCAAACCCGAAGTATTGTTTTAAAATCGATAAAGAATTCATGGGGGTAAAAGTAGGAAATTTCGGGCGGGGATTTTCTATCCGATGTTGAATTCATGCTTCTTTTGAGGATAAAAAATGCAGATTTGGATATGAAATAAATTGAATGGGCATAGGAAAATGATTGCATTTTTCAGCAATCCTTAATCCGTCGCCTGAAGGCGACGGCAATGAAGATGGGGGGGGGGGTGGCTTTGGATCAATTGCGTCCAATTTTTGATTTGTCGAGTATCCACTGGCTTTGAGGTTCCAATTTGTAACCGTATAATCACAAACAAAAAAATTGTTTTTCATAAAGTGCCTATCCCTTGTCTTCATTGCCGTCGCCTTCAGGCGACGGAACAAGGATTATTGCAGAAGCAAAGGCTTTGGCCAAAATTTGTTTATAACAACCGAAGCGAGTTTTCTCAATCTATATTTTTATAGGTAAATCATTTGTATCCTATCCGGTTGCGTTCATTTTGTTCGATAATTTGCTCGTCTTTTTTTATTAAATATTCCAGCGCTTCATAAACATCTTTGAATTGCTGATTATATTTATTTTCAAGCTCAATAAGTTTTTCAGTTAGATCCTTATGGGTCATTGCATATTGACGGATAAAGACAAAGACTCTCATAATTGCAATATTCACTCGAATGGCCTTATCTGAATTTAAAATTCCACTTAACATTGCCAGCCCTTGTTCAGTAAAAACATAGGGTAAATATCGGGTACCACCTCTATTCTTTGAGGTTTCAATTTGCAACCTCAAACTTTCCCATTCAATTTTTGTAAGTTGAAACATAAAGTCGTT
Organism: Bacteroidota bacterium; assembly: GCA_031411835.1. Classification (GTDB taxonomy): domain Bacteria; phylum Bacteroidota; class Bacteroidia; order AKYH767-A; family 2013-40CM-41-45; genus JADKIH01. The sequence continues at coordinate 5,584 of JANOBV010000374.1, read as the reverse complement.
GGGAAATCGCTTAATGTTTCGTTTAACAGAAAGGTTGAGATTTTTTGTTTCAATTTCATATAGTTCTGCTAAGTCAAAATCAAGCATTACTTTTTGCCCTCTTATTTCGTGGATTTTTGTTTCAATATTTTGCAATTTCATTTTGATTGAAAATAATTTTCGTCAGGAAAAATACAAAAGCAAAATGAGAAATGAGGTTGCACAAATGCAACTTTTTCTGGAATTTAAAATATTGAATTCTATCTGCGAATAATCTTCCCTGAAAAAATCCTGTCGTCATAATTAAAAGTTACAAAATAAACTCCGGATGCAAGTGACCCCAAGTTAATAACAAGTGACTTTTCTTTCGAGGTGTCAATGGAAGTTCTATTGAATACTTCTTTGCCCGAAACGTCCTTTATCGAAAAATTTTTTACCGGAACATTTTCCGTATTGAAATTAATATTCAAAATCCCTTCAAACGGATTCGGAGAAATAGTTGCAAACGATGATTCGTCAATCGAATTAATTATAGTATTTAGATTTCGAATCTTAATAATCATCGAATCCGAAGTGCTGTTTTCACTCGGATCAAAAGCCGTTACACGAAAAATATAATCGCCATCTGCAAACAAGCGTGTGTCGAATAAATTTAAAGAATCGCTGCCGTCAATCGTATCGTTGCCATCGGAGTTTGTTATGATATGATAGAAATCCCTGTCAGTATAATTGCCAATCGAATGGCATGTTTGGTCGAAGGAGTAGATCGTTCGCAAAAGTTGTTGGCAATACGGACCGGCATTGTAAAAGTCGTTGAAGAAATTGTATTCGTATGCAAAGGTGTCGAGTAACATTGTCTGTGGACTCGCTAATGGTGATAAACTATATCGTAATTTGTTTGCATCAACATGCCAAGTAGAATTGATCCGATCGTAAACCTTCGTGATGATTTTCACTTTTCCAAACAAACTGTCGGCTGATAAATAAGCATCCGCTGAATCACGAAATGCAAATTCATCGTTGCCAATTGTCTTTTCAAAAACCGGCGGCATGCTGTCGAAATGATTTACCATGTATGAAAGCGGATTGTCGTACGTCCACCAACCACCGTTCCATGTAAATCCTTCATCATAGATCCGAGCGAAATGACAATGAACAAAACCGGTCACAGGAAAATCGACAAGCTGTCCAACAACATCGCCTTCTGCTACGGAATCACCAACAACATAGGGAATACTTGTTTCTTCAACGTGTGCATAAAGATATCCCGTCGATGAGTCCGGAATATTTTCATTTCCGATAGCAATTCTCCAATGAAATTCTGCACTCGTTGTGAGTATTGCTTTCACAAATCCCGACTTAACAGAAACAACATCTTGCAAATAAACACCAAGCAGATCAACTCCCGGATGCGGATAAATACTTGCTCCCGATGAGTAGTCTTGAATTTCATCGTAACTATTTCCGACAGGCTGATAAACCGTATCCTGATAATAGCCTATCGGATTCCGAATCTGTTCGCCGGGTAAAGTACTTGATAGACGATTATTGTTTCGCAAGTTTTTAAATTGACTTGTGGAATGTTTCAAAGGATAAATGGCCGTTTCGTCATTTGTAAAATTCTGTAAGTCGCTAGTGAAATAAGAATTGAATTCAAAATGATCGTCGAATACTTTTTTAGTGCTTATATAAAGTTTGTCATGGGTCGCGTCAATATCAAATATAGTTTCAGCTCGCTTAGAGAATAATTGGCGCGTTGTATTTCCGTCTGCCGTTATTATTTTATTTCGCAGAGCAATTAACAATTTCCCTTGAAAGAAAAGTAGTTTGGTAACAATTTCGTCAACTTTAAATTCGTTCGCATTGAGATGAACAGCGTTGTTCTTTTCATCATAATAAGCAAATGAATTATTATCAGAAAAAGCAAAAACAGTTGACCCGACAATGGAAGTTGTCTCGCCATTTTCAAGATCGACGAATTGAATATTTCGCGTATCATGAAAGGCGGCAAATTTTCTATCGGGCGATAAAGTAAAATTGATCGTCTGACAAAACAAAGTTTGCTTTACTAAAATTCCTTTCTCATCATATAAGCGAACCATGCATTGTGCGTCTTCTTCATATGGCATTAAAGTAATGTAGCCGTAATGAGTGCGGAACTTGGTTGAACCTACTAAGCGAATTGAATTAGGAATCTTAAAGTCATTTTCATTCCCGGTTGAATTTATTTTAACATCGATCAAATGCCCGGCAAAATTTAAGTGCTGTGCAAAAACCGTGGAGGAGAATAGGAATACTATAAGTATTGCAACTGACTTCATTGGTTAAAATTTGTAACACAATAATAACAAAATTATTGCTAAGTGTTTAGGGTTGTTCGATCATTGATGCGAAATAACCAATTTGTTAAACTTACTTGTATTGTTTGAGATAGTTTCAATTATATAAAATTCATTAGTTAATGTTTCAGTTGAAAAGTTATATAGCTCATCGATGATGGATTTTTGATACAAAATTTTCCCTGAGAGATCTTTAATACTGATATATTCAATGGAGTTGTTTTCAGAGACAATTGTTACTTTGTTGTTTGCCGGATTTGGAAAGATATTCAACGAATTATTTTGGTTTAAATTATTAACAGAAGTAACCACAATATTTAGTGTGTCAGAAATTACATTGACAGGAACAAAGCAGCCATTTTCTTTGATCATAAAACAAGCAGATGGAAACATGTATGTTCCGGTTTGCATAAATGGCGGTAGAGTTGTAGTTATTCGAAAAAGGGTATCTCCGGAGATTGAAACATTCTGATGATCGTTTCGACAAGTGATCAATCCTCTGTAAGTATTAGAAGTTGTAGTATCATTCAGAAATATGGATAAATTAGTTGCAGTATCGCCAAGAACTCCATTCTTATAATCAACAATAAGTGATCTTCCATAGTACATAAAAGGGGCAAGGGGCTCAATAGAAAAACCATAAATGCTATCTGTTGGATTACTCGGTGACCCTAAAATTATAGAAGCTTTTAAGGTATCACCCGGAACTAATATATTATTGTCGTAAACTACTCGAACAGTGAAGCCTGAAGTATCATTTTCACTGGACGCATAGTAGCAAAAGTGATTATCTAAAAAATCTATATCGTCAGAATTAATGACGCCATCCATGGTAGCATCAGAGGATCTGTAATTGATTCCGCAGGTAGTTTCTTGAGGCCATAATTCAGAATATGTAGTCCAAGTTGGTGAAGTGTTTTCATTTAACTGAATCAGATTTGTTGATTGACCTAAAGCCGCAGCTATAAATAAACCGTCTTTAACAAATTTTACATCTGAGTCATTGTTTGCATCACCGGCACGGTAAAATGCAGTTGAGTCAACAACACCTTGCACTTCTTCATTAAGCTTTATCAGAAAAGAAGAATAATTTCTAGTTGGGAAAGTGGAGCCTGTATAGTTAATAAAAGATCCGCCTGTGTAAATTGAGCCGTCGTTTCCTGATGCAATTGTTCTTGGGATTCTATAGGTTAATTGAATAGTATTGGAATAAGTTTCCATTCCGGTAGAATCATAAAGAATGATCATACGTCCGTTTCTCGTAATCAATCCATCGGTAGAATGCATGATGTTATATTGTGAGGCCGCTTGAAATTGCTTCGTCCAGAGTTTTGTTCCATTCATTGCATCCACTTTTATTAAGGAATCAGTTTTTACATAGATTGATGTTTCGGAATTCGCTATTACTCCTGATATTGGCAAGGTCCATATAATATTTCCGGCTAAATCTTTTCTTGAGAGCATAGTGTCCTGAGTCAAGTAGTCGTCATTGTCAAAAACACTGATAATATTATCTAGTATTATATTATTAGATGGAATGTCTATGAAAGTGTCATTTATATTGCAGTAATAGCCGTTGTGATGATTAGGAATTACTTTATTAAGCCAACTAAATGGGCCGCTTCCATAATTTGTCCAACTATGAACTGTGCTTCTGATGCCATTCTTTGAAACTTTGTAAAGATTGAATTCAGGAAGTCCTGTGGCAGCATAGCTATCCAGATACATATATCCGCTATCGGACGTAGCATATAGGTTCGACGCAGAGCGCTGCGTAGAAGAAGTCATATTGCCAACTCCAATACTTGAAAGTATGCTGCCCAAACTGTCGACATGATAGATTGATTGAGAGTAACCAGGACAATTGTTATTTAAAACAAAAAAAGTTCCGTCCGCTGCTAAAACAATTTCTTTCGGCCCAACCAATAATGAATCATTAGTCTGGCCGGTCCCGGGATATGGTTGATAATATAAGGTTTTCACCCAAGTTGTTTGAAGTTGAGCGAAACAGCAATTAAAGAAAAGATTGAAAAATAAAAAGGGCACTACTATTTTTTGTATCATAAAATTCAAGTCGAATCTAAATGTAAAAAAATAAAAGCTTTCAGCAATAAAATCGATTTTATATTTGGTCAACCATATAGAAACATAGGCTGATGCTACTTAAACGCCACCCCACATCTTCATTGCCGTCGCCTTCAGGCGACGGTCTCAGGATTATTGCAGCTTCCAGACAATATCTAAATTTGAAACTATCATTTATCAGCATCCAAAAATGCAACATTTTTTTTGGCTGAAGCCGCTTATCACACATCCCTATTCCGTCGCCTGAAGGCGACGGCAATGAAGATGCGGTTTCTGGGGGAGAAGCGTCAAATGCTTTTGAACCTTTTTTTTACTTAAAAGGTTTTAAAGTGAAATGATCTATGCAATTTGAAATCAGTCAGTTTTTTGATTTTGTTGTGTAAGTATTTGTTGAAGTGTAAGTTTAAAGTAAATCGCCTTACTGGTACTTCCCCAACTCATCCACCAACTTCCTATCATTCGACAACCTCGGCACTTTATTCTGCCCGCCTAATTTTCCAAGCGAACGCATGTATGATATGAATGCATCTTTACGTAGGATTTTTATTTTTAAGGATTGAAGGATGTGACCGGCGATGAGATCTTTGTAATAAATATTTTGTCGTTGCAAACTTTCATCAAGTGCTGCAGCAAAACGTTCCAGATTATCAGGTTGCTTGTGAAATTCTATGAACCATTCATGATATGGTAATCCGTTCTCCGGATTTACTTGCGGTGCAACTGTGAATTCAACGATCTCTGCATGTTGTAATCGCGCTGCATAAGACAAAGCCTTTTCGATTTCTTCTGTGATCACATGTTCGCCGAAAGCGGAAATAAAATGTTTGATGCGACCGGTAACAAGAATCTTATATGGATCTTTTGAAACAAATTTTATTGTATCACCAAGACTATATCCCCAAAGACCGGCATTTGTATTTAGTATGATTGCATAATTTACTCCAAGCTCCACATCTTTTAATGAAATACGCGTCGGTTTATCATTGAAGTATTCATTTGCAGGAATGAATTCATAAAAAATTCCGGAGTTCACCATTAACAATAACGATGGATCATTTTGTTTATCTTGATATGCAATGAATCCTTCACTCGCAGGATACAATTCAATGCTATCAACTTTTTTTCCAATGCTCTGTTCAAGTTTGTTTCTATATGGTTCGTAATTAACGCCACCATAAATG
>JANOBV010000373.1:0-3240 GCA_031411835.1 Bacteroidota bacterium | reverse complement strand
TTTTAACATCCTTTCGAACGTATAAAAATATTGCCATCTGAAGTCCCATTGTTTAATTCGGATAATCGGGATTGTATCACCTTTTGGAGTGATTGCGTAAGCGAGAAAACTTTTCCCAAGTAGGTGCATGTGTGGATTCACAGTAAGAAGTGAAATGTCTTTGTCGAGTAAATATTTGGTAACAAACGTTTTTATTTCATTCGGTGGAATTATCAGCGTTGGAACAACAGACGATATTCCACTAGTCCCTAAAATGAATTCTGTTGTAGGTCGAGAAGGAGCCTTTGGACTAAAGAAAATATTGAATTCGGTTTCATCGCTTGTGTCAATTGGTGAGGGGCCGTAATGAATATTGTCTAAAAGTAGTGCAGCGTTTTTCTTTGCTTTGAAACCTCCAATTCCGATTGGATACATAGCCGTTTCAACGCCGGGTAAATAATTTGTGACTGAAGGCGTCAGTAAAGGATAACTACCATCATCATTTTTTAAATCGAGCGCTTCGAATGCATGAAGTTTGTCACTCTTTTCTGTATCAACGAATGATTTGCCGCTTGTGTAATTTTTCTTTGCTCCTGCATTATATTGGACAAGATGAGCATTGATATGGTGAACCAGTTTTTTATTTCCCGGAACAATTTCAATTGTTCGAATAAAAGTATCTTTTTCCAATTCGAATGGGATCTTAAGCATAATGAAATTGTCCTTATTATTCCCACTGATCTGAAATTTTTTCATTTTAATTGTCAAGTCAGGTTTACCTAATATACTACCACTGTAATAAGTTGGTGGCGATTCTAGTTTACTTTTATCACCTTCTTTTGCACCTTGATTTATCCATTGATTGACTGCATCGATCTCTTCTTTGGTCATTACTTTTTCATCTCGAAAATGAGAGAAAGCTGTATCTGCCGGCCATGGTGGCATTAGTTTTTCGTTAATAGAAAGTTGTACCGTTTTCAAATGTTCATTTACATCTTCAAAAGTAATTAGATCAAATGGCGCACCTGATCCGGGACGATGACATGGACTGCAATTTTTATAGATGATTGGAGCAATATGTTCGGAAAAAGTAAGAATAGTTTTTTCTTTAACAATTTCTTTTTTACCTGAATTGCATGAATACAATATTGCTGCAGCAATTAAGATGAATAAGAATCGGAAAATATATTTATTGAACATTAAGAGTTTAATGAATTCTGAATAATTAATAATTAATGATGCAGCCGTAGGGAGTTGTTTTGGCTGTTTTGATTGGTTTGCCTGAGAGATAAGTTGTTAATGTATTATCAAGATCATTTGAGCGGATGACAGTTCTCTGTTTTCCGGGAGAATAGTACCAATCGTCAATTCGGCCTTGATAAATTATGTTCGCGCCTTGATTTAAAACAAAACATTGCGGAGCAACATTCGCAGGTAATAATTTTGTGAATGCAAGTTCGGGGTCGAGCAGAATTGGCATTGTAATTTTGTATTTCTGCTGAAAATCTTTAATCTCTTCAGATGTTGAATAGGTGTCAGGAAAAACAATGACAAAGGAAATATTCTTAGCTGAATATTTTTTCTGCAATTTGTTTATTGTGAGTGTATAGTTTTGTGATGCAGGGCAATCAGTTAGAAAAAAAATAAACACTGTTGCTTTAGTGTTTTTTATTGATGAGAAACTGTATGTCGTGTTCTCTATCGTTTTTAGATTCAAGTTTAATATTTCATTATTTTTTTGAGCAAATAATTGCCCTGAAAATAATTGAAGCGATATAAGGAAAGTAAAGAAGTTGCGTAGTTTCATTTAATATGTCAAGATATTGGATGGAGAAGCTGTATTTAAAAAATGTCTAATTATTCTTTGTACATCTCTGTCGTCTGTTCTCGGTTTTACATGTTCACGAAGTACTTCCGGATGAGCGTTTACAAATTCAGGTTCAAAATAACCAAATCCGATATATCGTCCGGATTCAATATGCGTTATTGATTTCTCGGACTGATTTCTTCCTTTCCCAATGATCATGAAGTTCTGATGTGAGTACTGGATGCTATCGAGAGCTTTTTTTGCGCGCATATTATATTCTTCAACCGGTTCTTTACCTATACAAGCTCCATTACACATTCTAACTGAATATCCAAAGCATGCATGCTTTATATCTTTTGTCCCACATAGTTTTTGGCACAAATTATTTTTGTTTTGAATTTTTTGGAGAATTGCCTCAGCTTCATCGAAAGTTCCGGCAGTAATTAAAGCATCGTCAAGGTTTTTTACTTTGGCAGAATACAAAGTTATATATCCGGCTTCATTCATCTTTGAAAAAATACCATAGTTGAACACAGTTCTTCTCAGCATTCGATTGAATATAGGTTGAATCTTTTTTATTTCTTCTGATTCTAAAAGTAGTGCGATCAATTCATTTCCTGTTTCTTCAAATGAAATGTCCTTGATCGAATTCCGTAACTCAATTGCTTTCTTCGATTGTTTGTTTGCGAAATGCGAGAGTATGCGTTTACGGATGTTATTACTTTTTCCAATATAAACGGTTGTCCCATCTTGATTATGGAAATAATATACTCCAGGTCTTTCAGGAATATTGTCAAGGATCTTGTGGTCAAAGCCTACAGGAAAGCGAAGGTTTAAATAGTCGTTCTTTGTAAAGTTCTTGATGACTTCTTGATTGGGGTCACGATTCATGATCATTTCAAAGAGTTTCACAGTTGCCAATGCATCACCTGCAGCACGATGTCTGTTAGCGATTTTAATTCCTAAATTACTACATAAATTTCCCAAGCTGTAAGAAGCGAATCCGGGCAGAACTTTCCGACTTAGTTTAACTGTGCACAAATAATCGCGTGAGTAGTTATATCCAAGTGATTTGAATTCTTCTCGAATGAAGTTGTAATCGAATTGTGCATTGTGTGCGACAAAGACAGCGCCATCAGTGATTGTGACAATGTCTTTTGCGATTTCATAAAACTTGGGCGCATCTTCCACCATTTCATTAGATATGCCGGTAAGATTGGTGATGAAAGGGGCAATAGGGCACTCAGGATTTACCAATGAAATAAATTCATCGATAATTTTTTCGCCATCATGAATGTAAATTGCGACTTCAGTAATTTTATTCCGAATGGAATTACCACCTGTGGTTTCTATATCTACAATTGCAAATTTCATTTTCTTAAGATGTAAATTTAAGAAAATGAAATTTGCTTTGTAGGTTCATGTTGAAAAATATTAACTGTTAATTAAGAACA
>JANOBV010000372.1:0-5959 GCA_031411835.1 Bacteroidota bacterium | reverse complement strand
AGCGTCTAGGATTTTATCTAATTCAATTGGTTTATAAAAAACTCGCTTATCTCAATTATTGAGCCGCCACAATTTTCCTCCTCAAAACCTCTCGCCCATTCTCAATAACCTGAATAAAATATATCCCTGAATTTAATTTGGCTATATTTAATTTTATTTCATTTTCTGTTAAATCATTCATCTGAAAAACTTTCTTCCCTATTGCATCAAATACAATTAACGAGGCGCGATCAAATGTTTTGTTAGTATGAATTATCATCTGATCTGAAAAAGGATTCGGATATAATTGAACATCTTCTTCGTTTTCAATTGACGATACTTCTGTAGTAGCAGTACAGTACGATTGATATTCTATGTAATTATTCAATCCATACGTACTCGTTTTCCCGTCAAGATAAAATCCATTGCTTACATACCCACACCCAACACCGGCGAGATTCGGAGAATAAATAACACCGAGATAGCCGGAATTCATTCGTGCAACATAAATTCTTCCATCGGGACCAATTTTCAAAGAACCATAAATTGAATTAGAAGAAATGGAATCAATAATTATTTTTGAGTTAATGATCGTGGTCGGATTTCCTGAAGAAAGATCGAATTGATAAAGATAGTTATACTGTCCAACACCAAATGCAAAAGCTTTCCATGTTGAGCCGTAAAGCTTTGAATTATCGGGCGAAAAAGTTAATCCGAATTCTCCATTACTGTAAGGAAGTGGAATTTCATTCGAAACAATTCCGGTTGCATTATCAAAATCGAAAAGTGAAAGTATGTTTGTTAGACTATCGGTTCCAACACCATTTCCATTGAATGCAACCTTACTTCCATCAGGAGAAAATTTGATTTCACCTCTCGAATTAATATTTGATGTACATGGTAAATGAGCGGGACCTACTGCTGAAATAATCGGTGTTGTTGAAATTCCAGAAGTCGTAACAGCAAAAGTTAAAAAATTATTCGTCCCATACTCATGTGTCATTAACCAAATGTCAGTTCCATTTGCGTTCCAAGTTGCCGCAACTTGTTCCGTTACATTCCAAGTTGTGATCACATTATTGCTGCTAGACACATCACCTAAGCCGGAATTAAGAAGCATATCAACCTCGTGATATTGGAAAGAAAGTGATCCGCTTGCCTGAATTTTTGAAGTAATGATATAATAGATAGTTGTAGAGGCTGGCTTAGGAATGATTAGAACCTGACTTATAGTTCCACTAGATGAAATAAGATTCCCATTTGACATCAATACATTCTGTTTATTCCAAACTTGATCTGAATTGGTATAGAACAAAAGTTCGCCTGCATTATCACTGATTGACGCGCAACCTTCAAAGCCATTTATTGCACTGTTAGTAATTGCCAAAGCTTCGCACTCTTTAAATTCGATCCCCGCCTGATTTCCGAAATTCCATACGTTGCCATATCTCTGGCAATACGACTTTGAGGCAACGAACAAAAGTACCGTAATGACAAGTAATTTTAATTTCATGGTTGGTTTAATATAATTGCACAAATTAATTCAAGTAAATCTAATAAATATACTAAAACTTTGTAAGGAAAAAATATTGTATTTTAAAGATTTCATTGCTTCAATCATTGTTTTTCCAATTTTTAATTTATATTTGATTGCCCTATATTCGATAAACCCATCAATTATCTGGATGAAACAAATCTCAATTTTGTGTTTTCTTCTTTTCTCCAAAAATGTCTTTCCACAAGCATTTTCTTTTGAAAAATGTTATGAGCCACTTTATACATCAGGATTCAGTTCAATAACACACGATTCTGCGGGATACTTTTATGCCGTCGGTTCATCAGGTAGAGCATTTGAACCAGGTATGTTTGTTAAGCTCGACACAAACGGGGACTTTTTATTAGAAAGATATTTTTATTTCAATGACATAAATTATTTTCGAAAAATTATACCTGCACGCGATGGAAATCTTATCGTAGTAGGAAATATTAGTGGTTGCGATTTCGGTGAAAGTGCCGGTTTACTTGTAAAGATTACTCCTTCTGGAAATGTTCTATGGTCGAAAACACTTAACACGCTGCCATTAGGCGTTCCAGGAAATAATACTCCAAATAGCTGCACTGAATTGCAAAATGGAAATATTTTAGTAGTTACTGATACTACGCTGAATTTCTTTAATGAGTTTGGCGATTCTTTATATACGATCTCATCAATGTTACCCAGGTATTCATTTACCGATGGATTAAATAATAACATTGTATGTCTCGACCAATCCGGTATTGTAATTTTAGATTCTGCCGGACAACAAATAAACTATATCGCGTTTACACCACCACTTGGATCAATAAAATTATTGCCGGATTCTACTTATCTGGGAACTACATTAAATTCACTGATCAAAATCGATACTTCATTCACTATAATAAACCAAGTTAATTTAGCTTCACTAAATTTAACAATGGGTAACGCCAATATTGAACCCGGAAAAATATGGCTTGGTAATTCTTCATCATTAAATTATGCTTCCTTCGATTATAATCTCCAACTCATAGATTCTTTCACTGTTCTTCCAAATGGTGTTAATCTTTCTTCCTTTTCTGTTTTTGACACAACTCTTATGGTTGCGGGTTCGGAAAATTATAGAAATAATCACAGCTATTTAAAATCATATTCAACTTCCGGGAACTATACTACTTATAACACAGACCTCTCTCTAATAAACTTAAGTTTCGATACCGCATTCGTTGATCATCCAAGTTCACTTCCGCCTGAAGTTTATTGGATACGTTTTGTAGCACGACTTACTGTACAAAATACGGGTATCGATACAATTCATAGTTTTTATGCGAATGCCGAAAGCATGTTGTCGGGTCCATGTGGAAATTTTGAATACAAAATACTTGTAGATAGCCTTGATCTTGCTCCTGGTCAGACCTTATCTGTGCCAATTGATACTCTAGGTGAATATGGAATTGTGATTTCAAATTTCCCATACGTTTATGAATTCTGTACTTGGATTTCATGTCCGAACTTCAAAACAGATCAAGATCATTCGAACGACTATCGTTGCGATTCCGTTATTTTTCTTGACCCTACTTCCATTTATGATTTTAACGCATCCGGTAACCTCGACATTTACCCAAATCCTTTTGACGCAGAAATTTCTATTCTCATCTCAGACGAAAAATATAAAAATGCAAAATATAAAATCCATAATACGGTAGGTGAAATAAAACTTACAGGTGCTTTTTTACAAAATGAAAATACGCTAGATTTATCAACAATGTCTCCCGGTATTTATTTTATAACTGTCTTTACTCCTGAATTAAATATTTCAAGAAAGATCATAAAAATGGAAAAATAATTACCGGAAAAATAATCAAATAACATCGGGAAAGCCGAAAACCGTTTTAAGAGTAGGCAATTATTCACACATACCTAATCATGAAAAGAAATTTAAAATCCGTTGTCTTATTGTCAATGCTCGCATTTACTTCTTGCAGCAACAACACAGACAAATCAAAAACTGATAATGCAACTGACACAACAACTGCAGTTGCAATGGAAACTCCAAAACCTGCCGATTTCGTACCATTTGATTTTGCAGAAATTAATCACACTGTTAAAGACTATGCAAAATGGCGTCCGATATTCGATGCTGATTCAGTTGCTCGTAATGAAAATGGATTAAGTAAGATCGTTGTAGGAAGAGGCATGGAAAATACGAATAAAGTGTACATCGCACTTTCTGTTTCTGATGTACAAAAAGCAAAAGACTTTTCAAATAATCCAAGATTAAAAGAAGTGATGGGAAAAGGTGGAGTTGTTTCAAAACCGGAAATTGGTTTTTATCATGCGATGCGATTTAACCCTGATTCAAAAGAAAAACAGTGGGTTGTCATTAATCACAAAGTGAAGGATTTTGACGCTTGGTTAAAAGTTTACGATGGTGAAGGCACTGCTAAAAGAGCAGAAGAAGGAATGGTGGATGTATTATTAGCTCGCGGAATCGACGATCCAAGTATTGTCTACATCGTATTTGATATTATAGACTTGGAAAAAGCAAAAGCAGCTATGTCTTCAGAAGCTAAGAAAAATTTAATGATGAGTGCCGGAGTTGAAGGTGCTCCAAAAATTGATTTCTACACAACAGCAGAATGATCAAATAAAAAAGCAAGCACATAAAATAGTTTTTGTGTGCTTGCTTTATTTATGCTACCAGCCGCGAAGGATTTCTAGCTGCAAAGGATTTTCAATCCTTTGCACCCGAGCTGTGGATTTTTAATCCACCTAGAAAAATAGAGCCATTTGTTTTTCAAAACAATTAGTATACATTAGTGCAGTTATGAGCAAATCAATCCCCGCCCTTTCTGAAAACACCTTCCTACGTTACTTCAATTTTATTGCATTATACGTCGCGCAAGGAATCCCTGAAGGAATCATTTTGTTTGGCATTCCTGCATGGATGGCAATGAATGGAAAAACTCCCGGTGAAATTGGGAGCTTCGTTGCAGTCTTTGGCTTGCCATGGAGTTTTAAAGTAATCGTTGCACCATTAATGGACAGATTTACTTTTTTACCTATGGGTCGAAGAAGACCATGGGTAATACTTGGGCAATTGGGATTGATTTTAAGTTTTGTTGCAATGGCATTTATTCCTGATCCATTGAATAATATGAAGCTTCTAATGATAGCAGGATTTGCAGTAGGGTTCTTCGGTTCATTTCAAGATGTTGCAACAGATGGAATGGCAATCGATATTGTTCCAGCCGAACAACAAGCAAGGGCAAATGGTTATATGTGGGGTGCGAAAATAATTGGCACTTCTGCATCACTTGCTTTGGGAAGTTTGCTCCTCAATAAATATGGCTATACAACTGCAATACTATCTCTTTCAGTTGGTGTTGGATTAATTATGCTTGTGCCTTTATTATTAAGAGAAAGGACTGGCGAAAGACTACTTCCTTGGACGAAAGGCGAATCATCTGAAGAAAATAAAAAAATACAATTAACGGGCTGGTCAATTATTTTTAAATCGCTTTACAGAGTTTTCAGTTTACGAAATAGTCTAATGGTTGCCGTGATAATGTTTTTCATGCAATGCGCATACAACTACGTTGCAACGTTACTTCCAATTTTTACAGTTCAAGCATTGGGTTGGACGGATCAAGAATACTCAAATTCATTTGCAACAGCAAGCTTGATAGGTGGAATTGGTGGCATGTTAATAGGCGGAGTATTAATTGAAAAATTTGGGAAGACGCGAATGCTAAACATCTATTATACAGCTCTAATTATTTTCACTGCTGTTTTTGTTTTCATAAAATCTACATGGGCAAACACAACTATAATTTTCAGCTACATGGTCATTTATCAAATCATGTATGTGTTTACATGCATTGGTTTGTTTGCAATTTCTATGCAATGCTGCTGGAAAAAAGTTTCCGCAAGTCAGTTTACTATTTACATGACTATTGGTAACATGGGAAGAATAGTTGGGGCAAAGATGATCGGTCCAATGAAACTTCATTTCACGTGGGAATATACAATCCTCCTATTTTCCGGATTACTTTTAATTGGGCTTGTTCTTATTCAGTTCTTAAACATCAACAATCATTTAGAACATGTAAATAATTTAGATGTAAAATATTCTGAGAAGTATTTAAACCCGGCTTAACTTTGACAACACTTTCTAAACCCAGAATACAATCCGTTGATCTTTTAAAGGGTTTAGTCATGGTCATTATGGCTCTTGATCATACCAGAGATTATTTTCACTACTCAATGCATTTTTTTGATCCTACTGATCCTACTCAAAGTACATTGCCAATATTTTTTACTCGGTGGATTACCAATTTCTGCGCTCCTGCATTTAGTTTCCTGGCCGGACTCTCTGCATTTATGGTTGGCAAAAGAAAACCATTAGCTGAATTATCCTCATTTCTTTTGAAGCGAGGACTATGGTTAGTGTTTGTAGAAATT
>JANOBV010000371.1:0-14186 GCA_031411835.1 Bacteroidota bacterium | reverse complement strand
CATCGGTTCGAGTCCGGTCCCCGCTACCAAACAGGACTTAGTGAGATTTATCTTGCTAGGTCCTTTGTTTTTTAGGCCACATTCACTTGAGATTGTAGAGATTGCATTGAAAAACGAATTCACTTTTCCGGTTCGACTTTCGTTATTTTGCTTGGAGTAACTCAAACCATCCGGAAACACCAAATACTGCAACTTTTGTTTACCATCATACCCCGCAGAATGCCATATTTCATTGAGGTTTGCGGATAAACTCAATGCTTTTTCGATAAATAATTCAAGGTTCGACTTTTGAATTCCGATACTTCCATTTTCCTTCTCCATTGAATCTAATTCCTCTTTCAACTTCGCATTTACTTTCAGATATATTTCTTGTGAAATGAGATCTAAAGCAAATCGTTCCTGCACCTTTTCAATTTTCTGCTTTTGTTCAGATATTCTTTTAACCAAATTCACATCTCTTTCTTCTTTTTCATCTATTAACTGATTGAAAGTTGCTGTCAATTGGTACTTCAACATTTCTACATATTCTTGAGGTATTGAATACTTTCTTAATTCTTGCTCGAATTGCCCTTCTAAGACCGTTGCGCGAATATTACATCCACAACCTATTGTATTACACTTGTAATAATGCAATCCTTTAGCTCTGACAATATAGCCTCTTAATGCTGTCATACATTTATCGCATTTGTAAAACAACTTCAGTGGTAACTTTTGATTGTCTTTATTCCAAGTGAAGCCATGAAAATATTTCGATTGCATTTCATTCACCTTTCGAAAAATTTCCGGTGAGATAAGCTTTTCATGTTTCCCTTCAATGATCTTTCCGTCTAACAATTTATGTGAAAGCATTCCCGCATAGAACGGATTTTTCAAGATCTCAGAAAGATGTTGCTTTGTAAGATTCAAACCCTTTTCAGATAATCGCAAAAGAATATCAGCATTAGATATTCCTTCATTTGCTTTCCATTCAAAAGCCATTCGAATTAATTTTCCGGTCTCGTTTACAACGATCAACTTCTGTCCACTTCGCAAAACATGGTCATATCCAATTGGCGCTTTTGTAACCCATTCTCCTTTTAATAATTTCTCTCTGCTTCCTGCTACACTCTTTTCACGTCTTTGATCATTATCAAATTGCCCAAAGAGTAAAATCATATTTTGATGAAACACACCAGCCGGATTTGATGTGTCCATTGGTTGTGTAACAGAAGCAATCTTTATTCCTAGTTTCCGTAACTCACTTGAAAGCCAAATCGCATTCTCTCCTGTCCTACTAAACCGATCATAAGAGTAAATGACGATGGACGAAATCTTTTCATTGTGTTTTTTTGTAAAATTTATCATTCTTTGAAATTCCTTTCGTTCATCTGTTTGTGCACTTTCATAAGTTCCCCCAAAATATTCAAGAACAGGAATTGAATTTTTGTTAGCATAGTCATTGCACCACTTTAGTTGCGTTTCAAGACTCTGATTGTTTTCGGCTTGCTCTTTTGTACTTACACGAGTATAAATAACACATGCCTTTGAATTCAAGGCATGTGTTAATTCTTTTTTACCGCGAGCAAACTTGTCAAAATAGTTTGAGTTTTCCATTTTCTTACTTGCTTGTTTTGAATTGACTTTTATGAATTACCTCAAATAACAACAACGACAACTCTTTCAAATTAGTCGCAATTTTTTGAGCTTCTCCGTCAGAAATCATTTCGGTTTTCATAAACTCTTTTACTTTTTCAATTGTTAAATCATTTTTGTTTGCATCACTTTTTGTCCTTGACATTGATTTGACCTATAAAACACAAGTCTGAATTGCAAATCAGTGGTTGTGTTCTTTGAAATATCCCAGTTGTTTTGGGCCGTTTGAATTATCATTTACTGTGAATTATAAATATTCTATGATTGTATTTTCAATTTTAGTCACAAAACCTTTGTGAACTTTAATTTCAATATTTTGATACTTATTTTCATTTATTACTTCAACCATTTTTTTTCGACTACATTGCTTTTGAGTATATTCTACACTTTCAATTTTTTTATCTTTAAAGTTAATCTTGACTGACTCATATTTACCTGAATTAATTATTTCCAATAATCGTATTTCACTTAAGTTCAATATAGGAATCTGTTCCATTAGGAATGTTGATCGTTCATCCAATAAGAAATCGCTTATAATGGAGGATAGTGAAACTCGAATATGCGTTTGCATATTTGATCTTTTAATATAGTCTTGATTGGTAGTCTTAGTTGAGTTTTCAAACCAAAGTGAAGTACCACCATCACTGAAAAAAAGTATCGAAACGTGAGTTCTAGTAGAAATTGCATGTATGATACAATAACAAAAATAAGTAAGGCCAAACTTCTTTGCCATTTTTTGATCAAACTTTTTCAAGCTCTTCATTTCATCAATAACCTTTCTATTGACCTCTTCTCCAAAATTCAATGTTGACTTTAACTCCTTTTCATTAGCTTTTAATTGTTCTAAAAAACTTGAATCCGTAATGACTCCTGAAAATAGTTGATTTTTCCACTCTCTTATTAATTCGACAGGCGCACCAACATTCCGCAATTCTGAAATAACTCTAATCCATACATAATCAATAAAGTTAAAATTCCGCCAAGAAGTTTCGCCTTTACGATTAGACGACAAAATTCCCTGCTTATCCCAATAATTAAGATTTGTGTATGAAACATCTAAATCTTTTGGAGTAAAGACGTCCTGTCTAAAAGATTGACTTAAGTTGACTCCATCGCTAATTGAAGTTGCACCAAAGAATGCGTCTAATTTTATTTTAGCCTTTTCTTCTACTTTTTCCCTCATGGTTTAATATTTGAAACAAACATACACATAATTAATCATACTTTTGTGTAAGTGTACATAAAATATTAAATGAACGAAAACAATGAGAAAGCACCAAAAAGCATGTTTAGATTGCGGTGAAAAATATGTATCCAAACGCTCAGATGCTAAATACTGCTCCAATGCTTGCCGCCAAAATAGCTATCTGATTTATAAATACGGATTATATAACAACCAACAAAAAAGAGAAAGCCCCAAAAAAACGACAGGACAACTTCTTCTCTTATCGAATGAAATACTTTTCCTTTTTGCCAAAGGAAGCATTTCAAAAAATGATGTTGAAAAACTGATCACTAAATCTAAGTCTTTAAATTTCAGTTTCACTAGTTTACCAGAGCACAATCAAGTATTGAAAATGATAACGACAATTTGCCAAGCACTCTTAGAAGTCTTAAATGCAACGAAGGAGGATAATATAAACCTTCTAACCCCGAAAAGTCGTTTGATAAACCATCTTGAATCTATAATGAGTCAATCAAAGACTGCTTTTAGCTTTGTTTTTCCTAATTAATCAAATAAGTTTACGGGTAATTTACAGATAAAAGTCTTTTTCATGTAGCACTTTTACGGATAATTTACATTTACTTCTTCTTTTTCGCTTTCAAACATTTAGAATTTCTATTTGTTCAATAAAATCAAATAGCAAATGTTCACTTCACGTCATTTAAAGATGTTACTACATCAAAATTTGTGTCCAGCGCCTCGAAATGTTTCCGGCCACATTTAATTTTGTCTGCTTCAGAGTTACGAAGTTGCTCGTAGTTCTTTGTTCCTTTCATTTCTCTTACTAAATAGATTGTTTCATCATTGTGTTTTACAATAGCCCAATCAGTATTGTATTCACCGATAGGAGTTTCCACTCTAAACCAGTTCGGCAACTTCACAAACAATCGAATATCTTCTCGTTTATCTAAATCTTCTGCAAACTTTCTTTCAATTTCTGAATCGTAAACAATTCCATCGTAAACTGACTTGTTTACAACAAAACGATTATTCAAATAGCTCTAAATTTCAAGATCCTTAAATAACTGACCGCTCCATTCAGTAGCTCCGGTTGTAATCTTTTCATACTTTATACCATCAATCATTAAACTATGAAGCTCCTTATTTAAAATTGATGCTAACACATGCATATAACTTTGGGGATTAATTACGAATTTGGGATTTTTCCAAAAGTTACTTCACAATCATCTTCGTATTCTGTTTGTAGTGTCAGAGCAAAATCATCGTTGCTTTCGTTGGCAACAATGAGAAGTTTTTTGATGGTTTCATCAAAGACTCTTCCTCCATCTTGATTAATAGGTGAACGTAAACCTGTTCCAATTTCTTGACGCTTTTTTACTAATGTTGAAAAGTACGCCAATGAATGTGTCTTTTGAATAATATGTTATGAAGTAACTTCCTTTCTTATCCACAATTCATCCATTCAGCAGAATAATGAAGTTGTTTGCGGAATATGACAAAATAATTTATGGACATATCAAAAACTATTATAACTTCCACCATTATTAGTTTTAAGTACTCAATTCGATTGCAAAGTAAGAAACGGAAAACGTTGGTCATTTTTTAATTGTTGATTCTATTTCTTATTTCAGAATACGGTAACCACCTTTAATCATACAACCATGAACAAATCTCTCCCATTGGTACTAGCATGCTGTTTTATTATTTTAACAGGCCAGAACTGTCTTGCACAATCCGATATCGCCATCCTGTCTATGGATGTTTTTACTGAACCGATAAGCAATAATTTATCTTCCGATAGTCTTCCAATTCAAACTGATTCCACTGGCTATAATGTGATGATGAATGTCAATCTCTATGATACAACGACCATTCAAGAGATAGAAGTAAAGATCGGCACAAGTGATGGCGCTTCTGATCTTATGAGTCACACCTTTGTATTTGATGTATTCGGCTCCTTAGGAAATGGGTTGTCCTACGATAGAGAATTTTATCATTTATCACTTGGACTTGGAGAGCTTTCAGGAATGCTCAACTACTTCGCCGCTGTAAGAGTTAAGCGAACAGATAACAGCTGGTCACCTTCAATAGTATATAACCGTTAAACATCTAAACTTCTTCTCCCATGAAAACTAAAATCAAATCTATAGCACAACTAACATTGTGTTTCTTCTTTGTTGTGATCTTTCAACTTCAATCAAAAGCAGGCCCAGGTGATTTTACTTGGAAAGGGGGAACGTCAACAGACTGGGGAACCAGTTCGAATTGGTTACCCAATGGAGTACCTTCCACAAACGATACCGTAACAATTGTAACGGGTTCAAACGACGTTGAGCTACCTTCTAACATCACTGTTAAAAGAATGATCATCACCTCTGGAACATTAGATCTAAAAGGGTTCAATCTCACTGTAAGTACAAGTGCTCTTTTTACCTCTGGAACTATTAAAAACGGTCATTTAATCGTATCTAATGGAAATGAAGTTGTTTTTTCAGGAACTACGTTTCTCGCTGTGGTGACAGTCAATACAAATACGATTTTTTTAAATGGATCAGATTTTAATGATTCGCTTATTATTAATAAGCTAGGCATTTCAAATGATAACAGTAAAGGTGGCAATAAATTTAGAGAATATGTGTCTTTGACCAATAGTTCAAAAGGATCAATCGTTCTTTCCGATTCTTTTGCTGATACATTTGAAAAGAAACTCAAAGTTAAAAATATAAATGTGGATGGTGGAGTGTATCTAGCTCATCGCGCGACAGGAAACTTGTTTAAAGGCGATGTTACATTTTACGGATCAAACATTTATTCGAACTATTATGGAACTGCTGAATACCGAAAAAGTATTATTCTCAATTGCCCTAACGGAAATATTTATTTCGGCAGTTCAACAGGTTCTTGCTCTCAACTTTCTGAATGTATACTTGCTCTTGGGGATTCCGCATTTAGCGCAGGTGTTCTCTCCATCAGGAATTTTACGATGTCCGGTACAGAAGGTGATTTGGCTTTAGCTTTGACAGGAAGTGCTACACTCTCATTTCAAAATGGAACAATAATAAATAGACAAGTGACAGTGAGTGCCCCCTCTATCATTCTCTCCGGTTCACGCTTCAATAATTTAGCAACATTTACAAATACGGGCACTGCTTCAGTATCAGGACTGGGCGGTTGTTATTTTGCAAATATTGCAACGATCACAAATAACAGTTCATCTACCAATACATTTGTGATGGGAAGTAGCACAGTTGATTCCTTTGCAGTAGGCGCAAAGTTGCAGAATACAAAAGGAACGTTTAGTCTGAATAATGCAGTCTTCATGGATACTGTTTATTTGAAGAATGTAGAAAATAGTACTAATAGTGATCGCTTCAGTATTGCATCCACAGGTAGTTGCACTTTCAAAGGCAATATGAAAATTGAAAATTCAGTTTCAGGATTTTGCTTTGGAAAGGTGAGCGGCACCTCTAATCTGGCGAGCGGAAAAACGTTGTCGTTTGTTAGTGGGTTCACAGGAAATATCACACTTTCAAGATTTACACAGAGCGGTTCAACGGCTCAATCATTTAATTTTTCTTCGACAGGTCAAAAGTTATTTCTTGGCCCCGGTTCAACCTTCAATGGCAACTTTAATTTTAGCGGTCACTTTATCATTTTAAATGGTACAACGTTTAACGGAACAGTAGATATTACGAAATACGGAACAATAGCAGACACTTGCGCAGGTGGAAATGTGTTCAATTCAACAACAGTCATTCGTGATTCTTCAAGCGGTGCCTATGCTTATCTAATGGCCTACACTAACCCAGACGATTTTAACGGCAACGTTACTTTTGTACAGAAAGGTTCAGGTGCTATTTTATATCCTGCATACAACAAGAACTCAACCTTTGCCGGAAACATTTCTATTGTGTCAGCATCCCAGGTGATATTCGGCAATAATGGTGGTAAGGTGATACTAGACGGTACTGGTTCACAGACACTGTCGAGCTCAACTGCATACACTGTCAAGATGAAAAAACTTCAGATAAACAAAGCTTCGAATGCGTTTACGCTTGCTTATCCATTGACCATTTCAGATTCCTTGTTCCTCACCAAAGGAAGAATAGTGACCGATACAACAAATCTGTTATCAATCTCACATGGCGGAATTGTTTATGGAGGTAGTGACACATCATATGTGAACGGCCCAATGAAAAAAATAGGTAACGCTGCATTCACATTTGCAATCGGTTCTTCAACATTTGCGCATCCGTATCATCCAATTGCGATCACAGCACCATCCACTTCAACAGATGCTTATACAGCAAATTATTTCCCGACATCACAGACAATAGGAACAGCGATTGATACATCGATTGATAATTTGAATGCCTGTCAATATTGGAAGCTGAATCGCAACGCAGGTACATCGAAAGTGAAAGTAAAACTTGGATGGAACAATGACAATTGCGAAACGATCTCACCAAGTAATTTCAGAGTGACTGGATGGGATGGAACAAAGTGGAAAGACCTTGGGAATTCTTCAACTTCTGGAGATAGCATACAAGGCATGGTTCAGTCTGTGGATAGTTTGAGTTCGATTAATACTTTGACGTTGGCGTTTGTTAAGTGTTCGGCGTTTAGGAAATCACTATTTGTTTCGAATGTCAGTTGTCCAGGAAATAATGATGGATCTATTTTGATTCAAGCTAGAGGAGGTACATCAAATTATAAATATTCATTTGTTGGTGGGCGTGGTCAAAATGCTCTTTGCCAAAATTTAGGTAAAGGAAAGTACCGTATTGAGGTATTGGATGAACGCGGATGTTTTTTGTCAGATAGTATTCAAGTCACAGAACCAGATAGCATAAAATTAACAATTTCTACTTTGGCAACTGCTTGTGGTGCAAATGAAGGTGAGGCTAATATTCTTGTTCAAGGGGGTGTTGGGCCTTATACTTATTATTGGCCAGCTATTCAAGATACGAGTTATAGACTTAAAAATGTGAGTGCAGGAGTTTATTCGGTGATGGTCACTGATTCGTTAGGGTGCATTACAAATGGTGAGGCTCGAATTTCAGATTCTGATGGACCAGGAATTAATATTGTTAGTCAACTAAATCCTACTTGTTTTAATGTGTCGAATGGTAGTATTCAAATTGATGGAGCCGATGGAAAAACACCATTTTCTTATAAGTGGAATAGATTTATTAATGATACGCTTGAAACCTTAAATAATGTAGGACCAGGTTCTTACCCGGTTCAGATTACTAACTCTTCAGGTTGTATTACTTATGACACTATCATAGTCCCTGTACTTTATCCATACAATATAAATTTTTCTGTAACTGGTACCCCATGTGGAACTTCAAATGGGCAAATCTTAGCATCCGTTGAAGGTGGTATAAGACCATACGTATACAATTGGTCTGTTTCTGCGGATACAGATTCAGTTGTTACTGGACTTGCTTCAGGTATAGATACTTTGACTGTAACTGATAGTATTGGCTGTGTACTTACTAAAACGATAGAGTTGCCTAGTACAAGTGGTTTTGGAGTAACAATCTCAATAATTCACCCAGTAGTTTGTTTTCCTGATAGCGGAGCTAATGTTAGGGCAATTGTGACAGGTGGTACAAGTCCTTTTTCATATAAATGGTCGCCTATTGGAAATGACAATGATACCGTCGTTAATCTCCCTCCTGATAACTATAGCATCGTAGTCACAGATGGCACTGGTTGTATAGCGAAAGATACTTTTTCCTTGAGTGGGCCTGAAGAATTAGAGGCTTATATTGAATTAATTAATCCAACAAATGATAGTGCACTGGATGGTAAAGCACTGGCAGTTGTTAAAGGTGGAGAAATGCCGTATACCTTTCTTTGGTCAACGGGAGCAACAATCGATTCGATAATTAATATTGGAGCTGGTATAGATTCAGTGGTGGTTCAAGACAATAATGGATGCGTCTTGTCAAGACAAATCATTATTGGCCATCATCCAATAACCAATTTATGTTATGGTTGTTTAGCATTTGATCCTTACCCAGATCAGTATTGTGGAGCTTTTCAATCACCTAACTGCCCTTCTCCTTGTACAACATTGATTTCGAGAAACATTGTAAGTGATTTTCACGCAGACGGGACTGACAATTTATCTGATGAATGTCAATTTGAGGAAGCCGCCAGTTTTTTTAATTCATTACCTCCTCAAGCACCAAAGGAGCTAGTAATTCCGCCAGGCATATATTATATTGGGAAGCAACATACAAGTGCCGGTTATTATATGGCAGGACATAGCGTACTTTGTTTTCAAAATATTAATAATTTAACAATCAAAGGTGATAAGGTAAGTAGGCCAATTCTGAGATTTCAGGACTGCATGAAATACGGAGTTTTTGATGTTCCGAATAATCCGGATAATAGATTACTTTCGGATGGGGTCTTTACGTCTGTTGCTTGCACAACCGCTACAGGATCTAATATTGTTTCAGTAAATTCAACAGCAAATTTGCAGGTGGGATATAAATTTATTATGTCCGGAATTCCTAGTGGTTCAACTATTACGGCTATCAATTCAATATTAAATGAAGTAACAATTTCAAATACTGTTTCAGCGGTTTATATTGGTTATGCACAAGCATACATTGGAGCGAATATCTTATCTGATTACTCTCAAGTAGCAGTTCCTGGAATAATGATCCACTTAAATGGTTGTTTCAATATCAAACTTCTCAATCTTGAACTTGATGGAAATATTGACAATTGTATAATTGGAGGTGGTTGGGGACCTGGAATACAACAAATATATGATGGCTTATTTATTAACGCTTCGCAAAACGTAACGATAGATAATGTATTTGCACACCATTTTGGATCTGATGGAATTAGAGTTTATTACAATTATTGTCCTTCGTCTTTTCAAGGACAACAATTACCTCCTGTTATGAATATGAAAATCCTTAATTCGCAATTTATGTTCAATTGCAGAAATAATTTTACTTGGGGAGGAGGAAAGGGATTGCAGGTGACAAATTCAGAATTCAGTTGGGCAGGGCAAAGTAGGTTTTCAAGCGATCCAGGTGCTGGAATGGACATAGAATACGAGAATAGTAATGTCGGTAACTCAGATGGCACTTTTACTGATTGTTTATTCAGATATAATCTGAATTACGGAATGACAAATGATCGAGGACTAACTTCAACGAGTAATATTTCTAAAAATTTTTATTTCACAAGATGTACATTCGTCGCTTCAGGTACCGGAGTTTCAGCGTTTCCAAATTCTAAAAATTTCAATTTTAATAATTGTCATTTTTTCGGACCTGTGCAGAAAGCGTATTCTTCTTATCTAAGCGATAGAAATATATCTTACAATACAAACATCACTGATAACACAAAATTTACTGATTGCGATTTTAATGAAGAGTATATCGATCCTGTTCTTGGGCCATTATCAATTTATCCTACTGAGGACGATAGCCAATTGTTTTGGGGCGATCCGGGCGTTTGTGCACCAGTTGTTTCTTTCCCTATTGATTGTATTAATGGAACTAACACTTTAAATTGCCCTAGCCATTTTCATGAATTAGATTTTCCAAATGCTGTAAGAGTCCAGCTAACCAATTGCACGGTTTTTACAAAGTATGATTTAAAGATCTTGCATTTTACTACAGACCCTCCTTATCCAGTGAATACGGCTAGTTTCAATACAGTTCAAAATTGTGTTTTTCAAAATGAAGGACTAAACGGTATGTTTTGCGAAGGAGGATCTACATTTCCACTGGCTAATTTTTGGAATACAGATTTCAAAATCCCTCGATCACATATAAATTTTCCTGGTGCTGGTGGCTCCACAAATTTTGTAAATTATGGTCCCCCTTGGACGTGTTTTTGCTTCGGAAACACTTATGAGACTGCTGTCCAAAACTCAATTGGGTCACCTCCAATTGGTGTACAGATTGGTATTAATACTACTTATTTTCCTAAATTTGAAAATATTCAGGACCCAAATCCAATAACATCATTCTTTAACTACCCTGTATATATTACTGAACCGATTTCATTTCCGACATGCACTTTTTCGCCAAGAATTAAAAATCCTCACGGAGAGAAATTAATTAATCTTGATTTAATGGCTATACCAAATCCATCTTCTAATGAAATAAAAATCTTAAATTTGATAGAAGGTGAATCCTTTCAAGTAGAAACAGTAACCGGTGAAATATTGTATAATAAAAACAATTCCAGTACTGAATATCTGTTAGATATTACGAAACTCAAGGCCGGAATTTATTTCGTTCATACAGGTAAAGGAAGAAGTTTGAAATTTATAAAAATATCACAATGAAAAAAAATATTATTGGCCTTTT
Organism: Bacteroidota bacterium; assembly: GCA_031411835.1. Taxonomy (GTDB): domain Bacteria; phylum Bacteroidota; class Bacteroidia; order AKYH767-A; family 2013-40CM-41-45; genus JADKIH01. The sequence continues at coordinate 3,014 of JANOBV010000371.1, read as the reverse complement.
TATTTTCGTTCTAATTAATTCTTCGAATCTGAGTGGACAGAATATTATTTGGGACCATTCTGAAGCTAGTAGTTACGACGAAGTAGCAAGAAGCATTATAAATATAAATGGTGGTGAATTTTTAGTTGGTGGCAAAGCAACCTCCAACACCGCGCCAATTAATAATCATCACGGTTTGCAGGGGAATAATGATTTCTGGCTATATAAGTTAGATAGTATCGGCAACATGATTTGGAATAAATGTTATGGTGGAACACAGGATGAAGAGATTTATTCTGTTATTCAAACTTTAGATAATGGTTATTGTGCAGTTGGACTAACTTATTCTCAAGACTTCGACGTAACGGGATTGCATCCAACAAATCCGTGGTGGGCAGATTCCGATATTTGGATTATAAAAACCGATAGTTTTGGAAACTTAGTTTGGCAAAAGTGCATAGGAGGAACTGGAAGAGAAGTTGGATATTATGTGGAGCAAACAAGTGATAGTGGTTATATGGTTATAGGCGAAACAAATTCAAATGACGGAGATGTTTTTGGTTTTCACGGAACGCCAGGTTTGGGAAGTGATATATTTTTAGCAAGGCTGGATAAGATTGGGAATTTGTTGTGGACAAAATGTTATGGTAGTTATGACTATGATATCGGTTACGTTATAAAACAAACTTCTGACGGAGGGTTCTTAATGGGGGCTGATGTGACTTCCAATAGTGGTGATGTTTCAGATTATCATGGTGGTGCAAATGGAACTTCAGACATTTGGATTGCTAAATTAAATGCGAATGGAGCTATCCTTTGGTCGAAATGTTATGGGGGAACTGACTATGATCAAATATATCAAATTTTATTTTCGGCGGGTAATGGATTTACTATTTGCAGTATGTCGAGTTCTAACGATGGAGATATTTCCGGACAAAATGGAATTGGTGATTTTTGGTTGGTACAGTGCGATAGTATAGGAGCCATTCAATGGCAACAATGTTATGGTGGTTCGAGTTATGATGATTTATATATGGCCCAAAGAACAATAGATGGCGGGGTTGTTATGACAGGTTCAACAAGTAGTTTTGACGGCATCTGTTCGGGTCATAGACCTGGTTTTTATGACTATTTAGTGGTCAAAGTTGATAGTATTGGAAATTTTCAATGGAGTAAATGTTTAGGAGGAAGTGAAGATGATTATGCATATGGACTTTGTTCGTCACCTAGTGGAAAAATAATTGTGGCCGGTTATACGAAATCTAATGACTATGATGTCAGCCAATATTATGGCGGTAAAGATTCCTGGGTGGTGGCGTTGAGTGATTTGAATTTAGGAATTCCTTTTTTGAAAAATAGTATTTCAGAATGTTTAGCGCAATTAAATCAAAACAGAGTAAATATTCAATTCTATTCATTAGTGAATGAAGATCTTTCAATATCGCTTCATGATCTTTTAGGAAGGGAGATTTTCTATCATCGAATTAATTGTATTGCAGGAAAAAATAAATTTGAATTCCCTGTGAACAGTATAAATAAAGGAATCTATATACTAAAGATAGTTGGTAAGAATGGAAGTAATTCGCTGAAGTTATTTGCTGAATAAAGTATGCTAGCGTTATTTTGAGCAAGATCTAGAGAATGATCAGGAGCGTTCTGAATATGTTTAAAGAAATACAGAAATTGTATGCAGTAGAAAAAAATTGTCGTGAAAATAAGTTGACTTCCGGTGTACGACTTACCCTTCCTCAAGAAAAATCATTGACGATATTATCATCTTACGTCAATGTTTAAAAGAAGCGATTGTACAAGTTACTCCACAATCGGCCATTGGCAAATCCGTTGCGTTTGTACTACAACATTGGGAAAATTTGATGATCTATTGCACAAACGGAAAACTGGAGGTTGATAATACCCTTTTTGAAAACACCATTGGTCTTATTGCGATTGGAAGAAAAAATTATCTCTTCGCCGGCTCTCATGAAGCAGTACAAAACGCAACGATGTTTTATTCTTTAATCGGCACTTATAAACTTAAAAATGTAGAGCCTTTTCATTGGTTGAAAAATTTGCTTGAAGTTCTTGCTGATTACTCAGTTAAAAAACTTGAAGAATTGCTCCTTTAAACTTTGCCGAACGGATTATAATAATTACTTTCATCTATGAAAAGATGTAGTTGGTCGGATGGTTACTTTGTATTGCAGCTTGCTGGAATATGAATGAAAATAACCATCATTCCTTATACCTAAACCACTAATTATTTCAAAAAAAAGAAATTAATACAACATATTATTTAAAATTCCGGATCATTTCACCCGAAAAAAGTAAAAATTAAGCGTAATTCGACCATTAACCAACAAAAAAATAGACTATTTAGACTCTTTACAGAGATGTAGATTACATTTGCAGACAAATTATAAAGGTGTATAGACAAAAAACGACACTTTTGACTCAATTGAACATGACTTTGTATTGCAACTTACCGGAATATTAATGAATATTCCTTTTAATCCTATTCAAACAAAATTTTTTGTAGAATAAAGGCCCGTTATGTTTTAATATTAGATAAGAAGTTGAATTCCTATATTTGAAACTTCTACTTATAAAGTATCCATCCGACCAACCACATATTGCCTGAGTGTTTTACATTCTGTTAAATTCGTAGCGATAAACTAAATCGTTATGGAAACCCAAAACAATGTACAGAAGAGTTGGCGAACTCGCCAAGAGAAAGAAGAATTAATTGTTCAATGGCAGCAAAGTGGAATGAGCAGGAAGGAATTCTGCCAGGAAAAAGGAATAACTTATAATAGTTTAGTCTCCTGGTGTAAGCAATTCAAAGATAAAAAAACTGCTCCGGGATTTACAGAGGTAAAAATTCCTGTGGTTCCGGCTGAGTATTTCACACCCAACTGACCACCCCGTTTCACTCTGAACTGACCACCCTGTTTCAGCGGCAACTGACCAGGCGTTTCACTGTCAACTGACCAGGCGTTTCACTACCAACTGACCAGGGCATTTTGAAGCGCACGGAT
>JANOBV010000370.1:0-9090 GCA_031411835.1 Bacteroidota bacterium | reverse complement strand
CATCGGTTCGAGTCCGGTCCCCGCTACCTGGAAAAAGTCCTCAGAGAAATCTGGGGATTTTTTTATGCTTTAATGCCTCCTGTTATTTGATGGGCTCTTATCCGCCGAAGAGGCGGGCTACCTAAAGTCAGTGTGAGTGTGAAGTGCGAAGTGTGCACCGGCATTCACACTTTTTTTATGCTCAAATTTTTAGTTCATACATTCAAACTCCACACTCAAACTAGTTTTCAAAATCATCATAAATTATGCAAATTGACCAATGATTAACCGGTTCTTATGGCTGAATAAATCCTTCGCGCTGCTAAAAATATATTCTTGCGTTCTTGAAACTGATCCTGCCTCAAAAAGGTTTGTTCTAATTTTTTCAAAGTAAATTGCTATATCAATTCCCGGCGGAATCCCGCTACTGCATGAGTATGGAGGGTGCGGAAGAATTGACGTTAAAGATTCCTCCGAGCGTGGATTATTTTTTTCATGGATTATTTTTTATAAAATTATAACTTTAATAAATCTAAATGAATTGTCATCATAGAGTATTTCCAAAAAGTAAACACCATTCTTCAATTGACCCCTATCGAGAATATAAGTTTTAGAATTTACTATATAATTTGCCACATTATTTCCTTCTATATTGAATAAGTTAATTTGATTTATAATTTTTTTAGAACTAAGTAACGATTGTTCATGAATCGGATTAGGAATTATAGTTTCACTATTAAAATTTATCTGATTAATATCATCATAAACAGAACAAGTTGTAGCTGTATCCGGAAAAATGAGCCTGTTTTCATGCGAAAAGCAAATTAAATTAAACTGAGTCTCAGCACCATTTATAGGTGCAAGCAAACCATTTGTAGTACCAATGCCTTCAATTATATAAGGACCAAGAGGAGGATAAAGAGAATCATGCCAAATTCTTTTTCGACTAATCCCATCAACGACAATTGTATCAATCCAAGTTACGTGAATAATTGACGTTTGCAATAATTGCGGAATCGTATCTCCTATGGCTAGATTAAAATCATATATTAATTTTTCAACTGTAGAATCAGCTTCAATAAAATATACTTTTTGATTTACAGAATCATTTCTGAACGATCCAATAAATCCAAGTGGTAAACATTGGGAATAACCCGACGCATATAACTTTGAATATACAACACTATTAATTGTAGTGTCACCTGCAAAATAATACTGATATGATGCATTCGGCTGATTTGGTCCACAATTATTATAGTCATACCAATCAACTCTCCAAATTGCAGTTGTATCAGTTGGGATGGGAATATATTGGGCGAAAGAAATATTTTGGGCAACTAAGAGAAAATAAATTATAGCACAATATGTTCGTATTTTTTTAAACATGAACGATAGAAGAAATCTTGTTTTCATTTGTTAGTGATAGGACTGGAATTTATTTATGTTGTTAGAAATACATTACTTAATAATTAATTCAACGCGGTCAATTATATACTTTTCGGACACTAAAATAATTTATTAATTCCTTTAATATTCATTAATGACATTGAAAAACGAATTCACTTTTCCGGTTCGACTTTAGTTATTTTGCAAGGAGTAACTCAAACCATCCGGAAACAGCAAATACTGCAACTTCTGTTTACCATCATACTTCATAAACCAATTTATCTTGAAAACCTTTTAAATAACTAATTTTCGCTATTTATTGCATGAATTTTCAATAAATATTCTTGCATTTTGGATCCTTTTGTGCTATATTTGTCGTACAAATGTAAACAATGTCAAAAGTAACTGAACTAAAAAAACACCTCAAACGCGGGGAAGTCTATCGACGTTCTGATCTTTCTCAATGGTCAAATGCGGTGGATCGTCACGTCGGTACACTTGTAAAGGATGGAACTTTACAAAAACTCTCTGCAGGCCTTTATTATTACCCTAACGAAAGTGTTTTTGGCTATACGCCACCGGATGAATTAGCACTCGTTCGTACCTTCTTGAAAGACGATTATTTTCTTGTAACTTCTCCTAATGATTATAACAGCCTAGGCGTCGGTACTACTCAATTATATAATTCACGTGTTGTTTATAACCACAAACGACATGGAGAATTTAAACTTGGCGGTAGAACATTTATGTTCTTTTCAAAGCATCGCTTTCCTACAACAGCTACTCCCGAATTTTTACTTGTTGACCTCGTAAGCAACCTCGATAAATTAGCAGAAGACACAGAACTTGTGCTAAAGAATGTTTCAACGAAATTAAAAACAATGGATCTTAAAAAATTGAAACAAGCGGTAAAAGAATTCGGCAGTGCACGTGCGAAATCAGTTTTAACTCCACTCATCCAACAATCCGAAGTTCAAAATGCCAATTGACTATCTACATAATTACAAAGAGTTTGCAAACTTGCTAAGTATTCTCGAAACAGAAACAGGAATCATTCCGCAACTTATCGAGAAAGACTATTGGATTATGCATGTACTGTACGGCCTGAAGAAACAAGGTTTTGAGTTTGAATTAAAAGGAGGAACATCGCTTTCAAAAGGATATAAAATCATTGATCGATTTTCGGAAGACATTGACATTCATATAAAACCTTCGTCTAGTCTAACAGTTGAAACAAGACAAAATAAGACAAAACCAAAGCATGTACAATCACGCAAAGATTATTATGATTGGCTTGCAGCAAATATTAAAATTGACGGAATTATTTCCGTTGAAAGAGACGAAGTATTTGACAATAAAAAAACATATAATAGCGGCGGTATTCGTCTAAAATATCCAAGTGTTACATCTCCGGTTAATGGCATGAAGGAAGGAATTTTATTAGAATTAGGTTTTGACACAGTTACGCCGAACAATCCATTAACAATTAGCTCGTGGGCGTTTGACAAAGCAAATGCAACGAATGGTGTTGAGATAAAAGACAACAGAGCAATAGATGTGTTGTGCTATAGTCCTAACTATACATTCGTTGAAAAGCTACAGACGATTGTTAGAAAATTCCACGCTGAAGCAGATGGCGGAGAAGAACTGCCCAACTTGATGCGTCAGTATTATGATGTATATTCTCTCCTTGGAATTGAAGAAGTACAGAACTTTATCGGCACGCAAGAATATATCAATCACAAAGAAGCAAGACTATCCAATGCAGATCTAAGGGTACCTCTTCACGAGAACGAAGCATTCAAACTTTCGAATGCTGAATTGAGATCAAGATTTACTCAACGATATAAAGCAACTTCGAAGCTCTACTACAATGGTCAACCGGAGTTCGAAACATTACTTGCTAGAATCCATGAATTTCTAGATAGATTTTGATTGACAAATCGTCGAATTTTTCCATTATCAATTGCGATTTGTACAGAATTACATTTTCAGAAATTTAACAATGAATTCTTTTTTAATAGCTTTTATGTGTAGAGCATATATTCCCGCAGGCAAATGCGATGTATTTATTTCCAATTTAGAATTCATTTTTTCAAATGATAATTGAAAAATTTGTGATAAGGTATTAATAGCCTCAACCGAAATGATTTGTTCGGACTCAAAACTTACATTAGCCGAGTTGCCAACAGGATTCGGATAAATATGGATAAAATTATTTTCATTCTCATTTAGGCCACTAGTGAGTGAATCACAAATACTTCCGCTTAAAGGACCTAAATCGTATTCCGGATTGTTGGGAAGTCCCCAATAGCAGCGCTTGCCACCGAGATAAAAGCTATACATAGAAACATCACAACCATTTCCAACAATGTCCGGATTATTTATCACGCTTAAGTTTGTATTTTCAGTGTGATACATCGTATCTTGGTAAGGATAGTTGAAGACAACTCCGTTAGTCCACGCACATGACCAGTATATTTTATGGTCAGGTGCAAGTCGCAAACGGCCTCCTGCTTCAAAAGGATGATCAAGTGAAACAAGGGTATCACGTGATGCCCATACATTTGATGCTGTTAAGTCAAGTTGAACGAGATACGAATAAGCATCTGCGGTAGAATAATAAATGACATTTCCATTTTCAGAAAATGCAGAACCTGTAATACTTTGAACCGGATTGTACGGATAAATTATATTCGCATTTGAAAACAAACCTGTGCACCGATCGAAATCCATCGTTTCTATTAATCCTGTATAAGCAGTAAATAACATCCGCGAACCGTCATGGTTAAATGTAAGGTCACCGATATTTCCTCCGGCTGCAATACCAATTCTTTGAACATTTTGAGTGATTCCAGAGGGTGTAACTAAAAATACGTTAAAACTATCTGCTCCTGCAATAGTATTCGTATTATATTTTGTTACTAGCCACCAATCCCTACCATTACCATGCTTAACAGCGCCAATCATATCCCAAGCGGCAAGCGAATCTAACATTACATTCTTTTGGATAACAGATCCCAACCCACCATTAGTACTCATATCAATGATTGAATAAAAAAAGCCATAAGTTGATGTGACACCAACTGAAAATAAATAGTATTTATTTAAATCACCAGGAACAGGAATAATGCAAAGTTCATTATACCATCCACTCCCAACTATGGAATCACCGTTTTGTATCATATTATTTTGAAAATTCCAAACTTTGGTCGTTTTACCGGGAAGAGTTGCTCTTGTATTAGCATAGAATAATAAATTGCCATTCGTATCAGCGATACTCACGCATGATCCTCTAGTATCTAAACTAGTAGTGATTGGTACAGGAATCGACTGATTAAAATCAATTCCTGCACTATCGCCAAAACACCATATGTTATTTCTGCTTTGTGCAGTTATATTTACAGAAATAAGAAATGACACAAAAATAAATATGGATGTTCGCATTTAATTATAATTATTTTTTTGAATCCAAAACAGTGGTCTAAAAGTAACTCATTTAAATCAAATTAAATATCGGAGTTTTGCAAATCATTAACTTGAATAGGCGGATATTTCGAAACATTATATTCTGGCTAAAAAATAAAAAAAAACGCGCTCCATGCTGAAGCGCGTTTTATTTATAAGATTGTAAAATTTAGTTATTGATTATTTCACCGGAAACCCTCTTTCCATCATCAACGCCTTCGTCTCCGCATCTCTTCCACGGAAAGTTTTAAATCCAATTTCAGGATCTATCGTATTTCCAACTGAAAAAATATTTTTACTCAAACTTGCGGCTACTTTTTTATCATACGGTCCGCCTGCTTCTGTGAATGCACTGAAAGCATCTGCTGTAATAACATCAGCCCATAAATAGCTGTAGTAACCGGCAGAGTATGCATCTGAACTGAAGATGTGTGCGAACTGCGGCGTGCGGTGACGCATTACAATTTCAGATGGCATACCTAATTCTTTCAATGTTTCTTTTTCAAATTTATCGGGATCAATATTATCTTGATCACTTGTATGAAGTTTCATATCGACCAAGGCACTTGAAAGAAATTCTGTAGTTGAAAAACCTTCGTTGAATGTTGATGCACTTGCGATGCGGTCTACAAGTGACTTCGGCATTGGCTTGCCGGTTTTGTAATGTACTGCGAATCTGTTTAACACTTCCGGAGTCGATAACCAATGTTCCAATAATTGCGAAGGGAATTCAACATAATCGCGCACAACATTTGTTCCTGACAAAGAAGGATAAGTTACATTCGATGAAAGTCCGTGCAATGCATGACCGAATTCATGAAACAACGTATTTGCATCATCCCATGAAATCAAAACCGGTTCGCCTGCATTTCCTTGTATGAAATTGGAATTATTTGAAACGATAGTCGTTATACTTCCATCCATGCGCTGCTGATTTCTATACGCATTCATCCATGCACCTGAACGTTTTCCTTTTCTTGCATAAGCATCAAAATACCAAAGGCCAATGTGTTTTCCTGTTGTCTTATCCTTTACTTCCCATACTCGTACATCAGGTAGATTTACCGGAATATTGTTCAGTGGCGTAAATGAAAAATTAAATAATTCACCCGCTACCCAAAACATTCCTTCACGCAATTTTTCAAGTTGCAAATATTCTTTCACTTCATTTTGATCTAGATCGTACTTTGCTTTACGAACCTTCTCCGCATAGAAACGATAGTCCCAAGGTTCGATCTTGATCTTTGCTCCTTCTTTATCTGCCATCGCTTGCATGTCAGAAACTTCTTCTTTCACTCTAGCTAATGCAGCCGGCCAAACTGACATCATTAACTCCATTGCGCGCTCCGGAGTTTTCGCCATTGAATTTTGAAGACGCCACTCTGCATGATTTTTAAATCCTAAAAGTTGTGCACGTTCTTTTCTTAAATTAAGAATTTGGGTGATTACTTTATTGTTGTCATGCTCATCGCCATTATCACCACGATTAACAAACATCTGCCAAACTTTTTCACGCAGTTCGCGATTTTCTGAATACGTTAGAAAAGGTTGAACAGATGAACGTGTATTTGAAACTACCCACGAACCATCCAGCTTTCTGTCTTTAGCAGCATTTGCATAGCCACTTTTCATCGATTCAGTTAACCCTGCAAGATCCTTTTCAGATTTTATTACTACCATTCCATTCGACTCATCAGCAAGAAGATTTTGCCCGAACTTTGTGAACAGAGAAGCTAGCTCCTGATTGATCTTCGACATTTTTTCTTTTGAATCTCCTTTTAACTTCGCGCCTGCACTTACAAAATATGTATAGTCACTCCACACAAGACGTTGTTGTTCGGAAGTTAGATTACTTTTTTCTCTAACATTGTAAACTTGCTCTATACGACTAAATAATTTTTCGTTTTGAATGATCTTGTCGTCAAACTCCGAAAGTTTCGGCGCCATCTCTGTTTCTACATTTTGAAATTCATCAGTGTTCATTGTTGAACTCCAAATACCGAATATCGTTTGAACTCGATCATACATTTGTCCGGCACGTTCTAATGCAGCAATTGTATTTTCGAATGTAGCAGGCTCAGGATTGTTTGCAATCTTTTCGACTTCTGCTAATTTTTCATTCATTCCTAATTCTAAGGCAGGCTTGAAATCTGAAACTTTTACTTTATCAAGTGGCGGAATGCCACCAAAATCTCCCGCCCATTTATTTGTTATGGGATTTTCGGTTTTAGTAGATTCTTCAGCAGTTGTCATAGAGGTTAATGTAACAGGTATAGCAATTGCAATTATTGCAACTCCTGCTATATAGCTTAGTAGGTTTTTGTTCATCATATGGAATTTTATAACGGTAAAGTAATTACTCTTTTTTGAATTTCAATAAAAATTAAAATGTTTTAACAAATTCATAAGGAAAAATGAAATTAAATCAAACTATTTCAATAAGCACATAACTTGTACTTCTACTTCCTGCTGCTTCTTTCACAAGTACTTCTTGCAAAATTAAATTTTGAATATCTCTCAATGCAGTATCAGTAGAACATTTTGCAATTTTTGCATACTTAGTTGAAGTAAGTTTGCCTTCAAAATTATCAAGCAATTTATTTATTATAATTCTTTGGCGATCATTTATTGTCTTTGTCGAAAGCAACTCCCAATATTTAGATTTCTTCAATACTCTTGATAATAAAATATCAGAATTATTCAATGCTCTATTCAAACAATTTAAAAACCATTCAAGCCATTCAGTTATATCAAGTGTAGCCTTTTGTGACTTCTCCAATATTGCATAATATTCTTTTCGTTCTATCCGAATTTGTGCTGACATACTATAAAAGCGCTGAACAATTCCATCGCCTCTTGTGAGTTGCATGTCTGCAATTGTTCTTGCCAATCTTCCATTTCCATCTTCAAATGGATGAATTGTTACAAACCATAAATGTGCTATTGCTGCTTTTAGTACCGGATCAATTTCATTTTTAGTATTGAACCATTTTAAAAATTTCAACATTTCGTTCGGAACATTTCCATCTGAAGGTGCTTCGTAATGAATTTTCTCTCGTCCCATTGCACCTGAAACAACCTGCATTGTTTCTCCGGTATTTCTCCATTCACCAACATTTATTTTTCTCAGTCCGATTCTCCCTGTTGGAAATAATGCAGCATGCCAATTGAACAAACGATCTTCAGTTAATGGCGATAGATATCCTTGTGTAGCGTCTAACATTACTTCAACTACTCCTTCAACATTTCTATCACTCGGAATAATTCCTGCAACTTCTAATCCCAATCTTCTTGCAAGCGACGAGCGAACTTGTTCTGCATCGAGTATTTCTCCTTCAATCTCGTTTGACTTTATTGCTTCCAATGTCATCGTTTCAAGGATAGCTTCAGATTGTAATGAGAAACCAAGGCTTTCCATTTTACCAACAAGACGTCCTTGCTGATGTCTAGTCGACGCAAGCAAACCGATTAGTTTTTCCTGATTCCATTTGAATTCAGGCCAATCTTTTAGTTGATGGATGTACATTTTTCTCCGCAGAATATGCGGTAAATATACGAATTATATGCCGCAAAAGTTAAATTATTCGCCGCATATTTTGCGGTAAAAAACTAACATATTCGCCGCAAAATGCAAAAAAGACTTTAATAATAGGTATTTACAAGCTTACTTCTTCAAACAACACTCGTCTAGTTTAGTGACTGCAAGTGAATCCGCGTTCACATCATCAGCATCGTAGCCATACATCGAAATCATTTTTCTGATCTCTTCCGGAGTTGTCTTCTTTGGATTGTATTCCACTTTAATGGTCATTAATTTTTCATCAAGTTCTACTTGCAGAATTCCTTTGTCGAATGAAAGATCTCTTTGGATTCTACCGCCGCAACTTTCGCATTCTTTGCAGTGATCGCAGTAGATTTTTGTTTTGACTACTATGGTTTCTGAATTACTCGATTGAGCGTTTATGCTAAATGCGATCACGCTTCCAAGAGCCAAAATGAAAATGAATAATTGCTTCTTCATATTTTTTTGTCTGAATTATAATCCTGCTAAAATAGCATAAAATGTAATATCCTCGTAATGCAATGAAACCAAGCATTTTCCATCAAACGAAATTGCCATTAGATTCAATTTGAACGCTAATAGATTTGAGTCCTAAGCTGAAATAGGTTATCTTCGCGCCTCAAATCAGTAAAAGCATACCATTCAGCTAAGTCGTTAGTTTGTAGTATTTTAGCTAAAGGCTGAATAAAGATTAA
>JANOBV010000369.1:0-5245 GCA_031411835.1 Bacteroidota bacterium | reverse complement strand
GGAAGCAAATAAGAAACAGTTGATGTAACTTGGAATTCTGCTGCATTAGAAGTAATTGACGACACAAATAATGTATCACAACCATTGTTGATCAATTGGAATGTATCAGTAACTGATGTGTTTTGCATTACGCTATCGTAATTCAAACATGTTTCAGATAAACCAACAATTGGAAGTCCTGAAACAGTTAATGTACACGGAAGTAAAACGATTGGAGTTAACGGGTCATTACTTGCAACACCTAGGTTTGCATAATATGTTCCTGCAGGTAATCCTGTAGTTTGGAAAGTAACAACTGCATTAGAAGTATTTCCTGCACCAACTGTATCTGATGTTGGAGCAACAGAGATCCATGAAGGAAGAGCATTTTCTCCACCCCACTGAATTGCATTTGCAATAATTTGTGAACTTTCTACTGAAGGAGAGAAATAATCGAAGGCGATGAAGATCGCTTTTCCTGAACCATAGTAACGATAAGAAACTACGTCACTTCCATCACTTGCAGAAACAACTTGAACTCTATCAGAGTTTGTTAGGTTCATTGAGAATGTTGCACTTGGTGGAGCAAAAGAAGTTACAGCTAAACCTGCAACTAATGGATGTGTTGTATTATCAACAGTTAAGTTTGCAAATGTTGTGAATTCATCCTGATTATATGTTCCTGAAAATACACCTGTGTTAAACATACAATCTGATTCTGAAGAATAAGATCCAAGGAAAATTACTGAACCACCATTATTTAAGAACTGCTGAACTACAGGAGCTAATGCTGTCCATGTTGAAGGAACACCCGTTTCTTGCTCAGGAATTAAAAGAACGTTTTGTCCTATCAATAAACTGTTTAATGTTCCTGGATTTGTTGTAGCAGTAGTTGTTAATGTATATCCTGTAAAATATTGATTGATCGCATTGATCGTACTTGGATATTCTGCGAATTGATCAGTACCATATGTCATTGCTAATACTTTGATAGCACCAACATTTGATCCGTCAACTGTATAAACTAATTCTCCACCTGCTATATTACTAATGTCAAGCGGGAAAGCAACTGAATCACCGCAAGCTGCGCTGATGCTGAATCCTGTTTGTGCTACACTGATTTGCGGAGGACCTTGAACAGTCAATGTTTGAATCATTGTATCTGATTCGTTACATGTGAATGCAACCAACATAATTGTATATGTTCCCGGAGCTGCAAAAGTATGCATTGGATTTTGACTACGAGCTGTATCACCATCACCGAAATCCCACAACCATGCAGTTGGACCACCAATAGATGTATCTGTGAATGCAACATTCACCCCTAGTGGCGGAGTTGCGTCTCCAATTACAAAACCTGCATCTGGTGCAACACTTGGTGCAATGATAGAGGTCCAGTTACATGCAAAACCAGGATAAACAATCGATACATCAGAGTGCCATACTATAAACATAGCGCCGGAAGTAGCTGTTACTGTACTTGGTGATGGTAAAGTTTGACCATTACCTGTAGTCAAAAGTGTTCCGGCAATTGATGTACCATCGTAAACATAAAAATAATCGAAGCTTGACTCCGATTCGAAAGCGGTAATATCTAGAGTAATGCTTGTTGCACATGAAGGTTGAATCAGAAATTCATAGTCTTCATCTACCAGGTAATCACCGGTTGGACCACCGGAATCATAGAGTGTGCCGCTTGTATCTGTCGTAGATGTAGCTGAGCCCATGTTGTATACTCCTTGTGCGAAGACACCTGTGTGTCCTGCGATCAATAAAGCAAATACAACTAAAACATTAAGTAGTAGTTTTTTCATAGCAGTATGAGTAATTTGGATGATATTTCAAATGTAGAACTTATTTTTCATATTTCAAGGGCTGAAACCCTTATTAACACTCATATTCCGATGTTTGTCCGGAATAATTTTACTGAAATTGCCAGCAGTATAATTCCAAATACTTTTCTGAGAATACTAATTCCGGCAGGTCCAAGAAATCTTTCCAAGCGGTAGAGGTTTCTTAGTACAATATAAACAACCACCAAATTGAGGAAAATCCCTGATATTATGGTAATTGAGTCATATGCGGCTCTCAGTGAAAGCAAGGTCGTCATGGTGCCTGTACCGGCAATTAGAGGGAATGCTATAGGTACAATGCTGGCAGTTTCAGGAATTTCATCTTTGTAAAGTCTGATGCCTAAGATCATCTCCATAGCTAAAAAGAAGATCACCAAGGACCCGGCAATAGCAAATGATTTTACATCTACACCTAGAAAATTCAAAATACTTTCTCCTAGAAAGAGAAAAAGGATCATGATAAGAAGAGAAACGAATGTTGCCTGTTCAGCTTTTATATACCCTACTCTTGATTTCACCTGAAGCAAAACAGGAATTGACCCAACGATGTCGATGACAGCGAAGAGGATGGTAGAAACCGTAAGTATATCTCTTAAATTCAATTCCATTTAGGGCTGGAGGTTAAGTTGAATTTGTTTTTGTGAAACAATAATACAACTTTATAAGCCAAAAGAAAAAAGAAAAAAGCCAAAAATGTCATACACTATTTTTGGCTTTTTTCTTTTTTCTTTCTGCTTAAATTTTATCCGTTCAGAGCTTCTGCTCCTGCAACGATCTCGAGAATTTCTCCCGTGATGGCTGCTTGTCGTGCTTTATTATATGACAATCTTAATTCTTTAAGTAGATCGCCGGCATTGTCGGTAGCTTTACTCATGGCTGTCATTCGAGCTCCGTGTTCAGAAGCATTCGAATCAAGAACTGCTTTGTATAATTGAACCTTGATGGACTTTGGAATTAATTGCAACACTAATTCTTCTTTCCCCGGCTCAAAAATATAATCGTTCGTCGCTTTACTTTCGCTCGTAGCAGTCGGAGGAATGATCGGCAACACTTGCTCAACCATTACATTCTGAACAGCTGCATTCTTGAATTGATTATACACAACTTCTACTCTATCAAATTCACCTGCTGCAAAACTTTGCATTACACTTTCAGCTACTTTAGAAACTGCTTCGAATGTCAGGTTAGAATAAATTTCATTGTGATTGCCACCATTCAGGTTTCCCATCTTTGCAAAGAAGTCGCCCGATTTTTTTCCGATACTCATGACCTTCACATTTCCTGCTTGCGCCTGAGTTGAATAGTTTTCACGGATCATTCGGCTGATCGTACGATTGATATTTGCATTAAAAGCCCCGCACAATCCGCGATTCGAACTCACTGCAATGATCAATACTTTATTCACCGGACGAACTACAGAATATTGTCCGCCTACACTTGAATCAAGTGAACCTGAAATATTCGCCATGATCTCTTGAAGCTTTGATGCATAAGGGCGCATCAAAGTGATTGCATCTTGAGCTCTGCGTAGCTTTGCAGCACTTACCATTTTCATTGCCTTAGTAATTTGCTGTGTAGAAATTACTGAAGTAATGCGGCTCCGTACCTCTTTTAAATTTGCCATGCTTATTACTTTTTCAATCCTCCTCCGCCGAGGCGGAGAAGAAAAGAATTATGATTTATATTTTGGTGTTAACTCAGAAGCAACTTTTTCAAGTACGCTTGTTACTTTATCGTCGATCGCACCGCCACGGATTGCATCTAATGTTGTACGATGTTGCGCATCTAAAAGTCCAAGAAATTCTGTTTCAAATTCTTTTACTTTATTTACCGGAACATCACGCAATAAACCTTTTGTACCACAGTAGATAATTGCAACTTGTTTCTCAACTGTAAGTGGAGAATATTGTCCTTGCTTAAGGATCTCTACGTTTCGTGAACCTTTATCGATCGTTGCTTTTGTAGAAGCATCAAGATCAGAACCGAATTTAGAGAACGCTTCAAGCTCGCGATATTGTGCTTGATCTAACTTCAAAGTTCCGGCAATTTTCTTCATCGATTTGATCTGTGCATTACCACCTACACGAGATACAGAGATACCTACGTTGATGGCAGGACGAACACCTGCGTTGAATAAATTTGCTTCAAGGAAAATCTGTCCGTCAGTGATTGAGATCACATTCGTAGGAATGTATGCAGACACGTCACCCGCTTGAGTTTCGATAATTGGAAGTGCAGTAAGTGAACCACCACCTTTTACTAGATGCTTGATAGAATCAGGAAGGTCGTTCATTGTTTTTGCAATTGCATCAGAGTTGATGACTTTCGCTGCTCTCTCAAGAAGACGAGAGTGAAGATAGAATACATCGCCCGGATATGCTTCACGTCCCGGAGGACGACGAAGAAGAAGTGATACTTCACGATATGCAACCGCTTGTTTAGAAAGATCATCATAAACGATCAAAGCAGGACGTCCTGTGTCACGGAAAAATTCTCCGATTGCTGCACCTGACATTGGAGCAAAGAATTGCATTGGTGCCGGAGTTGAAGCCGGAGCCGCTACAATAACTGTATATGGCATTGCACCTGCTTCAGTAAGTGTCTTAACGATTTGTGCAATCGTAGAACCTTTTTGTCCAACGGCTACATAAATACAGAAAACAGGTTGACCTTTTTCGTAAAATTCTTTTTGGTTGATGATCGTATCGATTGCCACAGCAGTTTTACCTGTTTGACGATCGCCGATGATCAACTCACGTTGTCCACGTCCGATTGGAATCATCGCATCAATCGCTTTGATACCTGTTTGAAGTGGCTCTGTAACCGGTTGACGGAAGATTACACCCGGAGCTTTACGCTCGATTGGCATTTCGTAAGTCTCGCCAGTGATTGGTCCTTTACCATCGATTGGTGTTCCCAATGTATCGACAACACGACCAAGCATTCCTTCTCCAACACGAATAGAACCGATCTTTCCTGTACGTTTCACAACATCACCTTCTTTGATGTTCGAAGAAACTCCAAGCAATACGGCACCTACGTTATCTTCTTCAAGATTTAGTACAATTCCTTGCAGGCCGTTTTCGAATTCGATCAATTCACCTGACTGAACACGAGTTAAACCATAGATACGGGCAATACCATCACCCACTTGCAATACAGTTCCTACTTCTTCGAGTTCTTTTTCTGTTTTGAACCCTGCCAATTGCTGACGCAATATGGCTGATACTTCATCGGGTCTTACTTCTGCCATTTTATTTAGATTTTATTTTTTCTTAGTTACTTTCTACTTAATGTCTATATTTTTCCAACAAGATCCCTGCGGGATGAATCATTCATTTTTATTTATTGAATGTATGATTCAATTCTTCCTAACGTAAGGATTCGAAGAGAAGGCCTGCGTAAGTTTACGA
>JANOBV010000368.1:0-2034 GCA_031411835.1 Bacteroidota bacterium | reverse complement strand
ACAAATTCAAAAAATATAGCTGGGCTAATTGCTTCCACTTCTTACGAGTATCAAGTTCAAACGAGATGTACACCAGGAATACTAAGTGTATTTGGTACAAAATATACTTTCACAACTTTAGCCATTGCTTCATGTGGAGTTGTATCTGGTTTAACTGCTTCCGGAATAACTACTTCAGGTGCTACTTTAAATTGGGGGCCTGTGTCAGGAGCATTAAGTTACAATATAAATTACAAATTAAGTAGCACTACCACTTGGACAAGTACCTCATCAACATCTACTTCAAAAGCTATAACGGGTTTAACAGCAGGATCTAATTATCAATTTCAAGTTAGCACAGTTTGTAGTGGTGCATCAAGTGCGTTTTCAAGTACTGCTAGTTTTACTACAACAGCCACTACCGTAAATTGTGGTATTCCGGATGTAGCTTTATTTGGTGCAATCAATAAAACTTCTTCTTCCGTAACACTTTATTGGACTAGTATATCAGGGGCTTTGAGTTATAATGTACAATATCGTGTGAATGGGTCATCTTCTGCTTGGACAACAGTTTCTGTTTCAACGGACACAGCGCATCTATCGGGACTTACAGCAAGTACACAGTATGTCTTTCAAGTGCAATCTGTTTGTTCGGCCGGCACAAGTACTTTTTCGTCAAGTGGAATATTTTCAACGATTGCTTTTTCATGTAGCGTTCCGACTGCTTCGGGATTTACATCAACTGCCATCACACCAACATCTGCAACTCTTGGTTGGACTGCAGTATCAACAGCAATTGGATATAACATTCAATATCGCGTGAATGGATCAGGTGCTGCCTGGACTTCTTTAACATCAACGACGAATTCAAAATCGTTGACAGGATTGACTTCGGGAACGGTTTATGAATTTCAAGTGCAGACAATTTGTATTGGGGGAAACAGTTCTTTTTCGACATCAGGTACTTTAACAACTACTGTTGCTGTTGCATGTGGTTTACCGGATGTGGCAATGTTTACTGCTACAAACAAAACGGCAAGCTCTTGTACTGTTGGATGGAATGCAGTTTCAAGTGCAACGGGATATAATGTTCAATACAGAGTAAGAAATTCAGGATCTGCATGGAGTTCAACTTCAACAAATACTGTTTCAGCAAATTTGACATCCTTGATTGCATCAACACAATATGAATTTCAAGTGCAAACAATTTGTAGCGCAGGACTTGGAGCATTTTCTGCATCAGGAATTTTCTCTACCAATGCCGCAACTACTGCTTGCGGAATACCATCAGGAATGAGTGTTTCTGGAATAACAACAACTGGTTCATCATTAAGCTGGACAGCTGTTACAAGTGCAACATCTTATTATGTGCAATATAGAAAATCGAGCACTTCGACTTGGACAACCGTTTCTTCAACAAGTGCTTCGAAAACTATTTCGGGATTGTTGGCGGGATCAGCTTATGAATTCGAAGTTCAATCTGTTTGTAGTAGTGGGCCTAGTTCTTTTTCAGCTTCAACGGTTTTCACAACTTTGACTTCCGGGGGAACAACTTTACCTGTTCCAGATCATATCGTAGTTGTTATGTTTGAAAACCACGCCTACCAACAAATAATAGGAAACAGTGCTGCACCACATATCAATGCATTTGCTAATGAAGCAAACACAACATTATTTACAGAGTCATACGGTATCGAGCATCCTAGTCAACCGAACTATCTTGACTTTTTTGCCGGAAGTAATCAAGGCGTTACAAACAATGTTAAGCCGGCAGCAAAGTTTACTACAATGAATATTGCTGCTGCATTGATACAAGGCGGCTATACATTTAAGTCTTACGCTGATGGAATGCCAAGTGTAGGTTATGATGGAGATGTTAGTGGTACCTATGCAAGAAAACATAATGCGATCACAAATTGGGTTGGTACAGGAACTAATCAAGTTTCTTCAACTTTAAATCTTCCATTTACTTCTTTCCCGACTGATTATACAACATTGCCAACTGTTTCATTTGTTTCACCTGATATGAATAACAGTATGCATGATGGTTCAGGA
>JANOBV010000367.1:0-2717 GCA_031411835.1 Bacteroidota bacterium | reverse complement strand
GGTGAACACCATAGAAAAGAATTTTTGGATTCGGCACCGACGATGATACTTGCTGCTGCAGCTGCGAGGACGAAGAAAATAATCTTGACGAGTGCTGTAACTGTTTTGAGCGCTGCAGATCCTGTCAGAGTGTTTCAAAATTTCGCAACGCTTGATCTTATTTCAAAAGGTCGTGCAGAAATGGTTGTTGGTAGAGGTTCGTTTACTGAAGCCTTTCCCCTATTCGGATTTAACATTCATGATTACGATGAATTGTTTTCCGAGAAGTTAGACTTGCTATTAAACATTCGTGACAATGAATTTGTAACATGGTCAGGGAAGTTTCGTCCGGCACTTACAAATCAACCGATCTATCCTCGACCATTGAAAGATCCGTTTTCAATTTGGCTAGGTGTTGGCGGAACACCACAATCATTTGTGAGAGCTGGAACACTTGGTTTACCATTGATGGTTGCAGTGATCGGCGGCGAAACACATCGCTTCCGTCCGTTGGTTGACTTGTATAGAGAAGCCGGTCAACGTGCAGGACATGCTCCTGAAAAATTGAAAGTTGGATTGCATTCATTAGGATATGTAGCCGATTCAAGAGATAAAGCATTGGAAGATTATTATCCGGGTTATGCAGAAACATTTACACGAATCGGTCGTGAACGCGGATGGCCTCCTGTTACACGAGGTCATTTCGATGCACAGAACGGTCCAAGAGGAGCTTTACTAGTCGGTGAACCCGAAGAGATAGCAGAAAAAATTCTTCATCACAGCAAAGCTTTGGGCGGAATTTCTCGATTCACATTTCAGATGGACAATGCTAAGTTGTCGCATGAGAAGTTGATGAGGTCGATTGAGTTGATTGGGAGTAAAGTTGCGCCGTTGGTAAACAGGGAAATGGTTTAAGGGGTTTAAATTGTTTAAAGGGTTTAATGTGTTAAAGGGTAGCGCACACATTAAACTCCTTAAACAATTTAAACTATTTAACTGTCGTCGAATCCGTATTCGTCGCCCCGAGATTAAAAATATTCGCTTCTGACTCGTTGATCGTTTCTTTATTCATTGCGACTTTCCACTTGCCATTTTCTTTTTGCAGATCGAAAACCATTTCTTTTGAATTGCCTTCGACTTTCACTTTTACTTTGGCTTCGTCACCTGTGATGGATTCATCGACAACATCAAATTTGGCATCAGCCATAAATGGATCTGCGCCCATTTTTTTGAAGCCGCTCATCATACTTAATAATCTGTCTGTATCGTCTGTCCCAAATGTTTTTGCAGCATCATAATCTTGCTTAGAAATGGCAGCAAGAAATTTTTCAGTGATCGAAGAAGGTGAATCACTTTTTCCGCAAGCAAAAAGAAAAGTTGCAAATGCAAGGACTAATATAGAGTGAGTTATTTTTTTCATGTTAATAATTATGGGAGAATACTAGTTTGGTTTTAGGGTTTAGGTAGAGATTGTCACATGCCACGTAATCAATTCCATTTCCGTGTGACAAATTTATAAATTTTTCATTTCGATTTGCTGCCGTGAGCACTTTATATACCAACTCAGTACAGTACATTTTATTGCTTGTTTTCAGATCGAAATCAGTGTCAAAAGAAATTCCTGCTATGAAATATACTGCAAGTGCTGAGTCAATTGATATTGTATTCAAATCAGTTCGATAGATGGCAAAAGATGTATTGTCAGATTTATCGCAGAAAGATACAATTGGTTCCAAACGGATTTTATCACTTCGCTTCCCTTCTGCAGCTACAACATGACAAACATAAGTCTGCCCATTTTTGATTTGAATTATTCCCGCATGAGAATAATGTTTGTCAGTTAGCGAAAAAGAACGTAATGCCTGAGAAACAAAACTTTTTCCTTCACGCAAAATGATATCACCATCTTTGAACTGATCAGTTGGAATTCTAAATCCGGTCTTTACTCCACTTGCATGCGATCCATTAAAAACAGAAAGCTTCGAGATCGAACAGAAACTGATCGTGAAGAAGACAAGAGTATAAAGAAGATAATTTCCGAACTTATTCATTTTACATTCTTTCGGGAACAGTGATTCCCAGTATTGCCATACATTTTGAAATCACCAATGAAGTCATTTCGCTTAAATGCAAACGGAACGATGTGATATCTTTCTGTTCTGCATCAACTACAATATGTTCGTGGTAGAAATGATTATACGCTTTTGCAAGATCGTATACGTATTGAGCAACGACCGCAGGACTATAAGCATCAGCTGCAGCTTTTATTGCAACGGGATATTGATAGATCTGTTTAATCAGGAATTTCTCTTCATTCGATGATTCATGCGAAACGAATTTATCAGAATCAAGTTTCATTGAACCGCCTTTACGAAGTACGGAACGGATTCGTGCATAGGTGTAGCTTATGAATGGACCTGTATTTCCGTTCAGGTCAATACTCTCAGCCGGATTGAAAAGCATCCGCTTTTTAGGATCGACTTTGAGGATGTAATATTTGAGTGCACCCATACCGATCGTGGTATACAATTTCGCTTTCTCTGCCGCTGAATAACCTTCGAGTTTTCCGAGCTCTTCCGATAATTGCTGTGCGGTCTTTGTCATGTCTTCCATGAGGTCATCGGCATCGACGACGGTTCCTTCGCGCGATTTCATTTTCCCAGAAGGCAGATCGACCATGCCATACGAAAGGTGGAAAAGGTTTTCCGACCAATCGAAGCCCAGTTTCTTTAAAATAA
>JANOBV010000366.1:0-3696 GCA_031411835.1 Bacteroidota bacterium | reverse complement strand
GTATATTCACCTGGATCGATATTCGTATAGGTTGCATAACGACGATTCCCTGAATAGGTCCAATCTTCATTCAGATTTTCCATCATGTATGCATAGCGATTTTTATCAGGGAAAAGATAATTCAATGCAGCAAATTCAAATGAAAAAAAGTTTTGACGATAATTTAAGTTTAATGTATGCGCATCAGAAATGAGTGTATCCATTCTTGCAGGTTTCTCGAATAAATAGAAACGAGTAATTACGACCGGTGGAACAACTGTATTATCATTGATGCTATCAGGATGAAATGCATTCAGACCATTATTTCCCCCGAAGAATAACCAACCGTTTTGTCCGCGATAGCATGCGTTTTCATTGAATTTATTCTGAAGGCCATCCTGAATATTATATGTTCTGCTATCCGCTGTTAACGATGCTTGTCCTTTTACAATGTTCAATTTGCAAACACCATTATTAGTACTCAGCCAGATATTATTTTTCGCGTCAGATAGAATTCCATTGATGATATTGTTTGGAAGTCCATCTCTTTCTGTGTAATGTTTGAAAGTGTTATTACTGCCATCAAGAATATTTAATCCGCCACCATAAGTTCCAATCCAAAGTTTTCCTGTATTGTCCTCATATATAGAATGAATAAAATTACTGCTGATCGTTTTGGCATCCAATGGGTCATTCTTATATGACGTGAAAATTCCTGTTGAACGATCAAGTGAACAAAGTCCGCCGCCATAAGTTGCTACCCATAGCTTGCCTTTTGAATCTTCGATCACATTCATTACAACATCACTACTCAACGAACCGGCATCGCCATTTTTAGATCGGTAAATTTTCGATTTTCCTGTTGCTCTGTCAAATGCATTCAGTCCACCGCCATGAGTTCCAATCCAAAGTACACCGCTTTTATCTTCATAGATGCAACGGATATAATTATTGCTAATTGCGCCTGTTGAAGCTCTGTATTCTTTAATTTGTCCGGTAGATTTTGAAAAGGAGAGAAGTCCGTCTGATGTTCCAACCCATAGAACTCCTGCTTTGTCTTCCGTTAAACTGAATACATTGCAAAATCGAAGTGTCGGATTACTCAATGCCGGAAATTTTTCATTTACAAAACGATTTTCTGTTCTGCTGAAAACATTCAATCCACTTCCTAATGTTCCTGTCCAAATGTTGCCCGCTTTGTCTTCGCAAATTGCAAAGACGCTATTGTTACTTGCAGCATCACCGGCTTCATTTACTTTGTAAGTTACAAATTTCGCAATCGTTCTATTGTAGAAACTCAGTCCATTTGCAGTCGAGAACCAAATTGTTCCGGCATTATCTTCGAAAATATTGTAGATTTTATTGCTGGAAATAGATTCAAGATTTTGCGGCTCCTTATGGTAATTGATAATTTTGCCGGAGCGTATGTTCAACGCATCTAATCCACCACCAAAACTTCCTATCCACATAATTCCTTTAGCATCTTGTTGTAGAGAGAAAATGCTATTAGAAGCTAAACCTTGTGAAGTTGTAAAGTGTGTGATTTTCCCTGAGGGTGAAATTATATTCGCTCCGCTATTCAATGTTCCAATCCAAAGATTATTCTGATTGTCTGATGTAATAGAAGTGATCTCGTTTTCGCTAATAGAATTATTATCGCCGGAAATATTTTTGAAACGTTTCACAGTCCCGGAAGAAATATCAAATTGATTTAATCCATCGGACGATGTTCCAACCCAGAGATTATTTGTTTTGTCGAAGTAAAGACAAGAAATGATATTGCTAGTTAATGTAGTTGCATTATTTGGGTCAGAACGATAGACAGTAAATTTATTTGTGTTTGCATCATACGAATTCAATCCGTTACCTGTACCAATCCAAACGATTCCTTTATTGTCTTCAGTTATAGAGCTAATAAGATTGTTACTAATAGTAGAAGAATTGCCGGGAATATTTTGGTACCGTTGAAATGATCCGTTTTTACGAATCAATTTGTTCAAACCATTATCGGTTCCAATCCATAGATTATTTTTTTTGTCTTCAAAAATGCAACGAACGATGTTGTTACTTACAGTTGTAGTATCAGTTGGATCAAACTTGAAGACATCGAAAGAGTAGCCATCATACTTGTTTAAGCCATCTTCTGTACCAACCCAAATAAATCCTTGGCTGTCTTGATATGTACAGTAAACCGTAGACTGAGAGAGGCCTTTGTCAACTGAGATTCTGCCGAATCGCAAGCTAGTTTGAGCTTCCGCTAAATTGCAGAATAGTATAAAGAGTGCAAAAAGGGCATATATTTTTTTCATAGATATATTTCCTATGGATTAGTCGTTAGATATTTTTCCTGTCCCTTGACATTTTCCACAAAGTACATTTCCTGCGGGACGAACAATTTCATTTACTGAATAGGTAACAAAGTTTCTTGGACCGAGTCCATTGCTAATATCTTTCGTCACCATTTTATTTTTTCTGATCTCTGCCTGATAAATTTTCCCTTTACCTCTACAAGCAGGGCATGTTTGACCAATATTATTTGTAACACTACTTGGCTTTGGAATACTTGCCATCGCAACATTTTCAGTCGTAGGATCTGGCTTTGAAATTGTAACAGGCTCCGATTTAGGAATAGTTGTTTCATCAGGTTTTTCTTTCTGTACTTCTTTCTGTACTTCCTTCTGTACTTCCTGTGGAGTCTCTTTCGGAGTTTCGGGTTTAGTTACAGGTATCTCTTTTTTAGATAAATCTGTTAATCCCGTATTGACAGCGAAATTATACAATTGGATCCCTTCGCCAATAATTTCACCATTCAAATAATGATAAGTAGTTCCTTCGCCACTGGCTTCTATGAAAGTTCCTGTACCATGACTTTGGTTATTCAGATAATCGCCAGTATAGCGATCGCCATTAGCATAATAATAAGTACCACAACCATTGTATTTGCCATTTACGAACGTCCCGACGTAAATATCGCCATTTGCATAATAGAAGACCCCATTGCCTTCCATGTTATCGTTAATGAATTCTCCTTCATAATTGCTACCATCAGATAAAGAGAGAGTACCGGAGCCTGAAAAATTTCCGTTAACGAAATCGCCTTTGTATTCATTACCATCGTGATAATGGTAAAGACCTTTGCCCGTTTGTTTTCCTTTGATGAAACTACCTGAATAGGAATCGCCATTCGGATAAGTGATCTTTCCGGGACCTTCCATTTTATCGGCTATAAAACCTCCTTCATAGCGGCTATTGTCGTTGAATATGTAAATTCCATTTCCGGATTTCATGTTGTTAGAAAAAGAACCTTCATATCTATTTCCGCTGACATAGGTCATAATTCCTGCACCTTCCATTTTTCCATTGGAGAAAGTTCCTTCATAGACATTTCCATCTCTATATGTATAGGTTCCTTTTCCATTCATTTTGCCACCGGCAAATTCACCTGTATAGACAGCGCCATCCTTATATGACATTTTACCCGGACCATTGAATTTTCCATTGCTGAAGTTTCCTTCATAAATGTTTCCGTTAGAAGTTCGGTAGGAGCCAATTCCATTTTCGCAGTTACCTGTTATACATCCAACATGAGTACGAGTGGAAGTAGAGTCTTGCGCAAAAGACGAGAATGGCAAGAGGCAAAGAATAAAAAGCCGAAAGATGGTAGTGTTCACGATGTAAATTTTCTCTTTGTTAACAAGTGGGCGATGTGGATAACTG
>JANOBV010000365.1:0-4093 GCA_031411835.1 Bacteroidota bacterium | reverse complement strand
GACAGGCCCGTTAGGGCCGTACTTTCGGTATTACTAGACTACACGAGAACGTCAAGCCCCTTTAGGGGCGCACTCTTTATACACAATGCAAGTGTCCGTTAATTCAATTGCAAAATAGTCCCAGCATATATTGGTTGCGTTCGGCTTATTCCTGATGTACAATTGTACTTTCGTTGTCGAAAAATGCGGTGTGTTTAAGGAGTGCACCCCTAAAGGGGCTTAGCGCTCTTATAAGGTCCAAGAGTCACCAAGAGTATGGCCCTAACGGGCCTAATAATCTATAAATTAATAACGAATACATCATTTGCTTTAACCAAAGGATATTAAACTTTAGCTGAAGGCAATAAAGGTTAATTTGCTAATTTTTTTTTTATAGATAATCTCATATCAACAGAAAGAAAGACTATCCATTTGTTTTTATCTTAAGTTGACGCCTATGCGATAGCTATCGGAATTGTGGTCTTAGTGTTTTAATTTCTCTTTGTTAAAAAAAACATTTATTTGATCTTTAGCTCCCGATTCGCTTTTAGCATCTCCGCCAACGTCTGATCATTCAACACCCCATTGATCACAATTCCAATTCGTCTCGATTTTGTTTCAGGAGTCTTCGCACTACCAATCCATTTCGAATAATAATTTTGATAAGACTTTGGAAGTTTTTTGAATTTCCCGTAGGCTACCGGTTCGTCTTTCATACAAAGAATTAATTCCTTGTCGAGTTTATATTCTTTAAGATCCTCTTCAAGTCTCAGAATAACTTTATCGCCTTCTTGCTTTCCAATTTTTTTACGAAGATCAGCTTTAACCGGAATAATAAATGTACCGCCACCCATTGGAATCATTGCAGTTTGTGAAATTTCCAATTCATCGATGTAGCCTTTTACTTTGTAAGACCGTTTGTAATCGGCCTTGATCTTATTTGCTTGTGCAGCGCTTATATCAACATATGACCAACCGGTCTTCTCACCGTTTTTTGTGAATCGTTTGATGATTGTTTTAATTGTTACCACGGCTGATTTTTAATTTCCGAAAAATAATCATTTCTTTGGAATCAAAGTACATTTCTATGTGAGAAATGAAAATGCTTAAAAAGGTTCCCGCAGATTCCGCAGATTAAGGCGCAGAAAAATACGCAGATTAAATCGCAGATTGATAAGCGAATCTTTTACATGTAGACATAATTAGTTTGTCAAATTTGCATAATATTTTTTATTAAAGCAGTTAGCCAATTTATAAAGAAAAATCTGCGATTTAATCTGCGTATTTTTCTGCGCCTTAATCTGCGGAAATCTGCGGGAAAATTATTCCTTCCTGATATCTGAAGTAAAATTATTTTCTCCGAAAATCTGAAAACAAAATTGCCCGGCAGAACCTAACACCTACCGGGCAATGAAGAATTATATTATAAGGGTTTAAGCTTACTTCGTAATGATCACACTTTTTCTCATCATCTTATCACCATTCATGATTCGGATCCAATACAATCCTGATTTCATCGATGAACCATTAACAACATAATTGATTTCAGTCGAAGATGGATTGATCTTTTCTGTTGCTACCAATTTCGAAACCTGATCGAAGATGCTGATCGTAACCGGTTTTTGAGAATCGAGACTATTCATGCTGATCACAAAATTGTCACCTGCAGGATTTGGAAAAATAGAAACAGTATGTGAATTGTCGTTCAGTGAATTTACACTATTGATCAAGTATTCAATTTGAGCACTTGTTTCACATCCATTCACACTCACAGCAAATACAAAATAATTTCCTGATGCTTGTGGAACAAAGAAACTTCCTGTCGCAATTAGAATCGGATTGCCATTAAAATACCAAGAGTAGGCAGTATAACCCGGCGATGCGAAGATCGTATCGTTTGCTAAGTTCAAAGCAAAGTTTGTTGGTGATTGCATAACGTTGATGTAATTCGGCATAAACATAGTGTCAGTACCGAAGTTGTTCGTTACGATCAACGTTACATCGAATGAACCTGCAGTATTGTAGCAAATGCTTGATGGATTCATTGCAGTACTTGTTGCTGGACTTCCTCCCTGGAAGATCCATTGATAAGAAATCGCATTCACAGAAAGATTTGTAAAGTCAATGCAAGTTCTTGAACAAACAGGATCGGTACCGTACATGAAAGAAGCAACAGGTGGTACAACATTAGATAGTTTTACGATCCAGTAGTCGCAGTATTTTTTTGAAATGTCATAAGTAGTTTGTGTTTTGTAACCTGCAATCTCACCATTAGTATGATTTGCAGCAACGATACTTCCATCATTTAATAAGAATGCAAAACCGCTATCATCTCTACCTGATGTAAAGATTGTTTTATCCCACAACACATTTCCAAGTGCATCAAGTTTTACAACCCAATTGTTTTCTTGTCCAAGGTTGTCTTCTGTTTTGTCTCCACTAATATCAGAGTAAGAAGTTGCGGCAATGAAGTAGCCATTGTCAGATGTTTGCGTTATGTTCCCGAATTTATTTTCATTTGTATTTCCACCGAGCGATTTATCCCATTGAATATTTCCAAGGTTATCGGTTTTAATTACCCAGATGTCAGAAGTATTTGCCCCACCATTATTCGCTTGCGTTTTTTCGCCTCCAACACCGGAGTAAGAGTTACCTGCAATTAAAAATCCTTCATCGCGAGTTTCGATGATAGAATATAGAATATCACTTACAGGACCGCCATAACGTTTATCCCATACTTGATTTCCGGCTGCATCCATTTTCATGATCCAGTAGTCGCTATAGTTAACAAGTCCGCGGCAACCTGAAGAAATGTCACCGCTTTGGTCAGACCAAGTAAATCCTCCTAAGACGAATGCGCCATCTTTCGTGCGAGTCATTGCAGTTAATTGATCGTTACGATTTCCGCCAAAAGTTTTATCCCAGATCTTATTTCCGGAAGCATCAATTTTTACAACCCAATAATCAGGACCGCCAAACGATGCTTGTGTTTTATCGCCCGTCATAGAAGAAAGTGAATGTCCACCAAGAATATAACCATCGTCACCTGAGATGACGATAGCATTTAATTTATCTTCATAGATTCCACCATATCGTTTATCCCATTGTTTCACACCCTGAGCGTTGATCTTTACGATCCAATAATCAGCATAGTCGTGACCTGACTGATCCCAATTCGCTTCAGATTTATCGCCGCTAATTCCGCTGCGAGAATATCCGCCGAGAAGAAATCCGCCGTCACCGGTTTGCAGAACGCAAGTAAGTTCATCTTCTAAAGAACCACCGAAACGAGCGTCCCATAATTTGACACCGGCTGAATCGGTTCTCACTACATAATAATCAAATCCACCATTACTGCCTTGAGTTTTATCGCCATCATTAATAGATAGAGAAGATCCGGCAAGTAGATAACCATGATCATAAGTAGGTAGGAATACTTTCAGTTTTTCGTTTTTAGTACCACCATAACGGTAATCCCATTCGCGTTGAAAATTGTTTTGAGCATAGATAGTAGTTGTCATGAAGAACATTGCTACTTGAATGCTTTTAGTGAGGAGTGTTTTTGTGTATCGTGTAAGCATGAAGTCAAAGTAGCTTCGACGTCATGAGATTTCAATTTAAAGTGGTAAAAGGTGAGTGGTGGTTGGTAAGTGGTGAGAAGAAAGTGGTCACTGCATGAATTGTTCTGTAAGAAATCGTTAGGTTTTCTTCACTTATTTTTTCTAAGACAAATTGATGATTTAGCTTAGAAATTGAGATCGAAAAATTGACTAGTCACGCGTCTACGTTCACCACGATTGAAAGCCTATTCACCAATACTAATTGCAAATTAATTTTGAGGTAAAAGAATGGTATTAAAAATCTACATTAAATTGAGGTGTTGCGTTTGAAAAAGAAATATACATTAGTAGTAGAGTGCGAGTGTAATTTATATTTTAATATCACTGCTGACCGACTAAATCCAATACGCGGCCTTTCAGTAGCACAAGTTACTGATTTTCAATTTCACTTTTCTTGTTTTTAAAATGACCGGGGTTCGATTTTCACGTTGGGAACAGGATGCCTTGTGAGTTATCGTTCTTGCGTTTGTATTTTTTATCTGTATTTCGAATTA
>JANOBV010000364.1:0-6005 GCA_031411835.1 Bacteroidota bacterium | reverse complement strand
TATCTTGTTCTTCATTCGATAAAATAACCCGTACATGAATTTCTTTCAATCAAAATTTCATGGCAATATAATACTAATTGCACAGAATTAAAAAATCGAAGTTGCAAATTGTAGCTTTCAACCGTATCTTTATACCATGCGCAAAATCTCTTTCCTCATTATTATACCATGTATTATTTCAGCTTGTTCTACTCCGAAAGCAGAAACAATATCTACTGCTCCTGCGGCTGATAGTACTGTTTCAGAATCAATACCTAAACCAGGATCAATCAAAATACGCAACATCAGCCGATTTCCTGATATTCAAAATCAAAACAATCTAGGTAAGATTGTAAGAGAACTGGAAACTGCAGATTGTGTGAATGAAAACGGAATTGGTTTTGCAGCCGAATACACCCGTACTTATGCATTATACGAAAGAATGAGTCAACTAGCGACAGAAAATCAATTGTATAGTTTATTAAAAAACAAAAGCGCAGTTGTAAGAGTATATGCTTTTCGTGCATTGAAAGAAATGAAATATGCATCTGCTAATCAAGGTAAAACTATTCTCGATTCAGATACTAATCATGTTTGTTGGTTTGTGGGGTGTAATAAGATGGATACGGTTGTTTCGTTCTTTTCGCATTCTGAGGAATAATCCATAATTAATCTCCAATTTAAAACACTAAAATCACTCAAATTCTAGCCACGAATTCACGAATGAATTGTTTTCTATTCGTGAATTCATGACTGAAATTTTAGTTTTAAAAACAAACATCCGAGATCACTTAGTTTTTAGCACAAGAGCACTAAGCGATCTTGGCTTTAAATAATCCATAAGTGTTCTTGTGCTAACTTTTAGTGAACTTAGTGTTAAAATAAACTCAAATCATTTTTTTTAATTCGTTTTTTATTTCCGGCAATGCATTATAAAGTTGATCAAAAGAATCGATCACAAAATATTTGTCTTGCAGGATGTCTGTTCTGAAATCTGTCGAGAGAATTTGTTTCACATCGAAATTGATTTTTTGAGAAGCATCACTGAGACAATGTTTCGTTTCGCCATTGGATGAGATTATTCCTGCGCCGTAAATTTTTAATGCATTGCTTTCTCTTATCAATCCGAATTCGATCGTGAACCAATAGATTCTACCAAGTAATTCTATTGCCTTCGGATCGTTGATATGTTCAAGTGCAATATCACTTATGCCTTTAAAAAAATTGCAATACGATTCATTACTCAACAAAGGAACATGAGCGAAAACATCATGAAACATGTCAGGCTCTTCAATGTAGTCGAGTTGACTGAATGTTCGAAGCCAACAAGTAGCAGTAAATTTTTTTTGTGATAGATACTCGAAGAACTCTTTTTGCGGACTAATATTCGGAACAACATGAAGATTCCATCCTGTTATTTTTTCCAATGTTGAATTGACTTCACTGAAATCAGGTATTTTATCATTTCTAAAATTCACTATAGTCAATGCTTTCAAATAACTTTCTGAAACGATCGGTGTCAAAATTTCCATCTGACGATCGAACAATGTTTTCCATACATGAAAATCTTCGTCAGTATAATTACTATAGATCTGTGTGGTTGGGCGAATCATTACTTCTCAATTAAAATCGAACAAATGTGTACGTCATTACTTACTTAATAGTTCCCGAGCTTCTCTTCTTTCCAGTAATCTAAAACCAATTGAAGTAATCAGGAATAATCCACCCATTACCCACCACATTGCAGTGAACCCAAAATTATATGCGATCTGACTACCTGTCGCAGGACCAAGTACTTGTGCAACAGCCCAAGCCATAGTAAACAGTCCTGCATATTGTCCGCGGTTATGTACATTCGCTCTATTCATTGCATGTGAATTCATAAATGGTAAAGAGAAAATTTCACCACCAACACAAATTAATGTCGAGACCAATGCAATGAAAAATCCACCGGGGAATAAATTAAAGATAAGATAAGATAACCCAAGCAGTGCAGTGCCGATAGAAATAAATCGCAAAGTGTTTCGCTTTCCATCAATTGAATGCACAACAATCATTTCAAATGCAGTGATCACAAGTCCATTCAAAGCCATTAATATCCCAATGTAACTTTCTGACAAGTGGAAATCTTTTTTAAAGAAGACAGGCTGCGTTGTAAACAATTGAAAGAATGTGAATGCATACAGAAACACACAGAAAATGTAGATCAGATAATTTTTATCTGCATAGGCAGAATGAACAAAATCCGGTTTTGGTTCAGCAACTTTTTGCGTAGCTTTATTTTTAGAAGGTGCTAATGCAAAATAAAGAAACACTGCGGCAAGAATATTTGTCGTTCCGTCAATCCAAAAGAGCAGATGATAATTATGAGTTGCGATTAATCCACCAAGCGCACCCCCAAAAGCCCAACCAACATTGATGGCCAATCTATTTAATGCAAATGAACGTGTTCTTGTTTCGACAGTACTGTAATGAGTAATGGCAGAAGAATTTGCAGGACGAAATGATTCGTTTATAGATGCAAGAAAAAAACTTGCAATACAAATGTGTGAAAATTCAGTAAGCTGACCAATTACAAAGAACATAAGTCCGCCGCCGATCAATGCAAACAACTGAATGAAATAGAAACCGAATTTATCAGTCAGCTTTCCACCCATCCATCCGCCGCAAACTGCGCCGCATCCGAAACAAGCCATCACCCATCCTGCTTTTCCGATCGTATAACCTAATGCCGTTGTTAAGTACAAAGTCATGAAAGGCATTACCATTGTTCCTGCGCGATTCACGAACATTACTAATGACAACAACCAAGCAGATGTTGAAAGTCCGCTATATGCTTCTTTATATAAATTTTTTATTTTTTCCACTGTGATAAAGGTACTATTTCAATTTTGTTCTTAATTAAATTTCAAATAAATGTCACAAATAATCGCCACTAATGCACGAATAATAGCCAAAAAAAATTATTCGTGCATTCGTGGCATTCACCCCAAAAACAAAAAAGGGACACGTGTGATCGTGTCCCTTTTTGAAATCGAATTCTTTTAATGTTTAATTAAAAGTTATGATTGCAAATTGCTCCATTTTTTTACGTTCACCAAAAAGAAGCATGTGGTCGTCATCGATCTGTTCACAAACTTTTGGACGAATGATGACTTCTGTTTCTGTATTGTCTAACAATATTTCACGAGTAAGTTTACCGCTATCATCCATAGTCGCTAAAACAACAACACCTTTTCTATCAGACAAGTTGAAGTTTTTCAATCTCTTTGTTTTTTCCATATCCATATTGTCTTTGTGATCATTATAGATGAATGAAAGTCTATCTTTATTTACTGCCATTGCAAATGATGAATAGAATCCACCATCGTTAGTTGAGACTTGGCGTTTTGGTATTTTTTTCGCCCATTCAATTTTTCCGCTTGGATCAATATTTACAACAATGATATCATTATAATAGTAATCAGTTCTTGTGCAATAGCTATTACCACAACGATATTGAGTTTGAACTATGTAAAACTGCTCACCGACAAGCATTACGCCACCATCTTCACGTTTAACCAATGTTCGAAGATCGTATTGAAACAATTCATCATCTTTACCTTTTTCCTCTCTCTTCTTTGCTCTTTTTTCCTGTGCTTCTGTCATGTATTCAGTCATAAATTCAATGTCGAATTCTTTTAAGTTAGAAGCTTTTACAGCTTTTGTAACAGGATCCAGAGTTAAAAAGAAACTGCCATCAACCGAGCTCAGACCTTTTTTACTATAGAAACCCGCACTGATAATATCACCATTTGAATTTCTTGAGAAAGTAATATCCGTAATATAATTTTCCCCAAGTTTTATTTCATAGTCAATCTTTGAATCTCCATGATCTCCAAAAGCAATAACATGGTACATATAATTTACCATTCCTTTTACTCTTGTTTTTACTTTGTCTTTAAAAAGTTTACCTAAAACGTAAAAGCTACCGTCGTCACCAACAATAAATTTTTGGCGGAAGAACAACGTATTTAAGTAAGGTAACTCAAGGTTTTTTTTCCAAACCATATTAAAAGCGCTATCAAGAATAACAACATTAAATTGTTCATTCTCTTCTTTTTCAGTTGGTATATTTTCAACTACCATCATGTATGTTTCAGAAGGAGAATAAATAATACTGAATCCGCCTTTATCACGACGTTTTTCATAAGTGATCTCAGAAAGTTTTTTCAACTTTCCTTTAGAGGTCATATTTTTAGCATTAATTTCTTCAGCGTAAAGAGTTGTCGTTTTAGTATCTTTATCAATATTCGTTTTATAGATATAAAGCTTATTTGCAAAATATCCTCTTGAATGCAATTCGTATTTCTCTTTTGTTGCCTTGTCTTTTTCTTCAAAAGTGAACGTTTGAGGGTTGCCTAGATTCTTATCTAATTTTTCAATCAATTGATCCGACTTTTCATATGCTGACAAGTAAAATGCATTGTCATCATATCCTAAAAAATCAGTAATAGATCCTCGTCTTGAACCTTCCAGTTCGGGCCCCCACTTTACAGAGGCGAATTTAGATTTGTGTTGTGCAGAAGCTATTGTCGAATAAAAAGCGACGAATAGGACTAGTAGTTTAATTTTCATTTTTCTTGTGGTTAGAGTGTGCAATTAAATAAAGATTATGATATAAATCAATAAATATTATATTTGTCACCCTACACAAAATCTATATAGGAATGAAAACAACAAATCGCTTATTTTACTGTTATTTTACCGCTATTTCGCTATTATTTACAAGTTGCGCGACGATTTTAAGTCCTGAAAAAGGTACATATACGTTAGATAGTAATCCGGCTGGTGCACAGGTTTACGATGAAAATGAAAATCAATTAGGCACAACGCCCTTCGATCTTAAAAAAGTCAATAAGAAAATTAAGGTTTTAACGATTAAAAAAGAAGGCTATGTAAGTAAAGATGTGGCAATTTATAGGAAGACAAAAAATGGGTATCTGTTTTTAGATGCTATGTTGTTATGCATTCCATGTATCATTGATTTGCCAAGTGAAAATATTACAACCATTGAACCAAGAAACACGACTGTTGAATTAAAAAAATCTCCGAAAGAATATGAGCAATCTGTTATGCTTGCTGTCGACAAAGTTTCTTTTGAAAATCAGGAAAATGTAAAGGGTAAGATCAATGGTTCAACAAAAACACCCGATACAAGAGGTTCAACACGAACAATTGGTGAAATCGATTATCTAGAATCAACTATAATTGAGAAGATGCAGAAAACATACATTGATCCTGTTAGTGTTTCAGCAAACAATAGCAGTAAATCAGGAATGGGAAAAGCAAAATTGAGAGTGAAGCCGGTAATCAACAATTTAGACTTTACACTTAAAGGAAAATATTTGAAGATCTACCAAGGTCCAGAGTCAATGAAATGTACTTGGAATTTCTATCGCACATCAGATGCAAAAGAAAAAATTGGGAGTCTTGTTACCGACATTAAGCTTACCAGAAGCAAAGGAAGCAACTATACGATCTTAGATGAATTGATGAATGAAGCTGTTGCAGAACTTTTGTCTAATGATACACTCTACGACTTTCTAGCTAAAAATGAAAAGGCATATATGTCTGATACAAAAGGCAAAGAGTTAAAACTTTCCGGTCCACCGAAACAAAATTTCGAATCAACGAAAGAAATGTTGAAAGCATGTAAAGAAGGTGTGGTGACAGTGATGACAAAAGATGGATTTGGTAGCGGATTTATTATTTCACAGGATGGCTATATCGTAACGAATTATCATGTAGCTGATGGGCAGAAAAATAATATTCAGGTTAAGATGAATTCCAGCATCAAATTAAAAGCAACAGTAGTGAAATCGAATGAAGAATATGACTTATTGTTATTGAAAGTAGATGTGGACGAATTAAAACCACTTACTGTTGGTCAAAGTGATGCTATGGAAACCGGAGATGATGTGTATGCAATTGGTACGCCCTTAGAAACAAGTTTAGGGCAATCGATCACCAAGGGAATTATATCA
>JANOBV010000363.1:0-1312 GCA_031411835.1 Bacteroidota bacterium | reverse complement strand
TGCTTTTCTACTTTGTTGACGGAGTGTATAAAATTTAGCAATCGTTTTAGTTGCATCATGATCGAAGACTTCAATGTCATCACCAACAGAAGTGGCAGGAAAAATCCCGACAACGGCATTTGCCGTAATCCATTTTTCATTAATGATCTGATTTAACATTGCTTTTGCATCATTGAATAATTTTGTAGCCTCTTCACCACGAATTGGATCCTTTAGAATTTTTGGATACGAGCCTTTCATTTCCCAACTTATGAAAAATGGAGTCCAGTCGATGTACTCTGCAATTTCTGCAATTGAATAATCGATAAACACCTTTGTCCCCAATAAATTTGGAGCAACAATTTCCGCCGAATTCCAATCAATCTTAAATTTATTTTGCTGAGCATTTTCCAGCGAAAGAATATCGGCTTTAGAACGAGCATTAATATGATATTCGCGAAGTCTACTATTTTCTTCGGAATTATTTTTTACAAATTGTTCACGATTTGCAATTGAAAGCAAATTCGAAACAACAGTTACTGATTTCGAAGCATCGTTGACATGAATAACAGGACTAGAATAATTCTGCTCGATCTTAACGGCAGTATGAACTTTAGAAGTTGTTGCACCGCCGATCATAAGAGGAAGATTGAACCCTTCTCGTTGCAATTCTTTTGCGACGTGAACCATTTCATCTAAACTTGGAGTGATTAGTCCACTCAATCCAATAACATCAACATTCTCTCTTCGTGCTGCTTCGAGAATTTTCTCAGCAGGAACCATGACACCAAGATCGACGATGTCGTAATTGTTACAGGCTAAGACGACACCAACAATATTTTTACCAATATCATGCACATCACCTTTAACTGTAGCAAGCAAAACTTTACCGGCTTTACTTTTGCCTTCTTCTTTTTCTGCTTCGAGATAAGGAGTCAAATACGCGACGCCTTTTTTCATTACTCGAGCACTTTTCACAACCTGAGGCAAGAACATTTTTCCTGCGCCGAAAAGATCACCGACTACATTCATTCCATCCATCAAAGGACCTTCAATGATGTGAAGTGTTTTTTCGTATTTCGTTCGCGCTTCTTCAAGATCTGCTTCTATGTAATCTGTAACACCCTTCACGAGTGCATGAGTCAATCTTTTCTCAACCGGTTCACGGCGCCATGCTTCATCCTTTTCTTCTTTTACATTGACTTGTCCTTTCAAAGATTCAGCAATTGCAATAAGCCTTTCTGTTGCATCTTCATTTCTGTCGAGTAAAACATCTTCTACAGCATCAAGTAAATCTTTTGGAATATCATCATACACTTGGAGCTGACTTGGA
>JANOBV010000362.1:0-5676 GCA_031411835.1 Bacteroidota bacterium | reverse complement strand
TAAAATCTGCGTATTTATCTGCGTATTTATCTGCGCCTTAATCTGCGTAATCTGCGGGAGATTCTTTTATTTCCTCAAAATCTTGTAACAAAAAAAGCCCCGCATCTCTGCAGGGCTTCTCAATTCTATTCGAGTGAAGATTAGTAATCCATTCCACCACCCATGCCATGCGGCATAGCAGGAGCAGATGCTTTGTCTTCTTTCACTTCTGAAAGTACACACTCTGTAGTCAATAATAATCCTGCAATTGAAGCAGCATTCTCAAGAGCTACACGTGTAACTTTAGTAGGATCGATAACACCGGCAGCATACAAGTTTTCGTATTTATCTGTACGAGCATTGTAACCGTAATCTTCTTTTCCTTCACGTACTTTGTTTACAATGATAGAACCTTCAAGTCCTGCATTGGCAACGATCTGACGAAGAGGTTCTTCAAGCGCACGTTTAACGATTGCAATACCTGTAGTTTCATCATCATTGTCCCCAACCATTTTATCAAGAGCCGGAATTGTACGGATATAAGCAACGCCACCACCCGGTACGATACCTTCTTCAACCGCAGCACGTGTTGCATGTAATGCATCGTCAACGCGATCTTTCTTTTCTTTCATTTCAGTCTCAGTAGATGCTCCTACATAAAGAACTGCAACACCACCTGCTAATTTAGCAAGACGCTCTTGTAGTTTTTCTTTATCGTAATCTGAAGTTGTACTTTCGATCTGAGCTTTGATCTGATTAACACGCGCAGTGATATCAGATTTTTTACCTGCACCATTTACGATCGTTGTATTGTCTTTGTCGATTGTGATCTTCTCAGCTTTACCTAGGTAAGAGATGTCAGCATTCTCAAGTTTGAATCCTCTTTCTTCGCTGATCATTGTTCCACCAGTAAGGATAGCGATATCTTCAAGCATAGCTTTACGACGGTCACCGAATCCCGGAGCTTTCACAGCAGCAACTTTCAATGAACCACGGATCTTGTTTACAACTAATGTAGCTAACGCTTCGCCGTCGATATCTTCGCTGATGATCAATAATGGATTTCCTGTTTGAACTTGCTTCTCAAGAAGAGGAAGAAGTTCTTTCATATTGCTGATCTTTTTATCATAGATCAAAATGTGTGGCTGCTCCAGAACAGTTTGCATCTTGTCTGCATTCGTTACGAAGTATGGAGAAATATAACCACGATCGAATTGCATACCTTCAACGATCTCAACCGTTGTCTCAGTACCTTTAGCTTCTTCAACTGTAATTACACCTTCTTTTTTTACTTTTTCCATTGCATCTGCGATCAACTTACCGATTTCGTTATCGTTGTTTGCAGAGATAGAAGCAACTTGCATGATCTTTTTGTAATCGTCACCAACTTTTTTGCTCATCTTCTGAAGTGTTTCAACCACTTTAGCGACAGCTTTGTCGATTCCTCTTTTAAGATCCATTGGATTAGCACCTGCAGTTACGTTTTTCAAACCTGCAGTTACAATCGCTTGAGCTAAAACAGTTGCAGTAGTAGTTCCGTCACCTGCAACATCTGCAGTTTTAGAAGCAACTTCTTTCACCATTTGCGCGCCCATATTTTCAACGCTATCTTTTAATTCAATTTCTTTTGCAACGGTAACACCGTCTTTAGTGATTGCAGGTGAACCGAATTTTTTATCGATGATTACATTACGTCCTTTTGGACCAAGTGTAACTTTTACTGCATTTGCTAAAGCGTCAACCCCTTTTTTCAGGCGGTCGCGAGCTTCAACGTTGAAGTTGATATCTTTTGCCATTGTATTTGTTGTTTAAGTTTGTTGATTGGTTAAATAAAAAATTAGGTTC
This sequence comes from Bacteroidota bacterium, assembly GCA_031411835.1. GTDB lineage: Bacteria > Bacteroidota > Bacteroidia > AKYH767-A > 2013-40CM-41-45 > JADKIH01. The sequence goes on along the minus strand of JANOBV010000362.1, from coordinate 3,852 downwards.
AATTAAAGAATTGCGAAGATGTCGCTTTCACGCATGATAAGGTATTCTTTACCTTCGATTGTAATTTCAGTGCCGGCATATTTACCATAAAGTACACTGTCGCCAACTTTAACTGTTATTGGCTCATCTTTTTTACCTGTTCCTACAGCTACAACTTTTCCACGTTGTGGTTTTTCTTTAGCTGTGTCCGGGATGATGATTCCGCCTGCTGTCTTTTCTTCTGCAGCAGCTGCTTCCACTAATACGCGATCCGCTAGTGGTTGTAGAGAAACTGACTTTGTGTTTTTGCTCATTTTAGTTTAGAATATTATAAGGTGATTTGATTAATTTATGTGATTCGCATTGGTCATGAATGATGCCACTAGTGCCATTTCTGACTATGTCTGCCATCTTTACTTTATCGAAGAAAAAGTGACTTAAAGTGTTCCTTTTTTCGGTGACATGATGACATAAAAAAACCTCTTTGCAGAGGTCTTTAAAATTATTTAGCCGGTGCAGGATTCGGTTGCTGCTGTGCCGGTTGTTGCGCCGGCTGAGTTTGCTGTTGTGCCGGTTGCTGTGCCGGTGTATTTGGCTTTGCAGCTGCAGGTGCATTATCGATCTGCTCTTGTAATTTTGTTCCTATTTCATTTCGGCTGTCTTTATTCGGTAATACCATTCCGGCTACCAGACAAAGTCCGATCAAAGTTAAAATTAATCCCCACGTGAGTTTTTCAATGAAATCGGTCGTTTTTTTAACGCCCATTACTTGGTTTGAACCAATGATTCCCGATGAAATTCCACCACCTTTTGGGTTTTGTACTAATACCACCAATACTAAAAGTACGCTGGTTAAAATAATAAGAATCGTAACTGCTGTATACATTATAAATCTTGTTTATCCGGATTGTTAAACTGGTTATCTATTTCTTCAATAAGGGCCGCAAAGTAAGCCTTTTTTTCGGGATGAAGCAAGATTAATTTTTGATAAGCCGACCGCGCTTTTAAAAGTGCTCCTTGAAGTCGGTAAATTCTTGCAAGTGTCTCAGAAACAAGGTCTTCATGTTCAATCAAACTCTTCTGTGCTTGCTTAGCCGGCGAATAGAATTCCGTTTTTGAAGGTACGATCCGAGGCTCAGTTGCAATAAATTTGTCTATGAGGATTTCAACTTCCGGTTTCTTTATCACTTCCGGTGCAATAACTTGCGACTCTTCTGACTCATTATTTATAAGCAACGCCGGCTCTGTGGTCACTTCTTGACTACCTACATTTACATCTACACTTACACTTAGACTGTCTTCCGCGTGGATTTCTTCAAATTTCCCAAACTCTTCATTATGTTTTTGCTTCAGCCAATCGATAAATGTTAAAGGCGTTTTGCTTTCAGTGATTGCAACCTCTTTTTTCTTTGCCTTACTCTCATCAAGAAGCGGAAGATTTTCCAAGGAATGAATGATCGTTGACTCTAATGCATATTCCAATTCGCCTCTATCAACTTCGTCATTTCGATTCACTGCTTCTTTTGCAATTCGTTGAATGATCTCTTCTGAATTATTCTCTATTACTTCAGAAATTACTTCTTTCTCTTCCGGAGTTTCTACAATTGGAGTTTCTGTAACAGGAACCTCTTCAGTTTTACTTAGAATAATAATTTCTTCTACTTTTTCAATTACAATTGGTTGTACTATTTCTTTTTCAAGAATAGGTTGAACAACATCAGAAGAAATGATTTCAGCTTCTTGTTTTATTTCTTGCGTTGAAATTACTTCACTCTTAATTTCTTCAGGAGTTTCACTCTTATTGAGAATTTCTTTTAAACGTTCTCTAATAATATCGTGTGGATCAGAAGATGCTGTAGAGGCGCTTTCTATTATTGCCTCTTCTTCTGTATAATCTGAAAAATCGTTTTGCTCAATTGGAGCAGAAGCTATAGGTTCAAAGATCGGAGTGAATTCTTGTTTAACATCAGAGAATTGATTTCCGGTCTCTTCGAATGCATGAGTTTCAGTAAATGGATTTTCTTCCTGAATATTACTCGACAAAGCGGGCGATGAAACAAAAGGTGACTCATGCGTTGCTTCAATAAATATTGAAGAAGGCTTGTGATGAATCAATGCATAAAGTGATTTTCTGTCGCCACAATAAGCTGCTGCGATCTTTAACTGCTTGTCGAAACGTACATGCTCTTGTTCTCGTAATGCTTTCGCAAGTAATGCTTGAGCAGATTGGAAATATGGAAATTCATGTACATAATTCTGCAATCCGGAAATCGCATCTTTATGCGAAGTTCCTGACGGCTCCATATATGACATAAATTCTTTATAGTCCATCACCAATTAATTACTGCTTTGTTGAAAATGTCGTCTACCAATTGCTCATTTATTTCTGTGATCAATTGTTCTTCAACCGAAGTGATATTTGTACTACTTGGAAAATCGGCATAACGCGAAAAAGTGGTTTCGAAGTTTTGCTTTTCGTCTTTGATATTTGTGAACTTAACATTCACAGCAATCGTAAGTCTGTTTTGCGCAGCAATTTCGTTCGATTGAATGGTCTGCGGACTAACATTGTATTGCGTGATCGATCCTTCTAAAGTCAAATCGCTTACTCCATTGTTGATCGTTAGACTTGTTCCTGTTAGAAATTTATCTTTTAGTTTTTCTGTAAAAGTCTGACTTAGACTTGACGGCCCCAATGCTGCTGTCTTCTGAAAGTAACGTATGTCAATTGTTTTTATATCAGGAGAAATAGATGCGCCTGTCATAGAGTAATTCACTTTGCAACCACTATTGAAAAATATCAATGCGGTTAAAGTAAGGTAAGCTGCAAACATTCGCAGGCTGAAAATTCTATGTTGGAGGTGTTTCAAATCAATTACAATATTATTCCTTTTTGTTCAAATTCAAATTTAACTTCAAAAGAAGTGAAGTTTGAATCAATGTATTCCGTACTCATTCATCTTGCGATACAAAGTCCGTTCGGAAATCCCTAACTCTTTTGCTGCAAGTTTTCTGCGACCTTTATGTTTCGATAATGCTTTCTGAATAAATTCTTTTTCTTTGTCTGTCAATGACAATGATTCATCAACCAAGATGTGTTTTTGTACCGGCGTAACAGTAATAGATGGCTGCCCTGCGCTTGGTTGAATTGTGAAATGTGTTTCTTGCGACTGATTGTTTCCGGAATTTCCTGTCGTTTCCAATTCGTGAATCATTGGCGAAGGATTACTCTGCCATGTTCTCTCATCAGGAGTGTGCTGTCTTAACTGATTTACAATTGAACGTAAATCATTCATTTCTTTTTTCATTTCGAAGATCAGTTTATATAAAACTTCTCTTTCGTTGAATTCTTTACTGTTGCTCAATTCATCTTTCATCAATACCGGAAGATTGTTGAGTGGAGCAGGAGGTAAGTAATTCAATAATGTATCAGCAGAAACTTCTCTGGATTTTTCCAGAATAGACATCTGTTCAGTAATATTTTTCAGCTGACGAATATTTCCCGGCCAACGATAATCAGTCAAGATCTGCATTGCTTCCGCTTGTAAAGACAAAGCAGGAATTCTATATCGTTCAGCAAAATCGTGTGAAAATTTTCGGAAGATAAGATGTATGTCTTCTTTGCGATCACGTAAAGGTGGCACTCTTATCGGAACTGTATTCAAACGATAGTATAAATCTTCTCTGAATTTTCCATTCTCAATTGCGCGGAGCATATCTACATTGGTAGCAGCAACAACTCTCACATTTGTTTTCTGTGATTTCGAAGAACCGACTTTTATAAATTCCCCGGTTTCTAGTACACGTAATAAACGTACTTGTGTGTTCAATGGTAATTCGCCAACTTCATCTAAAAAAATTGTTCCGCCATTA
>JANOBV010000361.1:0-27283 GCA_031411835.1 Bacteroidota bacterium | reverse complement strand
GTAAAATGATGATTCCATTCAACAAACCTTTTCTAACAGGGAAAGAAACAACATATATAAAAGAAGCGGTTGAGTCAGGTAAGATTTCAGGAGATGGAATTTTTACTAAGCGATGTCACGAATTTTTTGAATCGAAGTATGGCTTCAAAAAAGTGTTACTCACCTCATCGTGCACTGATGCATTGGAGATGGCAGCTCTTCTGCTTGATACAAAACCGGGTGATGAGATCATTGCTCCTAGCTATACATTTGTTTCTACCGTGAATGCATTTGTGCTTAGAGGTGCAAAAATCGTTTTTGCAGATAGCTCTCTTGAAAGTCCAAACATTGATGTCGCAAAAATCGAATCGCTCATCACGCCAAAAACAAAGGCAATTATTCCTGTGCATTATGCAGGAATTGCATGTGATATGGATGTGATCATGGATATTGCTGATCGCCATAAAATTTATGTCGTAGAAGACGCTGCACAAAGTATTGATGCATACTATAAAGGGCGACCTCTTGGAAGTATCGGCCAGCTTTCTGCCTTCTCTTTTCACGAGACAAAAAATATTATTTCCGGTGAAGGTGGAATGCTAGTAATGAACGATGCTTCATTTATAAAAAGAGCAGAGATCATTCGTGAAAAAGGAACCAATCGTTCAGCTTTTTTTAGAGGAGAAATAGATAGATACGGTTGGGTTGATATCGGTTCATCATTTTTGCCTTCAGAAATTATTGCTGCATTCTTATTTGCGCAATTGGAGAACATGAATAAGATCCAGGCGAAAAGAAAATTTAGCTGGGAAACATATCATGAATCTCTAAAGCCTCTTGCAGCTAAAGGATATTTTAAAACTCCTCATATTCCTTCTTACGCCACAAACAATGCGCATATTTACTACATCGTTTGTAATACACCGGCTGAACGTGAACGTTTGATCGCAGAACTTCGTAAGGAGAATATCTATTCTGTGTTTCATTATTTATCACTTCATAAAAGTGAATTTTATAAAGATAAATACGAAGGCCCTGAGCTTTTAAATGCCGATCATTTTTCGGATTGTCTGATTCGACTACCCATGTTTTATGATCTCAGCGAAAAGGATATTATGCACATCGTTAAAGTGATCAAACGATTTTATAACTGAAATGTGTAATGAATAATTTATCTGAGAAAAGTGTGATAGTCGCATTGTTCATACTGTTTTTGACGTATGGACTTTTTTTGCCGCACTATCCTGTGGTGAATGCGGATGAATTATGGGAAACTTCTCGTGGTTATTATCTGAAAACAGAACATCGTCCCGGTGAACCATTATTGCCTGCTTCGGTCGCACCATTTTATTCTTCAATAGGAAATTTAGGTTGGAAGAGTTGGTGTATTCTTACGGTGAAAACCGGAACGTTTGCCGCTATGATGACCATTCTTCCGGTTGATGAATTATCAGCCATGCGATATGGTACTTTTTTGTGGAGCTTGATACTTTTATTCATGACTTACATTCTTGCACGTCGAATGAAATTGTCGAAGTGGCCGGCTTTGATGACCGTCGCAATTGTTATGTTCATACCAGACTTCTTTGCGCAAATACATAGAGAGCGATCTGAAATCTTAATCGGGGCCTGCTTGCTTATCGGATTGTGGATGTTTTTAAATGCACTTGAAGCAGAAAACCGAAAGCAAAGATTATTATGGTGGACGGTCACAGGTTTATATTCCTGGCTACCTGCTTTATTGATTCACCCTTCTGCAATTTTGATTCCTGCTTCTGTGGGAGTTTTGTATTTAATACTCGAGAGGAAAAATATTATTTCGTTCAATACAATTTTACTTGGAATAGGATTGGCAGGCGGAGCAGTGTTTTTTTTATTCATCATGAATGCAATGAAGGAATATGCGATTGCAACAGGTGGAGGAAATTATTTTCAATATCAAGGTCCACCGATTCTCACCAAAGGTGTAAAATATTTCATCGGACTTCCATACGGATTTTACAATCGATTTATTTCAGTGAATTTATTTTCTCGCCCAATTTCATTTCTAGTTTATGTAGCAGCTTTCATATTGATTACTAAACAGTGGTTGAAGAAGGATGAAATTCTTGAACAGCGCTCATTTGTTGTTATAGGAATTACGTTGTTAGTTTCATTAGGAATACTTTATTTTCTTTCCGGCAGTTTTGGGAATTACAATGTGATAATTGCTCCGTTTGTTGCTATACTTTTAGTTTCATATTTCCAAAAGAAAAGAGAATTGAAATTGTTGCCTGTCACTTTAATGTTAATCCTTATCGCTTCAAATGTTCCCGGATTCACTTCTGATGGAGAGTATGCTAAAGAATACATGAGAATGACATCTCGAGTTAGAGAAAAAATCGACAGGCAGTCTCCTGTTCTTGGCTTGGCACTTTACTACAATCCGTTTAAAGATCAACCTTATTATTCTAATTCTTGGTTCAATCCTTATGGTGGTAGAATTGAGCAATCTTTCGAACAAGCTTGCGATACTCTGAAAGTTAAGTATATTATCGTTGATGATGCATTTGTAAGTCGTGCATTACTTGATCGCGGTCGAACATGGACTGACTCAATGTTTATGACCTTGCAGAATAGAGGAGAGGTTGTCGATTCTTTTCATGCAAATTATTTTGTTGGAAACCGTGTACCTAGTCCTGATTTCTTTCCTGACTATTGGCAATATCCGGGGCAAGAGAAATTATTTATTCATCAAGTGAAAATTTATAAACTGAATTAATTCCCAATGCTGAATATTAAAAAAAGATTAGATGGCCAGAGTAAACTGCTGATTAAAAACAGCGGCTGGGTATTCTTTTCTAATTTTTTCAGTACAGGATTGGCATTTATCAGATCAGTTGTAATTGCCCGTGGGCTTGGTCCTGAAATTTTTGGTACTTATGCCATGATTGTTTCATTCGTTGGATTGATCCAGGAGTTTCTAAATCTAAATGTTGGTACTGCATTGATAAAATTCGGTGCCGTCTTTCATGCTGAAAAGAGAAATGATAAATTGCTTGCCCTCGTAAAAGGGAGCTTGTACATCAGCATAATTATGGCTTTGATCTCTGTTATTGTCATCGCCATTTTGTGCACGTTTTCTTATTCGACTTTTATTAAAGAACCAAACCTGGAATGGTTTGTAATTTGGTATGCAGTTGCTGCGAGTATTACGTATGTAAATTCTATTAGTAAAGGATTGCTAAGGTTATACTACAAATTTAGAGTTAGTTCGTTGATTCAAATGATAATGGATGTAATAGAGACCGGAGCAATTGCAATTGCAGTTTTCTTTTATCCAAAAGATCTGAATATATTCTTTGTTGCAATCATCATTACACGATTAATGAATGGAGCCATTTGCAATATACTTGCATATTACGAATTACGTCGAGAACTCAATCCTTACATTGCTACTCCAATCTCAATTTTGAATGATAGTAGAAAATCCATCTTTGGATTTATCTTTGGAAATTCTGTTGGCAATTCTTTGAAGACCGTAATTACTCAAGGTGATGTTCTTCTGCTTGGTTTACTTTCTAACTCGATCCAGGTTGGATATTATTCTGTCGCAAAAAAATTGGCTTATTCAGTTTTGACTTTAACAGATCCATTAACACAATCTATTTATCCGCAATTGTCGAAGTTGATCGCAGCCGGAAGTTATAAAGAGATTCGCAGGATGCTAGTGAAAATTACAAGCATAGCAATGATTCCCGGAATCGTATTCTTACTCGTAACATATTTTCTGAATAAGTGGATCATCGTTACAGTTTATGGAATTGATTATGCGCCGGCTTCTGATTCGTTTTACTACTTCTTGATTGGAGCTGTTCTCGGTGCTGCAACATTCTGGACATTACCACTGATTCAAAGTTTAGGAATAGTTACTTTACGAATAAAAATTTATATCATTACAATCTTCCTTGGGTCATCATTAGCTTACCTTCTCGTTCCATCAATGCACAATGCAGGTATGTCGCTTGCATTATTAATTACAAATATTCTCAATTTGGTTATTTTCGTTTACGTCGCAGATCAACGACTAAAGGGATTGATCAGGTTGCAAACTGAATCTACACAACAAAACTAGTATGTTACATAAATTCTCAAAGACTTCGTTTCTTAATCGCCCTATAGCAATGATTAACTTCATGCTCGGAAAAAAGAATATGCTTCATGATGCTATGTTGCATCGTTCAGCGAAAATTCTGATGAAGGATAAATACAATAGAGGTGAAGTTGAAAAATATATTGAGGAATTGTATGTAGACAATTTTGTTCCAATGAATCGGATCGAAGGCGTAACACTTCCCGGCAATCGCCCCGATCATCTTTTCGGAAAATTTCTATATTTTATTATTCGTTGTGCTAAGCCACAAGTGATGATTGAAACAGGCGTAGCTCATGGAGTTTCTTCTTGGACAATACTCAACGCAATTCATCGAAATGGTAGTGGTAAATTGTATTCAATCGATCTGCCTAACCTTGATTTGAAAAGTTATAACCCGGAAAATTTATCACAACAAAGTGGTTGGGTTGTGCCTGATGAATTACGCAAACATTGGGAATTGAAATTAGGTTCATCGCAAGAACTACTTCCTATACTTGTTCAACGTCTAGGAAAAATCGATGTATTTTTTCACGACAGCGATCACTCCTATGAAAATATGATGTTTGAATTCAATACTGTTTTTCCTTTTCTTTCATCAAATGGATTGCTGATTTCTGATGACGTTCATAAGAATGAATCGTTCACTCATTTTACTTCATCAAAAAATCTCACCGGCTTTCAGTTTCTAACTAAGGGCGGCGCGGCAGTTATTTAAGATAGGAATAAGTGAATTTTGTTTATGTGACCATTAATCGTTTTTTTAAATTATCATTTATAAAGTATTGATAATTAATTAAATACGTTATTATTTGTTTTGAATCTGCTTGGAAAAGGTGTAACAAAGCCCTTCTAAACCAAGTAAAAACAAAACTATGCTCCCAATTTATCTTCCCTATTTGCCGGCTTCATGCTTGAAATATGCTCATGATGCACTTGATTCAACTTGGATCTCATCGCAAGGTGTTTACATCGATAAAGCGAAAGAAAAGCTGAAAGAGATCATCGGTAGCAAGTATGTTATTTTGGTGAATAATGGAACGTGTGCAACGCACATGCTTGCGCTTGGATTGAAATTCAAATATCCCAATCTTAGAAAAATTATTGTCCCGAATAATGTTTACGTTGCTGCATGGAATAGCTTTCTATTTTCAGGCGGATTCGATTTCGAAGTTATGGATGCAGATCTTTCGACTTGGAATATGGACGTTTCGAAAATTCAAGGGACGGGAAAAGATACTGCTTTACTTGTCGTTCATAATTTAGGCAATATCATCAATGTCCCTGCTTTGAAAAAGAAGCATCCGGATCTACTCATTGTTGAAGATAATTGTGAAGGCTTGTTTGGTAAATACGATGGACAGTATAGCGGTACAGCTTCGCTGATGTCTTCGCTTTCATTCTTCGGAAATAAAACGATCACAAGTGGAGAAGGAGGTGCTGTACTTACCCAAGATGATCAGCTTTTTGAATACTTGAATTCTGTTCGTGGACAAGGTCAATCGAGTGTTCGCTATGTACACGATAAATTAGGTTACAATTATCGTATGTCTAATATTCAAGCTGCTCTGTTGTATGGTCAGCTTGAAATGCTAGATGAAATTCGTTCAAAGAAATTTGATGTTTTCGCTCTCTATAAAAAAGAACTTGAAAGTGTCGATGAAATTCGATTCCAAGAATTAGAACCCAATACAGAACATGCTCAATGGATGTTTGCAATTCGTTTCAATGGTTTCGATTTAACTCGCAAAAGAATGTTGGAGCTTTTTCTCTTTGAAAATAGTATAGAAACACGTCCAATGTTTTATAACATCAACGAGCATACTCATCTGAAATCAATTCCGTCGAACAATAAAGTTGCGGATCAATTGAATCATCAATGTTTGATTCTGCCTAGTTATCCGGAGTTAACGAAAAGTCAGATATTAACTGTTACAAGTAAAATAAAAGACTTTCTTCGAAAGTAAATTCATATGAAAATGAATGCAGAGAAGGAAAAGTCAATGGTTTTCACGACCGACGATAAAGAAGCGTGGGATGATTGTTTTCATTCGCTTCCTTTGCATTTGCAAGATGTTAATTATTCGTATGATTATCACAAAATGTATTACGCAAATGGTGATGGTGATATCCGACTTTTTTTCTTTGAACAAAATGGCGAAAAATTCTATTATCCTTTTCTGCTTCGAATTATTAAAATTGACGGCGTAGAATCAAACTACAAAGACATAGAAACGGTCTATGGTTATACAGGCCCAATCAGTACAACGAATGAAAGTAGTTTTATAGCAGAGGCTGAAAAAGACTTTCAGCATTATTGTATTAAAGAAAATGTAGTCACAGAGTTTATTCGATTCAATCCTTTGTATGCGAATGAAAATTTATTTCGCAATTCGAAGACTTTGGCAATTGTGCCATTGCGAGATTACATTACAGTGAAACTTGATCGTTCAATAGATGAGATTCTTCTGGGCTATACAAGTCAAAATCGAAATAAGATTCGCAAAGCTGAAAAGAATGGTGTTCAAATAGTGATTGATTCAACTGCAAAAGACTTCGATGTATTTGTAAAGATCTATCTTGATAATATGGAGCATCTCGGTGCTGCAAAAATGTATTTCTTCTCATCCGGATTTTTTGATGAGTTAAAAAAATTGGCAATAAATTCAGGTACTTTTATGACTGCTCGAGTTGATGGAAAAATTCTCGGGGCTACGGTTTTTCTAAAAGGTGAAACTATGGGGCATTACTTTCTTTCATCAGCAAATGAAGAAGGTAAAAAACTTGCCGTAAGTAACTTGATGCTTCATCATGGCATTGTTTGGGCTAAATCTTGTGGCTTAGAGCAAATTCATTTGGGTGGTGGGGTAACAGCTGCCGACGATGATCCTTTATTGACATTCAAAATGAATTTTTCCGATAAAAAAGTTAAATTTACCATTGGAAAAAGAGTGCATAATCAAAGTGTGTACGATTCTCTCATAGAGAAATGGGAGAAGAAATTCCCGAAACAGTCAGTGAAATATAAATCGATCCTACAACGTTATCGATTTACTGAAGAGGATATGATATGAGTACAAAAGACAAAATACAATTACGTGCACTTACTCTTGAAGATGCAAAGGTTACCTGGAAATGGCGTAACCAGGAAGGAGTACGAAACGATTTCTCCGGGCATCCATTTCCTGTAAGTTACGAGGATGAGTTGGATTGGTATGAAAAAAATATTAAAGTAAATTTTCCTAATACTGTTTTTGGTGTAGAATCAATTTCAAGTAATTCGTTAGTTGGAATGACCTTCTTGAAAAATATTAATCTCATTCATCGTCAAGCCGAATTTGCAATTTTAGTAGATGCAATTCAGAATGGCAAAGGCTATGGAAAAGAAGCATGTTACAAAACTATTCAATTTGCTTTTGAAAATTTGGGAATGAATCGTGTGTACCTGAAAGTCAGAACTGAAAATGTAGCTGCAATTCGAATCTATGAAAGCTGCGGATTTAAAACTGAAGGTACATTGCGTGAAGATGTTTACAAGCAAGGAAAATATTCTGATCAATTGTACATGGCTGTTCTAGCGCGCGAATTTCCCGGTCAATAAATGGGTATTTTATAATGAATGACAAGCCGCACCTGAAATTCTACATACTTTCTCCATTTTGTTTGTTACGTCCAACAACAAATCGAATATTCGATATGCGGATGTGCGATGGTTTAGCTGCTAATGGAGCAGATGTTGAAATTGTTTATCCTTATGTGTACATGAAGGAAAACATTCGTCAAAGTGAGATCCCTTCAGCCTTTGCGATAAAAAATAAAATTAAGACAACCATGCAATACACATGGATGCGAGAAAATTCGCCCGCCATTTATTCTGTTGTTGTTATGCTTTTTGCTTTTACAATTACAGCATTCAGAATTGCATTCAGTCAACTTATCTTTCGTAAAGAATCAGTGGTACTTTCTCGCGATCCAAAATCAATTTTTCCAATGTTATTATTGAAAAAGTTGACCGGCAATTTACTTCGATTAAAAATTATTTTTGTTGCAGCGGAAGTTACGAATAGAAAGCTCTTCAAATGGGTAGTAAAAAATTCTGACGGGATTTTTGCAGGTGTTACAACCACTCGCGATGCAATAATGAAAATAGTCCCATTGCCAAAGGAAAAATTTATGCTTTCTCTAGCTCCGGTTCCTGTTTTCAAAAACGACTTAACAAAAGCTGATGCACGAAAGAAAATAAATTATTCAGCTGAAAGGCCGTTAATAGTGTACACTGGAAAACTTGGAATGGATGTGAATGAATTGAAGTATATTCTTCAAGCAGCATCGCAATTGAAAGAGTACATGTTCTTCTTTACCGGTGGCAGAGAAAGTGCTGTTGAAAGTGTGAAAAAATACTGCGAAGAAATTGGAGCAATCAATACATTGTTTTCCGGATTTATGAATGATTCTGCAGCAGTGAGAAATTATCAGCTAGCAGCTGATATCCTAGTTAGTTATTACACCTCAAAAGATCATATGATCGAATTCAATTATCCGCAAAAGATAAACGAATACATGTCAACAGGAAACGTGATCATTACTCCTGATACTCCGGCAACAAGAGATGTTTTGAATAATTCTAATGTTTATTTTGTTGAACCTGATAATTCAAAAGCGCTTGCTGATGGCATAAAGTATTTGATCGATAACCCGAACATAGCTAAGTCGCTAGCGCAAAAAGCAAGTGGAGATATTAAGCCGCTTTCTTTTGATGCAAAAATGTTGGAGCTAATAAATTTTGCTTACTCGCTTTAATTATTCAATAATCAAATACGATTGATAGTGACTAAATTCACTCCGTTTAATACTGTATTTGTCAAGTCCTAATGCTTCACGTAAGGCAATTGTTTCACCGGGAAATTTAGGTTGATTCAATTCGTCGAAACCAATTACTGTTCCTTTCGTGATGTGTGGCTTTATTAGCTCAAGACATTTTTTTGTCGGCTCATAAAGATCAAAATCAAAGTAGGCAAGAGAAATGATTGTTTCAGGATGGGTCTTCAAATATTTTTCCAATTCAAAACTGGCATCACCTTGTACAAGTTCGAATTTTTGCAAATGTTCCAACGGACTTTCGTTCTCTAGATTTTTTAGAACCTTCTCGAGAAATACTTTGTAGTTTGCAGTTACATTGTAACCTCCTTGAACCGTATATTTTTCTTTTCCATCTTTAGGATGAACGGATGGAAAGCCTTCCCAAGTATCAAATCCAATAATGCGACGACTATAATTGAATGGTTCGTAAATCGACCGAAGACTTTGAAACAAATTCATGTTTTGTCCCCATCGTACTCCAAATTCCATTACTAAACCATGTATACCTAAATTTTTTCTGTATAGATCGTTGATGAAAAGAAATTTTCTAAAATCGGATGGATTTAAAAACAGTCCAAGGTTACGCATTAATTCATCGTCAGGCAGAGGGTTATTGTTAAACAAGCCGATAATTTCTTTTCGATTTTTAGCCTGGTTTTCATTCACCACACTAGCTGCAATTTTAATGTTCTTCGATTTCATAAAATAGAATTATCAACCTGATTCAAACCTTACTTAATTGCCACGAATGCACGAATGGATGTTTTGTTTAAATAATTCAACACTTATTCGTGCATTCGTGGCAAAATCATTTTATTGATTCAACCCCCAATTTTACTATATGCCACAATAATTCGTGTATTCGTGGCATATATTTTATTTATTCAACCCCCAATTTTACTGTAAGTTACACTCCAATCAAAATTTAATTGGTGGATAGTGCCTAATATCATTTAAATTCTTCGGTTTTGTAACATTTAGACGCATAAACCATATAATATTTTACCCTAAATGTGTTGATTTGTGACGGGGGAATAATTTATTTTCATTAGAATTTGCGAACTTGCATTCTTGTTCATATGCAAAGAAGGAGAAACAACATATGTGGCCGGCTCAAAACCGAACGTATTTTTTAAATAGATATATCAACGGTGGCTCATTTACACCGTCAGGTGGAATGTTGTCTGTTTTTTTTCCAAAAATTTTATTTCGACGGAATGCTAAACTTATTTCAAAGATGTATTCTAAGAAATTTGTCGTTTCACATCTCGAAGAAATTAAAATTGATTTTCCTGTTTACTCTGGAGCGAATAAAGACTTGATTGAAATCAAAAGTCAACTGATGAAAATTCGCCATCATTTAACAGGAGCTTTTGTACATGGAAGTTATGCAACAGGGGAAGAGATACCGTATAGTGATTTTGATGGTCTCATTATTCTCAATAGTAAAATATTGTCGGATGAAAAAAAACTGGCAGAAGTAGCTTTTACATTACATGGCTTACGAAGTATCATGCACCGCATAGATCCCTTTCAACATCACGGTTGGTTTGTACTTTCGGAAAACGATCTAACAAACTATCCTGAATGGTTTCTCCCCGTTGCTGTTCTTCATCATTCGCGTTCTCTAATTGGTGATATTTCACTTACACTTCGAGTGCAGGAAAAGTCGGATGTGGATCTGAAGAAATCTTTTCTTAGATTGTGTGAAAGCATTCAACGTAAACTATCCGATAAAACGAGAAAATGGAATCTCTATCAATTAAAAGCAATTTTAAGTGAATTCATGATGTTGCCTGCTTCTTATGTTCAAGCACGTGATAAAAAAGGCATCTTTAAAAAGTATAGCTTTCAGGAAATGGAAAAAGATTTCCCGGCAGATGATTATGCTGTTATGAACGAAGTTTCTTCAATTCGTTCTCAATGGAATGTGAAGCTTTCATCTCAAGATCGATCTTTTTTGCAACGTCTCGATTTTTTAAGTTGGAAACGTCGCCAAAGTATTTCGATTGTTGTGCCAAATTATATTCAGGTATTGATCAATAATGGATTATTTACTCGAATGAATAATTTTACTGCACTTGCGAAATTAAAAATTCAAAGTCAATAGGTATGAGATTAAGACAATATACTCTGATCGACTTACCTTCATTCGTCAGTCCTGAAAAGTACGAGATCGCTATTAGCACAGTATGTAGTGCTCTGATGAACCATGGGAAAATTCGTAGCGTTTACAGAATTGGAAGCGTTTCTGCTCCCGGAATTTCTGATCTTGATATGGTTGTTATCTTCAAAGATAATACGTCTACTAACTATGACCCACGAGCAAAATTATTCAACGAATCAAAATATTTATTTGTTCATCCATTGTTTGGCGCTTGTGAATCTCATTTCAATGAGGCGAGTACTCTAACTCATTTTCATAATTATCGACTAATCGGTGGAGATGATATTTACCCTATTTCGAAAATTGATCCAGAGGACGACCTTATTCTCCGTCGTCAAACTGCACTTGAATTTATGATCAGAATGCTTTTTGTAATGACAATGCAGAAAAAATACAGGATCATTAAAGTTAGATCTTTCCTGCTCGAAGCACGTGCACTTGAATATGATCTGCAATTTCTCGGATTAGAGGATGGACCGCTTGCAGCAAAAGTGGAAGAAATAATTTCATTACGGAAAAATTGGTTCCTTAAAGTCGATTCTGTAAATGAAATAGAAAATATTTTCGAGCAGTTATTGGTATTGTTGAAAGATGTTCTTTCGAATGAGCTTTCAGTAAATCCTATATTTTCTTCAAGTGTTAATTCAGGTCGTTTTGCCGGAAATGTTCGATGGCAAAATTCACCGGAGCTAGAAGTTAAAAGTTGGGGTATTCCTATCCCTGCTTTTCCTGCTGCCATCTTCAGTAGAAAATATTTCAATTTAGAAAGTAGATTGACGAAATTTCTTGTAAAACTTCCTGTGAATACATATTGCCCTAATATACTGATCCAAAGAAATAAACTATCAAACTCAATGGCTGAGTATAACAGACACCATATTCCTAATTTTATGCCGTTGACTTCCGGTTTGCGTATGATCTAATGAGGATACTCTGGCAAAGTAAAAATGGTGCAGTAGCGGATTCTTTCAAAGAGGGTTCGCTATCAGCTTTTATCAATGGAGGAAATGCCTACGATGTTCAGTCAGCATTAGCCTTATCGGAAAAGTATAATGTAAGTGTCGATGAATTTACTATTCGTAGAAATGAATCTGTTTTGAAATACTGGCTACGTATGACTAAATATAAAGCCGATGCTGAACTGCTAATTATGGAGCCATTTCCAATTGTATATGGTAAAAGAATTCATGGTCAGAAATCGATTGCAATGATCCATCATATTGATCCGAATATTATGAAAAGCGGATTATATCATCGTTGGTATTTTAATCGATTGCTGAAACGTGCAAGTTTGTGTGATATGATCGTTACAGTATCTGAATACTGGAAAAATTATTTTGTGCAACTTGGCGCGAAAAGAGTAGAAGTAATTTATAATTCATTCGACACAACAATTTATAACGCACCAGTCGATGAAAAAGCATTTAGAAGTAAGTTTAAAATACCCGAAGGGAAGAAAATAATTTACATTGGAAATGCATTTCGTGAGAAAGGTGTTTATGAAGTATATGATGCATTGAAAAATACAGATTACCATCTTGTAATGACAGGTGCGACTAATCGCGCGGCCGATTTAGATGTTCAATATATGAATCTGAGTCGACCGGAATATTTAACATTACTCCGGATCTCTTCTGTAGTGGTTGCGAATTCACTAATGATAGAAGGTTGGAATCGTATTGCCCATGAAGCGCTGCTCAGTGGAACACCTGTCATAGGAAGTGGTACCGGTGGAATGCTTGAACTATTGACAAAAGCAGGTCAACCAATCATTTCAACTAAAGAAGACATCCTTCTTGAAATTGAAAATGTTCTTCGAGCTCGTTCTTCGTTTGCGGAAGCAGGTTTGAAATATGTTCGGCAATTTGATCAGAAATATTTGAAAAACCGTTGGGAAGAAATTGTAGAAAATGTTATGAAAGGATAATAGAAGATGTGTGGAATAAATGGAATTTTAAGTTTCGGTGATGGAATTGAAGAGGGTAAGTCTCTCGTCAATTCTATGAACGATACTATTCGACATCGTGGTCCTGATGATCATGGGTATTGGAGCACAGATGATCGTAAATTGCATTTTGGACATCTTCGTCTAAGTATAATTGATCTTTCTCCTGCAGGCCATCAGCCAATGATAACATCAAATGGAACTGTTATTGTTTTCAATGGCGAGATCTATAATTATCTCGAATTAAAAAATCGATTTTTCAAAAATCATCCTTTGAAAAGTGATAGCGACACTGAAATATTATTATTGCTATATGAAAAATTCGGTGAGGCATGCGTTGATTATCTCAATGGAATGTTTGCATTTGCAATTTGGAATCCGGCAAAGGAAGAATTGTTTATTGCAAGAGATAGAATTGGAAAGAAACCGTTCTACTATTCTTTTTCAGGTGGTAAATTTGCATTTTCATCTGAGTTAAAAGCGCTGCTAACATTGCCATGGATGCATCGTAAGCTGGATGAAAAAGCACTCTATCATTTTCTTACATTCAATATGCTTGCTCCGCCTCAAACTATGTTTGAAGGAATAAACAAGTTAGAGCCCGGGCATTTACTTGCGATTTCAAAAAATGGCGATCATCGTCTTCGTGAATTCTGGGAAGTAAAATACGATCATAATGTTGAAGAGAAATCAGGTAAAGAGTTAGAATCGCTGATAAGTTCTTCGTTGGAAAAAGCTGTTGGTTATAGAATGGTGAGTGATGTACCTGTAGGTGCATTCTTGAGCGGTGGTGTAGATTCAAGTGCAATTGTTGCCTTCATGGCGCAAAGAACTAACAGACCTATAAATACATTTTCAGTCGGCTTCGAAGGACAAGCCGATTATGACGAGCGATATTATGCTTCTAAAGTTGCTGATCTTTTCAAAACAAATCATAGTGAAATAATTGTTGACTCAAACGACATTGAAAAATTTCTTCCGCATGTGGTTGATATTTTCGATGAGCCAATGGCCGATGAAACGTGCATTCCGATTTATTTTCTTTCTCAAAAAGCGCGTGAGTCTGGAAGTATCGTTGTATTGACTGGCGATGGCAGCGATGAACTTTTCGCCGGCTACAGAAATTGGAGAAAGTATATTAAACTATTTCCATGGTACGATGGCTATATGAAGATGCCGCAAGTCGTGCGAAATATGATTCTATCAGGAAGTAAAATGATAAATCCAGATTCGAATGTTGTCGAAATGCTTTCGCGTTCTGCAAAAGGGCAAGATTTTTTCTGGCTAGGAGCAAGGTCATTTAAAGATGCAACGAAAGCAAAATTCCTTACTGATGAATATCGTGATAGAGTAGGGTTGACAGATTCGTACAGTGTTATTCAAAATTACAAAGAGCGTTTTGAAAAAGCACGTGAAGCAGCCGGACGGAAATTCTCTTATACCGATTGGATGTGTTACCTAGGATTCAAATTCATTGTTCCAAATTATTATCTGTATCGCATGGATCATTTGGGAATGGCTAATTCAATTGAGATCCGTTCGCCGTTTTTAGATTATGAATTTGTAAATATGGCATTGTCGGTTTCGCATCAACATAAATTAGTAAATAACGAACCTAAATATATTCTTAAAAAATCGCTCGAGAATATTTTGCCTGCAGAAATTCTCTATAGAAAGAAAATGGGATTTTGTGTGCCGATCAGAGAATGGGCAGGCGATATTATGATCGATTACATTGAACAAAATTTGAAAACGTTCTGCGACATTCATCCTCAATTCAAATTCGATGAACTTAATCAGTTGTTAAAGCAATTAAAATCCGGTAGCGATGTTTCGGTAAATAAGCTGTGGACATTGTATTTCTTGATAGCATGGTTTAAAAAATGGCTCGACTGATCATGAAAAAAGTTGTTGTCGTAACGAATATTCCAAATCCTTATCGGGTGCCCTTGTTCAACGAATTGAACGAACAACTTCGTCGTGAAAATATTGCGCTGATTGTTGTTTTCGGTTCAGAAGGATATTCGCGAAGAAAATTCATTCTCGATAAGTCCGAAATGAAATTCAAATTCGTCTTTTTGAAATCTTCAACCTATCAATTAGGAAATGAAGAGAGAATTGTTTTTTCATATAAAGGTTTACAATCACTACTTAGCGATCTTAAACCGGATGTAATTGTCACTCCCGGATTTTCGCCGGCAACAATGAAAGCGTTGCTGTGGAAATTATTTCGTCCGACCAAACATATTATCTGGAGTGGTTCGTTATCTACTGAATCTTCAGGAACATCATTGATAAGAAAAATACAACGTAAAGTGTTAATGCGAATTACAGACGCTGTTATTGCGTACGGTTCACTGGCAAAAAAATATTTGATCGGTCTTGGAGCAAGAGAAAGTTCAGCTTTTGTTGCAATCAATACTGTTGATACTTCGTTTTTTGAAAATGAGACTTCAAAACTTAGGATGAAACAGAATAATGAAACAACCAAGCATCTTACTTACGTTGGATATTTAAGTCCACGCAAAAATGTTACTTTAGTCTTAGAAGCGATCCGAAAACTCGCTGAAAAAAGAAATGATTTTGTGTTGGATCTAATAGGTGATGGAGAAGAGAAGTCTGTTCTCGAACAAAAAGTAAAGGAATGGGATTTGGAAAGTAAAGTAGTTTTCCATGGCTTTCTTCAAAAAAATGAGTTGCCTCAATTTTTTGCAAAAAGTTCAGCTTTCCTTTTTCAGACAGATTTCGATATTTGGGGGTTAGTGCTTAATGAAGCAATGGCGGCAGGAGTGCCTTGTTTGGCTTCCGTCAATGCCGGAGCTACATTCGATTTAATAGAAGATGGTCAAACTGGATTTGTTTGTAACTACAACGATATTGATTCCGTAGTAGCGAAGATTGACCACTTACTTGATCATCCTGAAGATGTTTCAAGGATCAGTAAAAATGCTGTTAAATTCATTAGAGATCAAGCGAGTTTATCAGTAAGTGCTCAAGGATTTGTAAATGCAATTTTATATACGCTCAATAAGAAATGAATTTTAAGCAATGGAAAGCTTATTGGAAAAAGTCTAAGTGGCCCACAAAGTGGTTTGCTGTCTTTATCTTTTTGCGTCCTATTGTCGACAATTTCTATGAGCTGAAAGAGATCTCGATTTTCTTATCACCAATTTACATACTTGGTGTACTAACTCCTGTACTTGCAGTTTACATGGGTTCCAAACTTAAAAAGAAAAATCCGGGAACCACTGCCGACGATCTAATGGGCTTCTGGCTTTTTTTAATCGTTGCCAATTGTTTGTTATTAATAATCGCACATTTTTCATTCGATAATATTGGTGATTGTATCAAGTACGTTACGCCACCACTCATATTTTTTTACCTTCGAAAAGCAATCAACAATAAGGAAGACTTGCAATTCATGTTGCTTACATTTTTATATGCATGTACGTTTCCGTTTCTTATGATGGCATTTGAAATTCTTGTTCATCCAATCACGCCTGAATATGCATCTGCCGGTAGAGGTGGTGGAGCACGACTTCGAGGTGAATATGCTGATAGTATGAATTATGCGATCTTCCTCGTTGGGACATTCATGGTGTATGGTTATTTTTTTCTGGATGATATTTATTCAAAAGCAAAAAAGAAGACAACATCGCCAACTAAAATGGCTCTTTGTTTTGTTGGTTGTTTGATTGGGATCATTTCACTTCGACACGTTTCAACATGGGGTGTATTTCTTTCACTCGTAATTATTTTACTCTATTTCAATTCTCAAAATCTAAAAGGAATAGTATTTCTTGCTTTCATATTTGCAATCATACTTCCATTTTTCATAGATACGATTTATGAAAAACAAATTCGACCATTGATTGAAAAAGAGTTTAGCGTAATTAGTGGTGAAAAGGATGTTTCGTATGCATTCGATGGACGAATGTCGCGATGGCAAAAGTATTTTGAGATCTGGGATCGCTATCCATATATATCACATATTGTAGGAGTTGGATTCTCCGGAGAGATTGAAGCCATTGTCATGGTAGGAGGTGGCATGCATAATGATTATGTACGGATCTTATTCCTTACAGGGTGGATTGGACTTATTACTTATGTTGTCTTCTTTTTCTTCTTGGTCTGGCGGCGAAAGTTTCTAAAGGTGCCCGAAAGATTTTTACTTCTTGGATCTGTTTCAATTTTCATTCTCTACTCAGTAAGCGCTGTGCCTACTTTGTATGGAGGGATCTTTAGTCTTTGTTTCCCTGTCTACTGTTTCGCAGTTTTACCTGTGAAAAAAGCATATATGGTGAAAAGTGAAATTAGACCACCTGTCTTTAAACCTTTAGAGATAAGTGGATCATGATAAAACCAAAAGTTCTCATACTTGGAAAGCTACCACCTCCATATATGGGCCCCTCTATTGCTACAGAAATTATTTTAAAGTCAAAATTGAATGATTCATTTACTCTGATTCATCTCGATACTCGTATCAATGATTCTATTGCAGAAATGGGGAGTTTAAGTTTGAAAAAGCTTTGGCTGAATCTTAAATTATATCTAAAAATTATTAGACTGATTTTTAAACATTGGCCGGCAATTGTGCTGATTCCAATTTCTCAATCTAAGTTTGGCTTCATAAAGGATTCGATCTATATTTTTATTACTGCGCTTTTCAGAAGAAAAATTATTTTGCATTTACGTGGCTCAGCCTTTCGTGATCTATACGAAAAAAATTCTGCTTCCTTTAAATGGATAGTTAGAAGAACAATGAAAGTTGCTTCCGGCGTAATTGTGTTAGGACAAAAATTACGTCCACTTTTCTCCGGACTTATCAGTGAAGAGAAGATCTTTGTTGTACCTAATGGCGGCAATTATGATATTCCTGAAAAGAAAAATCATACTGATACCATTCGACTTTTGTATTTGTCAAATTTGATGAAGGAGAAAGGTATTACTGATGTACTTGCTGCAGCAGCTCTTCTAAAAGAAAATAATATTCCGTTTACGCTCGACATTGCAGGTGATTGGTTGAATGCTGAAACAAAAGAAGAATCGCTTTCGATTATTGTCAAGAATCAATTGCCGGTAATTTTTTATCCGCCGCAAAATAAAAAACAAAAATTCATACGAATGTCTGAGGCCGATATTTTTTTATTTCCGCCTCGATCCCCTGAAGGTCATCCGTGGGTTCTTGTTGAATCAATGGCTAGCGGTCTTCCAATTATTGCTACTGATAAAGGAGCTATTGTTGAATCAGTTGAAGACGGAGTTAATGGGTTTATTGTAAATCCGGGTCAGCCGCAAGAAATTTTTGAAAAGTTAAAATTTCTAATTCAGGATTGTGATGCTAGATCAAGTATGAGTCAAAAATCAAGACAGTTGTACGAATTGAAATTTACCGAAGATAGAATGGTTGAAAACTTAGGTGCTGTTTTCACTAAAATTATTTCAAATGGCTGAAAACACTTTCACGGAACATATATCATCTCGTGCAGGCTCGTTTTTGGGCAATTACAGTACGTCTAAGAACTTTAAGCAAAGATTTGAGGTGTGGACCCGTTTTATTGACAAGTACGCTCCAGGGTCAAATTTTGTCTATGATATTGGCTGCGGTCCTGGTTTGTTCTCGTTTTATCTTGCAGAAAAGGGCATTCGAGTAGAAGGTTGGGACGGTTCTGAAGGCATGATTGCACTCTGTGAGCAAGAAAAACAACGGAAAAGCAATAATTTGACTAAATTTAGAAAACTATATATTCCCGTTTCCGTAACCCCTGAAATGGAAAAAGCCGATCTTCTGATCAGTTCAAGTGTGATTGAATATATTCCGGATACAGATGCCGTAGCAAAAATGTTCAATCAACTTCTCGTTCAAGGAGGGTCGCTTCTGCTTTCATTTCCGAATAAAAGTAGTTGGTATCGGAGCTTAGAAAAATTGGCATTTCGAATAACAGGAAAGCCGGCGTATTATAAATTCGTTCATCACATTTGGAAAACGAGTGAAGCAAAAAATATCTTTGAACGAAATGGTTTTGAATTCATCGAACAAGAATTTTATGCCAATCAAACAGTGTTCAGTAAAGTAGTCGGATTTTTTGGCGGAAAAAAAATATCTTCAAACTTAGTGATCATGGCTTTCAAAAAAATAAAATAGTGGAACAACTCATTCAAAATCTTAAGAACGGCGAAATGCAACTTCTCGAAGTGCCTTTCCCTGCTTTGCCGCAAGGTTGTGTTTTGGTGAGAAATTACTTTTCTGTAATCAGTGCCGGTACTGAAGGCAAATCTGTAAAAGATGCTCGCCTTGGATATGTAGCCAAAGCAAGAGCTCGTAAGGATGAAGTTGGTAAGGTGATGAAATCAGTCAAAAGTTTCGGATTGATTCCTACTTACAAAATGGTGATGAATAAATTGGAGGCGCCTTCTCCGTTAGGATATTGTTGCGCCGGCGAAGTGATAGCTGTTGCCTCTGATGTAAAAGATTTTCGCATAGGCGATAGAGTTGCATGTGGCGGAAATAATGCAGTTCATGCAGAAGTAGTTTCTGTACCCGTAAATCTTTGCGTGAAAATTCCAAATGAAATTGATATTCGCGAAGCAGCATTTGCAACCTTAGGAGCAATTGCAATGCAAGGAATTCGTCAAGCAGATTTACGTCTTGGTGAAAATGCAGTTGTCATCGGATTAGGTTTGATTGGTCAGTTAACAATTCAAATGTTGAATGCCGCAGGTATTCGTACGATTGGAATTGATATCGATGAAAGAATGGTTCAACTCGCTTCGGCAAATGGTTGCGAACTTTCTATTAATCGTCGTTCGGAAACATTGGAGAATGACGTGCTTGATTTTACGGCAGGACATGGAACTGATGCTGTAATAATTACTGCAGGAACCGATTCAACGGATCCTGTCGATTTAGCAGGAGCATTGTGTCGCAAGAAAGGAAAGGTTGTAATTGTTGGCGCTGTACCGACTGGATTTAAACGCGCAAATTATTTCAGAAAAGAATTGGAATTAAAAATGTCTGCTTCATACGGCCCAGGTCGTTACGATCGTGAATACGAAGAAGAAGGAATTGATTATCCATATGCTTATGTCCGTTGGACGGAGAATCGTAACATGGAAGCATTTGTTGAATTACTTCGCAAAAAGAAATTGAGCATTGGCGGATTGATCACACATGAATTTAAATTTAGCAGCGCAGAGGAAGCATATAAGATCATCGTAGAAAAGACGGAACCTTTTACAGGTATGGTTTTGAAATATGATGTAGAAAAAGTTTTGAAGTCTTCTGTGAAATTAGCAGAACGTAATTATACAAAAGCAACACCTGTTATTGGTTTTATTGGTGCAGGTTCATTTGCCCAAAATTATTTGTTGCCTGCTGTAAAAGATAAAGCGCAACTAGCAATTGTTGCAACTGCTCGACCAAATAATGCAAGATACATTGCTGACAAATATGGCTTCGGAATTTGTACTGGAAATGCAAATGAAGTTTTTGCAGATAAAAATGTGAATACAATTTTCATAGCCACACGTCACGATACTCACGCAGAATATGTGATCAATGCCTTGAAAAACAATAAAAATGTTTTCGTTGAAAAGCCTCTTTGTTTGAAAATAGAAGAGCTTCATGAAATAAAAACGCTGTTTGATTCAAAGAGTGTTCAATTGATGCTTGGTTTCAACAGAAGATTTTCTCCCTATACAGAATCACTTAAAACATTTATTTCGCAGAGTGAAAAGTCAACCGGCTCTTCAGCTATATCCATAAACTATCGGATCAATGCCGGAGTAATTGCTGCAGACCATTGGGTACATGATCCTGCTGTAGGAGGTGGAAGAATTCTCGGCGAAGTTTGTCATTTTATCGATCTTTGTACATTCATCACAAGTTCAAAAGTAAAGAGTGTTTCTGCAAATGCATTGAATACTGCCGATGGAAAAATGGATACACTCACTGTGAGTATGTCATTTGAAAATGGAAGTATTGCAAATATCAGCTATTATTCAAACGGGCAAAAAGAACTTTCGAAAGAACGTTTAGAAGTTTTTGCAGGTGGAGTAGTAGCGATCATCGACGATTTCTCATCCATTATTACCTATGGAAAAACGGTTTCTGAAAAATCGGGTAAGCAAGACAAAGGTCATTCGAAAGAAGTGGAACTTTTTATAAATTCGATTCGTGACGGTAAAAGTGCACCGATCTCTTTCGATGAAATTTATCACTCAATGCTTGTTACATTTAAAGTCCTTGAGTCAATTGCTACAAATGGTGAAATGGTGAAACTATCTTAGATTTTCACTATGAAAAATAGCAAATTATTTTCTGATTCCTTTGAAAAGCTTCGTGAATATGTTGCCGAAGAAGAATACAAAGGTTATGATCCATACGATACACTTTGTTCGCCCTTTCCATTTCGATTATTCACTTCATGGGGCCCTGTTCTTGCAACGCAGATACAAAAGCGAAATCCATTTAATATTCGAAAAATTCTTGGAATTAAAAAAGGACATAATCCTAAAGCGATGGGATTGTTCCTTGAAGCATTTGTGAATTTGCAAAAATCCGGTCAAGCTGATTATGTATTTCAGTGCGATTATTTCTTCAAATGGTTAAATCAAAATCAATCAAAAGGATACACAGGAAATTCATGGGGCTATAATTTCCCATGGGCCACGACTGAAAAATATTTACCGGCATTTGCACCAACAGTAGTTGCAACTGCATTTGTTGTCCGAGGATTATATGAATACTACTTACTGACAAATAATTCAAAAGCAAAAGAATTAATTCTTGGTGCAGCAGAATTTGTTAGAAATGAATTAGAGCAAACAACTTTCGAAGCCGGAATTGCAATCAGTTACACACCGTTATTTCCTGATTGTTGTTACAATGCAAGTTTGTTAGGCGCAGAAATTCTTGCTTATGCAAATGCCATTTCTCCGAATGAAAATGACGTAAAAACAATTCTAAGTGCAGTTGATTTTGTTGTTTCAAAACAACATACCGATGGACATTGGAAATATAGTATGGATTTTAAAACAGGTGTAGAGAGAAGTCAGATCGATTTTCACCAAGGCTACGTACTCGATTCTATTTTATATATTTCTAGACTACTAAAGGTCGATAATGCAAAATGGAATTCAGCTCTAATTGCAGGAATGAAATATTATAAGGAGAAACAATTTTTTCCTGATGGAAGAAGTCTTTGGCGCATTCCAAAAGAATACCCGGTCGAGATTCACAATCAAAGTCAAGGCGTCATCACATTTTTAAATTTTGCTCACCTTGATAAAAGCTATTCCAATTTTTCAAATATTATTGCAACTTGGACAATCAAAAATATGCAGGACAAAAAAGGCTATTTCTATTATCGCAAACTAAAATCATACACAAATAAAATCAGCTACATGCGCTGGAGTAATGCATGGATGTTTTTGGCGCTGAGCAAAACTATTTCATCGAATAAATAATTTCAGATTTCTTTTTCAACTCTAATATTTTAGACACGAAATCACGAATAAATTATTTTTTTATTCGTGATTTCGTGGCTAAAATGAGAGTGATCTTAGTATTTAAAAGAAATCGAAGCGAACAATTCCCAAGTTTATTTAGTGCTAATTACCACTTACCACTTGCCACTTACTATTCACTAGTATTCGAACAAAATACTCTGTCACATCAATCTTCTCCGAAAGCATTTTAGCTCTTTTCCTTTCCCAAATTGTTTTGATGTCAATCATATTTAAAAGCTCATTCACTTTTGAGAGTAAAACTTCCGGATTTCCGGGTTTAATTCCATAGCCAAGTTGAAAGTGGTCTTCAATGTCACGTAAGTATCCAATCCTTCCAACGAAATCATTATATCGAATGAATGGCACACCAAGTACACCCGCTTCAGCAGCCATAGTCTGACTATCGCCTATATATATAGAAGCAAAAGCCATTACATGATGCATATCAATAGGTTTAATGTTGAGTCTATACGGCTCAAATTCTTTTTCCAATTCACGTTCAGCAGTGATGTACACTTTGCCATGAGCGCTCAGTGTTTCAATCAAGCGCGAAGCAGTTGTAGTGTCTATGCCTTGTACTCCCGAATCGTGATGCGCTTTTAATTTTGCAAAACGCAGTATGAAATATTTTTCATCCGGATTAAAATATTTTTTAACAACATTTTTATCTGCTGAAAAAACATTTGGATGTAAGTAAGCAAGCTCGTGATAGCCCTTATAACTTATTGTTTTATTCGGCATTCCCGTGTCACATACATCCGGTGAGAGTAAATATTTTGCAAACGGGTGTGCAAGTTTTTTCACTAATGGAATTACATCAGCATCATCTTCATTCACAAAAATATTTGGTATGCGAAGTAAATATCCTACCTGACAAATTTCAGTGGATGTTCCTATCAACAGATCGGGGCGATGTGTAATACACTTTCTAAGTAATCTAAAATCTTGTTTTAGTAATCCGAGTGCAATAGAGAATTTATTATCCTTTCTGCCGTGCGGTAAAAAATTTTCATATTCCCAGCCTTCAGATTTCAACAACTCTTCAAGTACGTCTTTTTTTGTAGCGACGATTGTGATCTCGTGTTGAAGTGATTTCAATCTGCGAATCGTATGACGAAACAAATGAAAGTGTGCAGGGTGATGTAAATAGAATAAGATCTTCATTGCTGATCAGCTCTTAAAAGCATCATGACCGGAAAGGTCTTTCACCACTTTAGCCGGGACACCTGCAACCAAACATCGCGCAGGAACATCTTTTGTTACTACGGACCCTGTAGCGATCACAGCTTCATCGCCAACGGTAACTCCCGGTGCAATCGTAACATTCGGCATGATCCATACTCCTTTTCCTATCCTCGTTTGCATCACTTGTCTCGGATATATTTTTTTTAATCGTGTATCAGAAGGAATATTTGCATGTGCAGTAATGATCGATCTATCGCCAATTGAAGTATTGTCGCCAATAAAAATTTGATCGGTAAAAACACGATCAAACATCACTTCGTGACCTATATAAACACCTTTACCAATATTCACTCCTCGCCAGCGATGAATGGTAGTTCTCCAGCTCTTGATAAAACAAAAGAAGGCAACCTTATCCAGAAAAAAACGCCACACGAATTTGATCGCATACCGAAGCTTTCCGAAGAAGCCTTTGTAACCATAGAAATCGAGTACTTCTTGTGCGGGCATAAATGTTTTGGATACTCTTTAATAAACCATCATATAATACGAAAGAATGACGGTTTTGTTCGTTGTGATTTGATTTTTTATTCATTTGAAAAAAATTCAAAAACTATGTCAAATACGTACACTCAAATTCACATTCAATTTGTTTTTGCTGTTAAATACAGGAAAGCTCGTTTATTGCCCTCTTTTAAAGTGCAACTTTTAAAATACATCACATCGATTATTCAGAATAATGATCACAAACTATTAGCAATTAATTCCGAGCCTGATCATATTCATATTTTCATTGGAATGCGTCCATCCCAATCCATCTCCGACTTAATGCGAGAAGTGAAAGCAAACTCTTCTAAGTGGATAAATGAAAACAATTTTCTTCCTGTTAAATTTGAGTGGCAAGGTGGCTATGGTGCATTCTCTTATAAGAAGAGAGATGTGAAGGGGGTAATCGATTATATTCAAAAGCAAGAGATTCATCATATGAAAACGACTTTCATTGAGGAGTATATTGAATTCTTGAAAGAGTTTGAGATTGATTTCGATGAGAATTATATTTTCAAAGAGATGATTTGAAAAGGAACTTCTTCTTATTATGCTGGTTAGCACCGATATGTCGTCCCTACGGGACTTGTGGGGAGGTTGCTCTGGTGACTTGTTACTGATATGTTGTCCCTACGGGACTTGTGGGGGGTGTTTGCTCTTGTCACTGGTTACCGATATGTCGTCCCTACGGGACTAGTGGGGGGTGTTTGCTCTTGTGACTAGTTACCGATTTGTTGTCCCTGCGGGACTTGTGGGTGCGATTATAGGTTGTATGTTACCGATATGTTGTCCCTGCGGGACTTGGGGGTACTATTATAGGTTGCATTTTACCGATATGTTGTCCCTACGGGACTTGGGGGTGCGATTATAGGTTGTATGTTACCGATATGCTGTCCCTGCGGGACTCGTGGGTACGATTATAGGTTGCATTTTACCGATATGTTGTCCCAACGGGAATTGCTTTGTTAATTGGGATGCCAAGGTGTTGCCTTCTTGCCACCTTAAAAGACTCATGATATATGTACCCCAAAAGTCCCATAGGGACGACATATCGGTAGCCTATGGAATAATGGCATTTCAAATTAAAACCGCCCATAAGTCCCATAGGGACGAAATATCGGTGGTCAAGTTATTGAATTGAAAAATTGTGTTTGAAATTAAAATCCGATTTTTTCATTTTTCATTTTTCATTTTTCATTTTTCATTTTTCATTTTTCATTTTTCATCCCGATAGCTATCAGGATTCATTCTACATCTGCATCCGCACATAATCCCTCACCGTCAAAAACTCATACCCCTGATCCACATAATACCCAATAAAATCTTCGTATAGCGGAATGGCTTTTTTGCCGAGATTTTTAACCTTCATCTTGCCACGAATAACGTCGCTGAGGAGATACTTGATAGGGTTGGAGGTACGTCGCGCTATTACACGATGTTCGGTGTGTTCGTCAATGAATTCATTTGGATGTACATCGAATACCAACGGCTTTTTGTTCATGCCTGATTCAAGATTGAACAATCGTTGTTGCATCGATGTGATCTTTGGAAACAAACGTAGTGTAGTGCCAACGAATGGAAAAAGAAATGCAGTAAGTGGAATTTCAACAAGCGGACCATTTCCTTTCTTGAAAAGATTATCTGCATCTGTTCGATAAGGCAATCGCGGTGCGCGTAACCAATTCAATTTTTTTAATCCACCGAAAGAAAGAAATGCATCGAAACGTTGTGATGCAACTGAACTGTCGGATTCAAATCCGGCTTCAATTAATGCACGCGGTGTGTGTTGATTGACACGCAATGCGGGCGCGCGAAATGAAACAATTTTTTGTTTGCTGATGTCTTCAAGTAAATTTTTTGAACGGATCAAATGTTCTTTTTGTTGTTCAAAAGAAAGTACATCGAATGCTTGATCAACTTCATGAGTCCATCCATGCGATGCAACTTCATGACCAAATGGTAAGATCATTTTTACAACATCAGGAAATTTTTCGGCCATATCGCCGACAAAATAAAACGTGCTTTTGATGTTAAATTTTTTATAAATTTCTAACAACAAAGGCATGCCTTCTTCCAAAACTTTTACTCCGGTTTCATCACGAAGTGTGTTGAACCAAATGCTGTGTGTTTCAACATCGTTTGTAAGTATGCAGTATTTTGACACAATATTTTATTTAATTGTTCACGAATTATTGTCGAAATAAATTGTAATTAATTCTACAATAATTAATCATACCAATAGTAAAATTGGCAAAATAGAATTTTCATTGCGACCAGATTGGGGAACGTTTACACGTAAGGTTGCAACAAAAATTCTTTTTGCCGACAAGTTCTTTTACACCATAAGTTAGGCTTAGTTACTTCAATCTCGAAGTTTTTGTCCCACTTTACCCCTCATTTAAAGCACTTTTACGGCTACGTTTTGTGAAATGGCTTATTTCTCTTGCATTTTCGGAACAATTTAGTTAGATTTGAATATCATTAATAAACACACCACCACCACCTGAATACCGCTCTCCACAAGGCTTTCGCCAAAGGTGTTCAGAAAAAAAAGAAGTTATGTACTTCTGCGAAATCGTACATTAACTAAGAGATATTAAAAGCAATTAATTAAATAATAACGATTAATTAATTCGGAATTATTTTGCTCATTGTAAGATATGAGTAAAATTACTAAACATAACATGAACACAAATCTTATGTTTGTTCCGGGAACGAAATAGTAAAATGAAAAAAGAGAAGAATACAAAAAATGTATTGCGTCAATTTTCGTTCCGCAACAATCCGGTTGTAGGTTCTTCTGCAATTGCCACGAAAAATTTTCAGCAAACAAAAAAACGATTACACAACTTTCGGCCGCATCTTGAAAAGATCGGCGGAATGGAACGTGATGTCAAAAAATACATTTCCGATTTTTGTAATTTAAAAACGGAAGGAACTTTTGTAATGCGTACATCGATTG